>NZ_JBQAGB010000051.1:0-570 GCF_051916145.1 Bacillus cereus group sp. MYBK245-2 | reverse complement strand
TCAAAGCTTACTTACAGCTCCCCGAAGCATATCGGCGTTAGTCCCGTCCTTCATCGACTCCTAGTGTCAAGGCATCCACCGTGCGCCCTTTCTAACTTAACCAAACTAAAATTAAAAAATATGAGCTACACTGTTATCTAGTTTTCAAAGAACATACCATTTGCTATTTAAAATAGCTTTTTGGTGGAGCCTAGCGGGATCGAACCGCTGACCTCCTGCGTGCAAGGCAGGCGCTCTCCCAGCTGAGCTAAGGCCCCAAGTTGTATGGTGGGCCTAAATGGACTCGAACCATCGACCTCACGCTTATCAGGCGTGCGCTCTAACCAGCTGAGCTATAGGCCCATACAAATTGCAGGATTTATTTATATCATATCCTCATTTAAGAGTCAATACTTTTTATTGAACTCTCAAAACTAAACGAAAACGAAACACGGAAACTTATATTGATAAGCAGCGCTTATCAATTCTCCATAGAAAGGAGGTGATCCAGCCGCACCTTCCGATACGGCTACCTTGTTACGACTTCACCCCAATCATCTGTCCCACCTTAGGCGGCTGGCTCCAAAAGGT
>NZ_JBQAGB010000050.1:0-630 GCF_051916145.1 Bacillus cereus group sp. MYBK245-2 | reverse complement strand
TCTTGATAAATTTATCGCAGCATTTACATCCCGATCGTGATAGCTATTGCATGAAGCACAACACCACTCACGTATTTTTAAACTCCACTGTCCTTCTGGTTGAACTGAATGGTCGTATTTTACGCCGCAACATGAGCAAATCTTGCTTGAGGCGAACCATTTATCAGCTTTTACATACGCAATGCCATACTTCTCGCACTTGTATGATAAACATTGAAAGAAGAAGTATAATTTTTGAGAGGAAAATGCTTTCGATAGTTTTTTGTTTTTTAACAGGTTTGAGATAGATAAGTCTTCCACAACAATTCTCATTGGTTTGGTTTTCACCAATTTAGCTGTTGCTTGATGGATATGGTTATTTCGGATATTCATAATTTTCCTAGATAACCGCAGGTGCTCGATTTTTGCTTTTTCATATCCAGCAGATTGAATTTTCACACCTTTTTTAAATCTCCTAGACATATCTCTTTGCGCTGACTTTTTCCTTTTCAAAAGTTTTTTAACCTTGGCGTCTTTGTTTATATTTCGTTCTTTCGTACCATTAGAAGCTACAAACAGCTCTTTTAAACCAACATCCACACCGATTGACTCATTGGTTAGTTCTTGTGATTCAAAGTCTTCTTGGAACCC
>NZ_JBQAGB010000049.1:0-773 GCF_051916145.1 Bacillus cereus group sp. MYBK245-2 | reverse complement strand
CGCTGTGGTACCTTTTTTAACAGGAATCCTTTCTTTAAAGAACAAAACAGCTCGGGACTTCTTTGAAGGGAAATCTACCGTATTAATAAAAGATGGAAAGATACTCGAAGATAACTTAAAGAAAGAAAAATATACAAGTGACGAATTACTGGAACTTCTCCGTGGAAAAGATGCTTTCAGCGTAGCTGATGTTGAATTTGCTGTACTAGAACCGAGCGGAGAATTAAATGTATTATTAAAGAAAGATCGCCAACCACTCACAGCAAAAGACATCGGTTTAAAAGTAGCAAACGAAAAAGAACCACAAACTGTTATTATGGATGGCAATGTCTTAGATGAACCGCTATCCGCAAGTGGACATAACCGCGCTTGGCTACATGCTGAACTAGAAAAGCTCGGTGTTGTTATCGAAAATGTCTTTCTCGGTCAAGTTGATTCATACGGACAACTGACTATCGACATTTATAATGACAAACTACAAATGCCTTCTCCTCAAAACAAACCTTTATTATTAGCATCATTAAAAAAATGTCATGCTGATCTCGAACTATTTTCCCTAGAAACAAAGTCGAAATCAGCGAGCGAAATGTATAGTAAAAACGCGAAACAAATCGAAAAGATTTTAAATAAAGTAACCTATCTTTTAAAAGAATAGATATCGCAAGAACGCTTCAGTCAAAAGGCGTTCTTTTCTTTTTTTCTACAGTTTTTATAACGTTTAAATTTATGTAATTCGGTTATGATGTTGAAGATACATAAGCAGGGAATTTCAA
>NZ_JBQAGB010000048.1:0-901 GCF_051916145.1 Bacillus cereus group sp. MYBK245-2 | reverse complement strand
GAAAGTAGACGGCTACGAGACAAAAGTAGAAGGAACAACAATCACGAACACATACAAAAATACAGACAAAACCGAAGTAAGTGGTAAGAAAGTCTGGGAAGACTACAACAACAAGTTCAACACACGTCCAGGAAGCATCAAAGTACAACTGCTTCAAAATGGAACAGAATTTAAAACAGAAGAAGTAAAAGCAGATAAAGAAGGTAACTGGAACTTCAGCTTCAAAGATCTACCGAAGTATGATGGAGAAGGAAACGAAATCCAATATACAGTAAGTGAAGTGAAAGTAGACGGCTACGAGACAAAAGTAGAAGGAACGACAATCACGAACACATACAAAAATACAGACAAAACAGAAGTAAATGGTAAGAAAGTCTGGGAAGACTACAACAACAAGTTCAACACACGTCCAGGAAGCATCAAAGTACAACTGCTTCAAAATGGAACAGAATTTAAAACAGAAGAAGTAAAAGCAGATAAAGAAGGTAACTGGAACTTCAGCTTCAAAGATCTACCGAAGTATGATGGAGAAGGAAACGAAATCCAATATACAGTAAGTGAAGTGAAAGTAGACGGCTACGAGACAAAAGTAGAAGGAACAACAATTACGAACACATACAAAAATACAGACAAAACAGAAGTAAATGGTAAGAAAGTCTGGGAAGACTACAACAACAAATTCAACACACGTCCAGGAAGCATCACAGTACAATTGCTTCAAGGTGATAAAGTAGTACAAGATGCGACAGTGAAAGCTGATGAAAAAGGCAACTGGAACTTCAGCTTTAAAGATTTACCGAAGTATGATGAAAAAGGCAATGAAATCAAGTACACAGTAAGTGAAGTGAAAGTAGACGGCTACGAGACAAAAGTAGAAGGAACGACAATTACGAACACGTAT
>NZ_JBQAGB010000047.1:0-1074 GCF_051916145.1 Bacillus cereus group sp. MYBK245-2 | reverse complement strand
GGTGCAGTTTTTCTATGGCTAAATTTACAGCTGATGAAAAAATACAAATCGTTTTACGTTATTTAAACGGAAATGAAAGTTATCGAGAAATGGGTAAATCGATTGGTATAAGTGACACAATTATTTTGAATTGGGTAAACCAATATAAACAGAATGGTATGGAAGCTTTTCTAAAACGATGTACAAATTACACACAACAATTTAAACTAGACGTACTAAACTTTATGATTGAAAACGGTATGTCCTTATTTGAGACGGCAGCTATCTTTAACATTCCTGCCCCTTCAACGATTTCTGTTTGGAAAAAACAGCTCGAAACACAAGGAATTGATGCCCTTCAATCTAAGAAAAAGGGGCGTCCATCCATGAAAAAAGATTCAAATAAACAAGTAAAACAAGCTTTAGCTGAAGGGTCAGTCGAAGCACTTGAAGCACGTATTCAACAGCTTGAAATGGAAAATGAGTACTTAAAAAAGTTGAATGCCTTAGTTCAAAACAAGGAAAAATCACGAAACAAGACAAGGCACAAGTAGTCTATGAATTAAGGCATAAATATTCGGTGAAGGCACTCGTGGAGCTAGCTGGTATTCCACGGAGTACGTATTATGATTTAGTAAAGAAAATGAATCGTCCGGATCAAGATGCCGATTTGAAAGCTGAAATTAAAGCAATTTATGAGGAAAATGAAGGTCGTTATGGTTACCGTCGCATTCGTGATGAATTAACGAATCGTGGCCAGAAAGTGAACCACAAGAAGGTTCAGCGCATTATGAAAGAGCTTGGATTAAAGTGTGTTGTGCGTATGAAGAAATATAAATCCTATAAAGGGAAAGTCGGTAAAATTGCACCTAATATTTTAGAGCGTAATTTTTATACAGATGTCCCGAATCAAAAATGGGTAACGGACATCACAGAGTTTAAATTGTTTGGAGAGAAACTGTATGTATCACCTGTATTAGACTTATATAATGGTGAAATTATTACCTATACAATCGGTTCTAGACCGACGTATTCACTTGTTTCAGAGATGTTAGAGAAAGCATTAGAACGTTTACCTGAAAACCACCAGCTACT
>NZ_JBQAGB010000046.1:0-1269 GCF_051916145.1 Bacillus cereus group sp. MYBK245-2 | reverse complement strand
GAACAGCGTACTTTATACAATCTTTTCCCTGTAGCTGTTAGCTTGTTTTTTCTAGCAATATCCTTATATTTCTCCCACACATGATGAGTGATAACTTTTTGTTTTTGTTTCTTTGAAAAGCACACCTCACGTAACGGACAAACAGCGCAGTCTTCTGGATTCGATTTGTATTGACGGTATCCTTCACGATCAGTTGTTACATATTCTAAAATACATCCCATCGGACAAGCGAAAACATTCATTTCTTCTACATATTTAAATTGGCTTTTCGGTACTTCTTTATTCCGTTTTCCAAATCGGCGATACCCCATCACCATAAATATATTCCGTTCTGATAGTTTCTTACAGATATATCCTGTGAAATAGCCAGCATCAAGGGCAACAGCTTCTACTTTGAAGTCGAATTTATCAATCTGAGCTTGGAGGCGTGCTAAATACGGCTCGGAATCTGTCATATTTCCAGCCGTTACATAGGTATCTGTAATAATATTGTACTTCGCATCAGTCGTACGATGATCCAAGAAATGAAAACCATTTGGTTTTCCATCTCTCATTAAAAATCCACTATCTGGATCCGTTGTACTTATACGAGTTTTTTTGGTAGGGGTATCACTTTCCTTTCTAGGTTTTAATTCTTTTTTCCGTGTACCTCACGATCTTCGATTACCGCAGCTTCTAGCTCATCTATATAAAACTTTGCTTTTTCTTTTTTATATTTATGTACAAATTTATTTTTATTGGCATTGGCCTTAATATGTGTAGAATCTGTCATCAGTGCACGTCCTCCCACCATCCGGTGCTCTGTTGCTTGCCTCACGATCTCATCAAAAATTTCTTCGAAAATATTTGTATGAATAAAACGAGTACGACGATTCCAACTGATTGTAGAATGATCCGGAATCGTATCCGATAGAGAAAACCCTAAAAACCAACGGTAGGCAATATTCGTTTTAATCTCCTTTTCCAATTGACGCTCAGAACGAATGCCGTAAAAATATCCAATAAACATCATCTTAAATAAAACAATAGGATGAATGGACGGGCGTCCATTGTTTTCACAGTAATAAGGACGTAACTTCTCTTCAATAAAATCAAAACTAATTGTCGCTTCAATTGCACGAAGGAAATGATCTTGTGGAACCAACTCTTCTACAGAAACAGATACACGCTCGTCACGATGATTTTTTAAAGCACCCATCATAAGAAATCTCTCCTTTTCCTCTTTTTTATCAGTGTTGACACATAAAAAGAGGTTCAGACACAAAAACA
>NZ_JBQAGB010000045.1:0-1377 GCF_051916145.1 Bacillus cereus group sp. MYBK245-2 | reverse complement strand
TTGCTACATATTATATGGTTAAGTCCTCGATCTATTAGTATTCGTCAGCTCCACATGTCACCATGCTTCCACCTCGAACCTATCAACCTGATCATCTTTCAGGGATCTTACTAGCTTACGCTATGGGAAATCTCATCTTGAGGGGGGCTTCATGCTTAGATGCTTTCAGCACTTATCCCTTCCGCACATAGCTACCCAGCTATGCCCTTGGCAGAACAACTGGTACACCAGCGGTGCGTCCATCCCGGTCCTCTCGTACTAAGGACAGCTCCTCTCAAATTTCCTACGCCCACGACGGATAGGGACCGAACTGTCTCACGACGTTCTGAACCCAGCTCGCGTACCGCTTTAATGGGCGAACAGCCCAACCCTTGGGACCGACTACAGCCCCAGGATGCGATGAGCCGACATCGAGGTGCCAAACCTCCCCGTCGATGTGGACTCTTGGGGGAGATAAGCCTGTTATCCCCGGGGTAGCTTTTATCCGTTGAGCGATGGCCCTTCCATGCGGAACCACCGGATCACTAAGCCCGACTTTCGTCCCTGCTCGACTTGTAGGTCTCGCAGTCAAGCTCCCTTATGCCTTTGCACTCTACGAATGATTTCCAACCATTCTGAGGGAACCTTTGGGCGCCTCCGTTACACTTTAGGAGGCGACCGCCCCAGTCAAACTGCCCACCTGACACTGTCTCCCGGGTCGATAAGACCCGTAGGTTAGAATTTCAATACAGTCAGGGCGGTATCCCACCAGCGCCTCCACCGAAGCTAGCGCTCCGGTTTCAAAGGCTCCCGCCTATCCTGTACAAACTGTACCAAAATTCAATATCAGGCTACAGTAAAGCTCCACGGGGTCTTTCCGTCCTGTCGCGGGTAACCTGCATCTTCACAGGTACTATAATTTCACCGAGTCTCTGGTTGAGACAGTGCCCAAATCGTTACACCTTTCGTGCGGGTCGGAACTTACCCGACAAGGAATTTCGCTACCTTAGGACCGTTATAGTTACGGCCGCCGTTTACTGGGGCTTCAGTTCAGAGCTTCGCTTACGCTAACCCCTCTCCTTAACCTTCCAGCACCGGGCAGGTGTCACCCCCTATACTTCGCCTTACGGCTTCGCAGAGAGCTGTGTTTTTGCTAAACAGTCGCTTGGGCCTATTCACTGCGGCTTTCCGTTAAGAAAGCACCCCTTCTCCCGAAGTTACGGGGTCATTTTGCCGAGTTCCTTAACCAGAGTTCTCTCGCACACCTTAGGATTCTCTCCTCGCCTACCTGTGTCGGTTTGCGGTACAGGCACCTTTTATCTCGCTAGAAGCTTTTCTTGGCAGCGGGGAATCAAAGACTTCGCTCCATAAGGAGCTTCCCCATCACAGCTCAGCCTT
>NZ_JBQAGB010000044.1:0-1449 GCF_051916145.1 Bacillus cereus group sp. MYBK245-2 | reverse complement strand
TGAACCGCACCCAATTTGTTAGACAAATAACTAACAATTGGAGGTGCGGTTTTATTATGTCTAGAAAATATAAATTCGAATTAAAAAGAAATGCCGTTGAACATTATTTAAATACAAATGATTCTTTTAAAGTGACTGCCAAAAAATATCAAGTCAGTATATCGTTATTAAAAGAGTGGGTGGCACGTACTAGAGAACAAGGAATAGAGTCCTTAAACTCTAAATGTACAAGGTATGACATTCAGTTTAAAATGGAAGTATTGAATTTTATGAACAATACAGGAGCTTCGCCCCTACAAGCGGCCGCTATGTTCAACGTTCCATCTCCTCGTACCGTTAGGAAGTGGCGATCAATGCTAGAATCACAGGGGATAGATGCTCTTCGTAAAACAAGTAAGGGGTACTCCACTGTGAAGAAGAAACAGGCTATTGCACCTAAGAAAAAACAAAATATTAACTCTCAAAATGATTTACAAAAAGAAATTGAATACTTACGCATGGAAAATGCTTATTTAAAAAAGTTACACGCCTTAATTCAACAAAAACAACAATCTCTGAAAAAGACAAAGCACACATAATATATGAGTTAAGGCATGAATATAAAATTATCGACTTGATTAAAGCGGCTGAAATGGCTCGTAGTACATATTATTACTGGGTGAAACAAATGAGTCGTGAAGATAAATATAACGAGGTTAAAGAAAGTATTAAGCAGATTTTTCAGGAACACCAAGGGCGATATGGCTATAGGCGTATCACACTTGAATTACGTAATCAGGGCTATACCATTAACCACAAAACCGTCCTTCGCTTAATGAATCAATTAGGGTTAAAATCGTTGGTAAGAATCACTAAATACCGCTCTTATCGCGGGAAGGTTGGGAAGGTAGCGCCAAATGTCTTGAAGCGTGATTTCAAGGCCTCTAAGCCTAATGAAAAGTGGGTTACAGATGTTACTGAAGTTCATTTGTTTGGTGAAAAACTCTACCTATCTCCTATTCTAGACTTGTTTAATGGTGAGATTATTTCCTATAATATTGAGAAACGCCCTACATTCCTTCTAGTCGAAAGGATGTTAGATAAGGCTTTAAAATGCTTGGATAAAGAAGATACTCCTATCCTTCATTCAGATCAAGGTTGGCACTATCAAATGGATAGATATCAATATATTTTAAGAGAAAATAATATAACTCAAAGTATGTCCCGTAAGGGAAATTGCTTAGATAATGCAGTCATTGAAAATTTCTTTGGCTTATTAAAATCTGAATTACTTTATCTTAAAGATTTTGAAAGTATGGAACACTTTAGGGAAGAACTAGAGAATTATATTTATTATTACAATAATAAAAGGATTAAGGCAAAATTAAAAGGATTGCCTCCTGTAAAATACAGAATTCAATCCTTATTAGCTGCTTAAATATATGTCTAACTTTTCGGGTCCAGTTCACT
>NZ_JBQAGB010000043.1:0-1567 GCF_051916145.1 Bacillus cereus group sp. MYBK245-2 | reverse complement strand
ACGATAAGCGGATTTGCCTACTTATCAGCCTAACTGCTTGGACGTGCACAACCAATCGCACGCTTCTTCTATCCTTCTGCGTCCCTCCATTGCTCAAACGATAAAGAGGTGGTACAGGAATATCAACCTGTTGTCCATCGCCTACGCCTGTCGGCCTCGGCTTAGGTCCTGACTAACCCTGAGCGGACGAGCCTTCCTCAGGAAACCTTAGGCATTCGGTGGACGGGATTCTCACCCGTCTTTCGCTACTCATACCGGCATTCTCACTTCTAAGCACTCCACCAGTCCTTCCGGTCTGACTTCACTGTCCTTAGAACGCTCCCCTACCACTGATACCATTGGTATCAATCCGCAGCTTCGGTGGTGTATTTAGCCCCGGTACATTTTCGGCGCAGAGTCACTCGACTAGTGAGCTATTACGCACTCTTTAAATGGTGGCTGCTTCTAAGCCAACATCCTAGTTGTCTAAGCAACTCCACATCCTTTTCCACTTAATACACACTTTGGGACCTTAGCTGGCGGTCTGGGCTGTTTCCCTTTTGACTACGGATCTTATCACTCGCAGTCTGACTCCTAAGGATAAGTCATTGGCATTCGGAGTTTGACTGAATTCGGTAATCCGATGAGGACCCCTAGTCCAATCAGTGCTCTACCTCCAAGACTCTTACACTTAAGGCTAGCCCTAAAGCTATTTCGGGGAGAACCAGCTATCTCCAGGTTCGATTGGAATTTCTCCGCTACCCACACCTCATCCCCGCACTTTTCAACGTGCGTGGGTTCGGGCCTCCATTCAGTGTTACCTGAACTTCACCCTGGACATGGGTAGATCACCTGGTTTCGGGTCTACGACCACGTACTAAACGCCCTATTCAGACTCGCTTTCGCTGCGGCTCCGCCTCTTCAGCTTAACCTCGCACGGGATCGTAACTCGCCGGTTCATTCTACAAAAGGCACGCCATCACCCGTTAACGGGCTCTGACTATTTGTAGGCACACGGTTTCAGGATCTCTTTCACTCCCCTTCCGGGGTGCTTTTCACCTTTCCCTCACGGTACTGGTTCACTATCGATCACTAGGGAGTATTTAGCCTTGGGAGATGGTCCTCCCAGATTCCGACGGAATTTCACGTGTTCCGCCGTACTCAGGATACATTCAAGAGAGAACGAAGTTTCGACTACGGGGTTGTTACCCTCTACGACGGACCTTTCCAGGTCGCTTCGTCTACCTCGTTCCTTTGTAACTCCGTATAGAATGTCCTACAACCCCAAGAGGCAAGCCTCTTGGTTTGGGCTATGTTCCGTTTCGCTCGCCGCTACTCAGGAAATCGCATTTGCTTTCTCTTCCTCCAGGTACTTAGATGTTTCAGTTCCCTGGGTCTGTCTTCCTTACCCTATGTATTCAGATAAGGATACCATACCATTACGTATGGTGGGTTTCCCCATTCGGAAATCTTCGGATCAAAGCTTACTTACAGCTCCCCGAAGCATATCGGCGTTAGTCCCGTCCTTCATCGACTCCTAGTGTCAAGGCATCCACCGTGCGCCCTTTCTAACTTAACCAAACTAAAA
>NZ_JBQAGB010000041.1:0-2334 GCF_051916145.1 Bacillus cereus group sp. MYBK245-2 | reverse complement strand
AACACGGAAGTTAAGCTCTCTAGCGCCGATGGTAGTTGGGACCTTGTCCCTGTGAGAGTAGGACGTCGCCAAGCAAGCTTAAGACGAGTCAGAATGACTCGTCTTTTTTGTGTTTCTAACTTCTGATCAGTCTCAAGTTATTCTGTTATATTCAATTTCGATATGTAGTTTAAGATTTTCTATTTTATTTTTTGTGGAAGCAATCTATCGGTATGTTAAAATAGTACAGTTATTTTTTGAAGTACTTTAATATAGGAAGATTTAATTTTTTTAAAGGAGATAACATGAAAAAGATAGGTATAATTACAGATTTTCCGAATAGGAAAGCCCACTACGGTGCGATAGTACCCCCTTTAGGGGTGGGATGATAGTGAGGTCAAATGCGATGTATAGATAAAAAACCGAAAGTACGTTCTGTACATCAAGTATTTGAAATGGTATAATTTTCATAACAGAGAAGTGAAAGTCTCTAAAACAATCTTGTTCTCTGAAAACAGAATACATATGAGGTTGGAGTAACAAATTCTTCTGCTCCGTAAAATGTATTGAGTCGTCAAGTACAAGACGCTAAAACACATTTGAGAACTCACAATCTGACTCGTTTGGTAATAGAACGAGTGCCGTATCTGCTAGATGCACTGGATATGGAGTGGTGATGGCACACCGCAATCTTGCACGTCAGCGATACTAGAAATAGACTTCGCCTTTGGTAGCAAGAATCCCACTGACGTTAGTCAGCTTGCGGCTTTAGCCGTGGGAGTGTCAATATAGTAGTCTTAGTCCTTCTAGCGATTGTATATATGTTAGTTGGGAATTATTTTTATAACTATGCGTTGAATGCGAAACAAGAAAAAGAATTTTTAGAGGATAACCCTCACTTAGTAGAAACTGTGAATGCATCAGGAGATGTGTTGGCTACAAATGAAGAAAAGGATGCCAACTTTGTATCAAATCATAAACCTAATACACTACACATAAATTCTTTCGATAAGTTGGAATGGAGAAGCTGAGAAGATAGATTCAAATGCATATTGGAATACCGTATGGAAGTTCGTGGGAAGATATATTTAAGTATAATTAGATTTATATATGCGATAATCAGAAGGTAATACTTTTGATTATCGTTTTTCTATTTATAGATTTATTTTAGGTTGTAGTATATAAGGCTTGAAGCATAAATTTTTGAATTCCTTAGTGCCAGTGCTACAATGATTGAAAACTACATGTTAATGAGGTGTTTCTATGAAAATTGAAGTATGGTCAGATTTTGTATGCCCGTTTTGCTACATTGGGAAACGTAGATTAGAAGTAGCTTTAGAGCAATTTCCTCATAAGAAGGATGTTGAAGTTGAGTTTAAAAGTTTTGAATTAGACCAAAATGCTCCAATCTATTCTGGAACAAGTATTAATGAAGTACTTGCATCAAAGTATGGGATTAGTATTGAAGAAGCGAAACGTAATAACGTGCAGCTAGGTAATCATGCAGCTAGTATGGGTTTAAGTTTTAATTTTGATGAGATGAAGCCGACGAACACTTTTGATGCGCATCGTCTTGCGAAATTTGCAAAGGATCAAGGGAAAGAAAAAGAGATTACGGAAAATCTACTTTTTGCATATTTCACTGAATCAAGAAATTTAAGTGATGTGGATACGCTCGCTACTATAGCTGAAGCTTCAGGTTTAGACAAACAAGAAGCTTTACAGGTTATTAATGATAAAAGCGCATATGCAAATGATGTTAGAGTTGATGAAGCGATTGCTCAGCAATATCAAATTTCAGGAGTACCTTATTTTATTATTAATCAAAAGTATGCTATTTCAGGTGCACAACCACTTGAAACTTTTGTTGGTGCACTTCAGCAAGTGTGGGAAGAAGAGAATCCTGTACCTACGTTACAAGAGCTTTCTTCAGAAGGTGGAAGCGATATGTCTTGTACAGATGAAAGCTGTTCGGTACCTTCAAAAGAACAATAGTTTTTATGATGGAAAGCAACCCATAGAGTAGTATATGGGTTGCTTATATATTCTGATAGAAGAGGTATGTAAATAGGGTTTTAAAAAAATGAAGTTTTTTTAAAAAACGTATTGACGATTAGAGATTAGAGGTGTAATATAGAACAAGTCGCCGATGACAATAACGTCGAAAGTGACAAACGAAATAAAAAACTTAGTTGACATTAACTAACGAAGATGTTAACATAAGGAAGTCGCAAATGAGCGACTAAGTAGTTCTTTGAAAACTGAACGAAACAAACAACGTGAAACGTCAATTTTTATTTTAGATGCTAGACAAACTAACTTTATTGGAGAGTTTGATCCTGGCTCAGGATGAAC
>NZ_JBQAGB010000040.1:0-2377 GCF_051916145.1 Bacillus cereus group sp. MYBK245-2 | reverse complement strand
AATTATGGTGCGACAAGAAGTCGCATTCCCACAGGGTAGCTTCTGCTACTAGATTAGATGCAAAGTCTATCTCCATCCGAAACTGCGGACTTGGTAACGGGCTCGTGGGTTGCATGAGGAAATGTGGAAACAGAGAGTCTGTACATGACTCGGAATACCGCTAGGAGAAGACAGGTACGGTGAACGAGAGTGAAGGCTCGTAAGCTTCGTAATCGTTAGCTTGGGATAATGTACAGCTCTACCCAGGTCTTGATAAGAGGAAAGGCATTCTCATAATACTGCCGCGTTGCATCCCGCAACTTATCCGGAGTAAAGAGTCCACCTAACCCTGTCGTATCTGTGGAATGTGAAACTTGGTAAGCCCTATGTCATCTGCGCAAGCAGTAGGATGACTGTAAAGTCAAACGATGTGGCAGAGGGTAAAGGATATAAGAGAAAGCAAAAGCCGCTAGCCGAAAGGAAACAGGAAAGCATAGAAATATGTATAACTGAGCGGATATTGTCGTCCTTACGGACAAACCCATGACAAGCCTGAAAGGGAGCCCACTTCTTATAGGTCTTCAACATGGAAATACATTTGTAAGTTATCTTCTGACGAATAGGAGCGTGCAGTTATGAACACCTCAGAACGAGCGTCGGCGCACGTCTCGTATACAAACTGGAAAGCAGTTCAGATGTATGTGACGAAGTTACGACAAAGAATTTACCGTGCCGAACAGTTACAGCAACAAAGAAAGGTAAGAAAACTTCAACGCTTACTCATGAGAAGCGAAGCAAACTTACTGTTATCAATTAGACGAGTAACACAGCAGAATAAAGGAAAGCGAACAGCAGGTGTTGATGAACATACAGCCTTGAGTCGCAGAGAAAGAAATCTTCTCTATGAGCAACTCAAAAAGTTAAATACGCTACAACACCGACCAAAACCAGCAAAACGTATATACATTGTGAAGAAAAACGGAAAATTGCGACCGTTGGGCATCCCAACTATAAAGGATAGGGTATATCAAAATATAGTGCGAAATGCCCTTGAACCACAGTGGGAAGCCAGATTTGAAGCTATTTCTTACGGGTTTCGTCCTAAGCGAAGTACCCATGATGCCATACGAAGCATTTTCAATAGAATCAACGGGGGCACAAAGAAGAAATGGATATTTGAAGGAGATTTTCAGGGCTGTTTTGATCATCTCAACCATGAGTGGATACTCAAACAAACTTCTTACTTCCCCGGAAGAAAACTATTGAAGCGATGGCTCAAGATGGGATACATGGAGCAAAGCTTTTTCGCGGAAACGCAAGAAGGTACTCCGCAAGGAGGAATTATCTCGCCACTTCTCGCTAACATTGCCCTTCATGGAATGGAAGAAACCTTGGGAATTACTTACAAGAAAAACTATAAAGCTAATGATAGTTATATTATGAATCCTGCTTGCAAATTTACCCTTATCCGTTACGCAGATGATTTTGTGGTCTTAACGGAGACAAAAGAACAAGCACTCTCTGTATATATGAGACTTCGTCCCTACTTAAAGGACAGGGGATTGGAATTAAGCCCTGAAAAGACGAAGGTTACACATATTGAGGAAGGATTTGAGTTCCTAGGATTCTTGATTCGGCAGTACCAAACTGAACAGGGGAATAAACTGTTCATCAAACCAAGTAAGGGCAGTAGACAGAAAGCGAAGAAGAAAATTGGAGATACTTTACGTGTCATGAGGGGTCAACCCATCGGAGAAATCATCCGAGTGCTTAATCCTATTATCAGAGGATACGGGCAATACTGGAAACATGTCGTTTCTAAGAAAATCTTTGGTACAATGGATAGCTATATCTATTGGAGAATCGGCAAACATCTTCGACAGCTCCATCCAAAGAAGTCGTGGAAATGGATATATGCAAGATATTACAGGCATCCACATCATGGTGGAAATGCTTGGACACCAACCTGCCCGAAAACAAATATCCAACTCTTACATATGTCATGGATTAAGATTGAGAGACACAACATGGTGAAATTCAAAAATAGTCCTGATGACCCAACATTGAAAGAATACTGGGAAAAAAGAGACCGTAAGGTATTTGATACGGAAAACACGATGGATAGAATGAAGCTGGCTAGAAAACAAGGTTACCGCTGCGCTATCTGCAAAACTCCACTACAAAACGGGGAAAAGGTAGTCGTAAAAGACATGCCTGTTCCGCAACACCTCATATTGTCTAATTTAAACTTAAAATTAGTTCACTTACCTTGCCTATACTAAAGGGACTGAAATCGGATAAAAAGAAGGCTTGAGCCGTATGATGGGAAACTGTCACGTACGGTTCTGAGGGGAGTTGGGGGCAGCGATGCCCCCCGCTTACCCGACTAAATAAGCTG
>NZ_JBQAGB010000039.1:0-3036 GCF_051916145.1 Bacillus cereus group sp. MYBK245-2 | reverse complement strand
TTGTTTCGTTCAGTTTTCAAAGAACTACTTGGTCGCTCATTTGCGACTTCCTTATGTTAACATTTTCATCTTTCAATGTCAACTAAGTTTTTCATTTCGTTTGTCGCTTTCAACGTTGTTGTCATCGGCGACTTGTTTTATATTACACCCCTATTCAGTAATAGTCAACATTAATCTTTCGTTTTTTTAGAAAAGATGAAACAGCTACTCATATTCCTCTTTATTTTCCATACATATAATTAAAATATCCGAAAGGGGTGTAGGGGTTGTTCGATCCTACCTTATTACACATCATCAATGCTCATTCAAGAAATCCACACTATCATAAGAAGTTTCCTATCATTCTATTTTGGAGCCAAAAAAGTGGTTGTACTTCTCTTGCCAAGTGGTTCTTTTACCAAATTGATTTATTACAAACAGCTCTAAATTATAGCCCTTTCATTCATAATTATGAATATGATATATACAAAAATGCGCCTGCCTATAGTCTACGGCTAGGTATAGCGTTACGAGAAAAACAAAAAGAAACTTTTAAACTTGTTCGTAACCCTTATAAGAGAGCAGTCAGTTCTTTCGTATCCTTAATTGCACCTCCTTATATAGAAAATCCCGAATGGAAGCCTATCCGAAAGTTTCTATATCAAGACGAAAATTCGTCCAAAGGGCTCTCATTTAAACAATTTCTATACTATCTACTTATTAATGGGGCACAAGCAAATAGTATTAACCCTCATTTCACACAACAATATATAGCTGATGAAGAAAAATATGTAACCAATTATATATACTTAGAAAACTTCAATCAGGATATGAAAGCATTAGAAAAGCGTTTCGAATTAAAAAACGCGCCAATAAATGAGTTTTCAACATCCTGGCATCATCAAACTCCCTCGATGATTTATAAAGGGAATTTTAGCGAATCCGATATTACTGACCCTTTATTCCCCCGTCTTCCAACTTTCGAAAGTTTTTATGATACTGAATGTATACAACTCGTTCAAACAATATTTCAAAATGATTTCAATACGTATAAATATAGCAAAGAATATCCATACTGATTTCAATCTATTATCTTTCCAAATAAAAAACACCTTATATATAAGGTGTTTTTTATTTAAACTATATACAACATACTGCTTAGCATTCCTTACTATTCAAGTTATTCCTCTTTAATAACTTACTTATTTTTTGTTTATCTGCCCATCCTACCCCTATTAAAACTAAACTTCCTCCTATTACTATCTTCCAAGTCACAGACTCATCTAATAAAACAATTGAAGCAACAATACTTATTAATGGTAACGCATTTAAATATAACCCACTTACTGATGCCGAGACTGTCTCTAATGCTCTATTCCAAAGCCAATACGCTAAAATTGTTGCCCCTATAACAAGATACATTACACTAAATCCAGTCTTCCATGTTTCGATTTCTGGGAAACCATAGTAAAAAGTTTCTACCATTGCAAATGGTAATAAAATAACAGCTCCAATAATTAAAGTTAATGTTGTAAAAACCTTGTTTGATAAATACTTTTCTTGTTTTGGTCGTTTCAGCAATACTGTATAGAGGGCAAATAAGAACGTACTTAATAAAATAAGGATATCTCCTATTAAAGATACTTCTTGATCCCCGTTACTAGATGGGATTGTAATAAGAAGTACTCCAATAGCCCCGAGTACAATACCAACCCAATAATTAAGCTTAATTTTTTCTTTCAAAAAGAACGCTGAAAAAAGAATTGTAACTAACGGTAAAGCAGCATCAATAATACTAACATGCAATCCACTTGTTAAAGAAATACCGTAGGATGTGAACATAAAGTAACCAGCTACACCAGTAAAAGATAGTAAACTCATTCTTTTCCACGGCACTTGTTTATGTACAACCGATCTTTTTAATTGTTTAAATGAAAATAGCAAACAAATTCCACCCGCGAAGAAAAGGCGAATAAATAACAAAGTAAATGGCTGAATAGATTCTAACGCCCACTTTGTTGGTGCAATGGCTGTTCCCCATAATATAACAGCTACTAATAACATGCATATTTCTTTCATAATCCCCCACACCCATCAAAAATATATGTTAATTACCTTAATTATAGATTTTTTGATGAATGAAATCCTTTAAAAACGAAAAAACATTGTATAAATTGAAACTTTAATCAGTGGGGGTTTACTTCAGCGCATGTCACATAGCTCAAAAGCATTGCGAAATGTTGGCTTATACACGATAAAACAAAGTTACTTAAACAATAACAGGATGGCTACTGTAAAAGAAGTAGATACTGCCATGCAAGCCGATACGAACTATCCAGGAGTTCAATCAAACTCTGTTCAAGCGATTCGCGGAGCCTTATATGCAGAAGTGAAGAGCTTTTTTAAAGCGTTGGAACAATGGAAGAAAAATCCTGAGAAGTTCACAGGGCGTCTGAAGTTCCCAAATTATTCTCGTTCCACTGACAAACGAATCATTGAAATCTATCAAGTCCCTAAAGTGGATAATAACGGGCATTGGATAGTTCCGATGAATGTGGCATTCAGAAAAAATTCGGTTCCATTAAAATACGTATGCCGAAAAATTTAAGACAAAAAAAAATCTCCTACATTTAGATTGTACCGAAGCAAAAAGGTCGGTTCTTTGAGGTGCATTATACATATGAAATGCACGTTTCTCAAATGAAGAAACCATCCACGACTACGAGTAACGCTTTGAGTTACGATTTAGGTGTAGATAGATTAGTAAGTTACGTGACAAATCGTAGGGTAGCATGAATGCTAGAGCGTCAAACTGTCTAGCAATAGACGAAAAGACCTAGCGCTCGAACTCAAGCCCCCACTGAAAGGCCTTGTCTCACTGGGGTAGTTGATTTTAAAACGTCTCTATTTCATCCTTTTCCCTCTTTACGATTACTAAATATATGAATTATGACATTTGATATATAAAAATAAACACAAAAAAACCTAAGTCGAAACGACTTAGGTTTTTGCTTGGCGACGTCCTACTCTCACAGGGACAAGGTCCCAACTACCATC
>NZ_JBQAGB010000038.1:0-3277 GCF_051916145.1 Bacillus cereus group sp. MYBK245-2 | reverse complement strand
AAATTTATTTTTTATATCATTTATAATTTGTGGGATTATAAATGTGAAATCCTATAAAAAATATTGCACTTTTAAAATACCCGATTTATAATTTAATTAAATTATAAATCGGGTAGGAGGTAGATTTGATGCAACCGGAAAGACCCTTGAAAAAAGTTTCTAAAGTTACAAAAAATAAAATAATAGATATAAATACTGGTGAAATTCAAGAAGAAGAAGAAATTATAAATGCTTATATCGACAAAGAACCAGACTACGTAAAAATATATTTAAAAGATATTGTAGCCTTAAATGATTTACCTAAAGGTTTAGATAGAGTTATTAACGTTTTATTAAAAGTAATGTCTTATGACAATATGATCATTCTAAATAGCTTTATAAAAAAACAAATGGCACAAGAACTAGGATATAAAACAGTACAAGTTCTTAATAACAACATCAACAAACTTGTAAATGCAGAAATTCTTTTTAGAAAAGGTACTGGTACATATCAAGTAAATGCTCGTTATTTTGGTCGTGGCCATTGGCACGATATACAAGAAATCCGATTACAACAAGTCTATTCAACTAAAGGAAGAGAGCTTAAAACAGAAATAACATACAAAAACGACGAACCGTCTCAGAATTAATTCTGAGACGGTTTTAACGTTCCATGTTATATCCACGTTGTTTCTTAATTTCTTTCTTATATTCACAATCAAATTGATTATCTACACCTTTTATATCCAATTCATTCTTAACAAGTCCTCTAAACGCTTTAAAATGCTCTCCAAGGACTTTTTTCGTATTGTGGTATAAAACCTTTACATTTTCCTTTAAATCTTTTACATGGGCTTTTAACGAGCTTATTTCCTTACGTAATTCTCTATTCTTCTCATACAAATCTGTATTCTCATTAATAGCTTTAACATAACCATCGGCTAAACTATCAACTCTATCATGTAATTCTTTGTTTTCTTTAACTAAATCTGTACGCTGCAAACGCTCATAATCTTCCTTTACGAAATTTGCATCGCTTAGAACTTTTTGCATCCTTCTCATTTCACTATCAGAAACAATCCAATTCCCAGTTTCTGTAGTTACTGTTTCTGATTTTAAAAAACCTGTTTTTACAACCTCTGTTTTTTTCTCTTTTCCTTTTACTTTGATATTAATTTTTGAAGGGAGTGCTTCACTCAAATTCAGAAACTCATTTTTTTTACTTTCCAATTCTTTATCTAATGATTGAATTTTCCCCTCTAACTCTCTTTCTTTGACCTTTACTTCCGCATCCATTACATCTTTTTGTTTCTGTATTTCTTCAGAATACCTTTTCAAATCTTTAACCGTATCAACGCCAATCGTTTTATCGTTTAAAATACCTTCTTTGTAGATTTGTGGTATTTCTTTTTTCAAAAACTCATCTAAATCTTGGTGAAATGTTTTTAAATCTTTTCTTGTTAAAACTTCTTTAGCTGAAACCTTTGCCTGTTGCTTTTTCTCGTCCCAAACAACAGGCATAAAAGCAAAATGCATATGCGGTCTTGTTTCGTCATTATGTACATTGGCTGACAACACATTTTTTTCACCACCATAACGGTTCGCTAAAAATTCATAGGTTTTCTCAAAAAATTCACGTTGTTCCTTCTCAGAAGCATCTTTCAAACTTTCCGGTAATGTAACAGCCCAATCTGCACAGACTTTTACATCTTTTCGATTCAAGCAATGCACTTCACTTAACCGATCATTCATGCGTGAAAGTGTATCTCCTTCTTTTTCACATAAATCATAATTCAAATGTGACCGTTCATTATCAATGTCTTGATTCGAATGATTTTCTGTTTTTCTGTCCCAGTGAATGGACAATCCTTGAACATTTCCTTTTGCATATTTTTGAACGTGAGCCATGAGCAAGACCCCCCCTTTTGGTAACTAGTTTAACATGGGGATAGAAGAAAAACCAAATTTGGTCTAGCACGTTATACCAAATTTCATTTGGACGTGCTCTGCGAGGCTCTTTGGCTCCGCCAAGCCATGCTTTGCCTGGCAAAAAACAAACCTTGGGCTTTGCCCAAACCCACTGGGGAAACTCTTCCCCAGACCCCCTCAATCAAACTCCCCAACCCCTCAATCCTTGAGGGGCTCCCTCGCCGGTTAGCAGGAACAAACGATTGTTTGTTCAATGCCAAGAGGGTTTGGGTGTAGTACGGTTGGTCAAGTCAAATACTCCCTTCGCTTTGCTAGGTCCGTTTTGATTGACCAACACCCTTTTTTCCTATAACAGGTTTTTAGCTAATACACCAAGTACTCCTGTTAACAATCCGCTTATGATCAATCGTAAAATCCATGTAGTATTTGCACTAATTTTATCTAATTGTTTATTAATAGTTAAAACATCCTTTTCAGCTACTAATATTCTTACTTCTAAACTTTTCATATCATGTTGTATAGCTTTTAAATCTAGATTCATTTGATTAAAATCTTTTTCTAGTTCCTCCAATTTTGTCATATAACATACTTCTCCTTTTAAATTAATTTTAAATATATTATATGTATATGGTAATTAGAGAATAATGATATAAAAAGAGAACTCAAATCTATTATTAAGATTTAAGTTCTCTTTAAAGATAAGGGAATTATACGAAAGCGTAATATAGCATATGCTTATCCTTTTTAATATGCATCTAGCAAAAACACAGTTTCTATAAATGTGCTGTTCTAAGTTCATTCTCTCCTTGTTTTTGGGTGTGAGTGCTGGCTGGGGGTTTGGGGGCTAGCCCCCTGGATCTTAACGTAAATGAATATGGAATAAGCGGATTGTTTAGAACGATAGAGCAAGGCGGTTCGGCAGGTACAATTGCTAGTCCAAGTCGAACAATCTAAATCCTCGTTTTTGGTCTGTTCGGCTTGGCGACATGCTCACACCTGCCGAATTTCACTATGCAATAGCAAAAGAGTGGAGATTTTTTGAATGGTTTTCTCAAAAAATACTACTCGACTATTGCATAGTGAAAAGCCCTTTTAAATTTTATAAAATAATAGAATAGAAGGGAGAACATAGGTTGAACCGTTGATATGACTGGATTTCTAGGAAAATACTATAATTTGTGGGATTATAAGTTATAATTTGTGGGATTATAACCGTAATTTGTGGAGTTATATACCGTAATTTGTGGAGTTATAAATTAAATTTATTTTTTATATCATTTATAATTTGTGGGATTATAAATGTGAAATCCTATAAAAAATATTGCACTTTTAAAATACCCGATTTATAATTTAATTAAATTATAAATCG
>NZ_JBQAGB010000037.1:0-3409 GCF_051916145.1 Bacillus cereus group sp. MYBK245-2 | reverse complement strand
TATGTGTCATCAGCTGTGACACATGTTTGAAACAGGATGAGTCATTTTATGATTGATATACTTTCTTTTATGACCTATAATGTGTCATATATTATACATAAACGTATCATCAACTATGAAACATTTCAAAAAAGGGGAGAAAATTTAATGTCGATAGAGGTGCTAAAATTGGACGAAAAGATTACAGTTGAATTGACTCCAGAACAACTTCATCAACTCCAAAAGCTTGTGGAACTTGAGGAAAATCATTTATCTAAAGAAAACGAATACGAAGAGAGAAAAAAGAATCATAATTTTATTCAGCTTTATCGTGATAACATGCCAGAATTACGTTGGTTAATGTCTAATCATAGCTTTGCAAGTTCCTTGCTCTTTTTCATTTTGGAACACATGGATAACAGAAATGCTCTAGCCTGCTCTTATTCTGTTTTTGAGGATTATTTTGGAAAGTCGAGATCAACTGTATATAGAGCAATAAAACTACTAGAAGAGAACGGATTTTTAGATGTCTTAAAAATGGGAACATCAAATGTTTATGTAATTAACGAGAATCTAGCTTGGTCTGATTCAAATGACAAGAAAAAATTTGCTAAATATGACGGGAAAATCCTTGTCAGCAAAAAAGAAAATAAAGACTACGAATACCAAAGTCAATTTGACAGATTTAAAGCTTTAAGAGAACGAGAGAATCTAAAATAAAGCGGGTAGTAAAGTCTACTCGCTTTATTTATGTTTTCATCGCTCCATGTCATACCCTCGTTGTCTAGTCTTCAATTCTTTTTTATGCTCACGCTCAAATTGATTATCTATCTTCTTCATATCCAATTCATTCTTAATAAGGCCTCTAAACGCCTTGAATTGCTCTTTAAAAACTTTTTTCGTTTGTTGATACAAAACCCTTACATTTTCTTTTAAAACGCCTATATGAGCTTTTAAAGAGCTTATTTTAGTATTTAATGTTTCAACTTGATTCATTAGCTTTCTATTTTCCTTTGTCTTTTGATAGACTTCCTCACGAAGGTTTTTATTTTCTTGGACTAAATCTGTCGTCTGCAAGCGTTCATAATCTTTTTTTACAGTGGATGCTGCCGTTATCAAATCTTCTAATTGTTTAATTTGCTTTGGTGTATAAACATAATTACCAGTTTCTTTTTCAATGATTTTAGGTTTCCCAATAAATTTGGATTCCACCTCTGTCTTAATCTCTTTCTTTTTGCTCTTTAGATTCATTTTCTTTTCAGGAATTTGCTCACTAACTTTTACAAGTTGATCTTTCTTTTTGACAATTTCTCCTTCTAGCCATTGAATTTCTTTTTCTAAATCCTTTTTTTCTTTGTACTCGTTCACATCTTTATATTCGTTTGAGCCAACTAGTTTTCGTTCAATGCCACGCTCTTTCAATATGTTTTCTAACAACTTCACTTCTTTTTCTCGCCAATCATCAAAAGGACGTGTTTTATCTAACGTTGGATCTTGTTGCGTAATCGCTCGGTCAAATGATACTTGCTTTTCAAGCCCTCGCTTATATCCACTCGCCACAGGCACAAAATTTAAATGCATATGAGGGCTTGTCTCGTCATTATGAATGACCGCATTATAAACTTTTAAATTAGGATTGCGTTTCTCAAAATCCTTAAACCACTCTAACAAAATTTCATTTGCTCTTTCATAATCGGCATTGCGAATGAAGTCGTTCAAATCACCAACTTGAATAATCATTTCTTGCTGAAGCGAAGTTTTCTTACTGGACTGAATGTGCTTATAATAATCGTCAATTTTTCTATCAGATCGTTTTTGTTTGGCGTTATATTTCTCCAACGCTTCCCCGAACTCTTCTTGATATAACCCTTTCAAATTTTTCTGAACAAGATATTTATTTTCATTAGACTTTGAATAATCTATATGCGAATTTCGCTCTTTTTCCTTCTCGCTCATTGTCCTGTTATTGTGTTTAATGTTGGTTTTGTTCGTTGCCTTTTTGAGAGAAACTGACATACTCATAACGAATC
Organism: Bacillus cereus group sp. MYBK245-2; assembly: GCF_051916145.1. Lineage (NCBI taxonomy): Bacteria > Bacillati > Bacillota > Bacilli > Caryophanales > Bacillaceae > Bacillus > Bacillus cereus group sp. MYBK245-2. Next base: position 1,400 of record NZ_JBQAGB010000037.1, on the reverse strand, counting down.
AACTCCTTGCCCCCACTATACCAAAAGTTTTGTTACTTTGGCAAAGTAACCTTTTCTGTATTGTGACATTCCGCTACGCTCCATGTACACAATGAAAAGGCTCTGCGAGGCCGTTTTGGCTATCGCCAAGCCATGCAAAGCATGGCAAAAAACAAAACCTTGGACTCTGTCCAAACCTGCTGGGGAACTCTTCCCCAGACCCACTCAATCGAGCTCCCCAACCCCTCAATCCTTGAGGGGCTCCCTCGCCGGTGGGCAGGGTCAAAAGGGTACCTTTTGACAACCACAAGAGGGTTGCATAGTGAGTGTGTCAACTCCTTATCCTCCCGCTCCCTTACGGGTTCGGTCCGGTACCGTTGACACACTCCATGCAAATACCTCTGCTCTTTTTATTGCCATTTTAATCGACCAGCATTATGTTCATTCCAAATACCAAATCCCTCTGAATACTTTTTATCTAAAAACATTGGTAATCTTTCCTTCATTCCTTCTGCAAGATTAAGTGTCAATAACTCATTTTTATCTACCCAAAATATACTACCTTCATCTGTTTTATCTAACAGTTCTCCACTAAATACTTCTGTTCTATAATTAAAAACAAAAAACTTTTCACCAGTTTCATTATTAAACCAATAAATAACTCCACATGGTTCTAAATTAGAAATCATTAATCCTGTTTCCTCTTTTACTTCTCTTATAGTGGAATCGATTAGACTTTCCCCATCCTCCACATGCCCTCCAGGGAACGAAATTCCCTTCCAAGATTTAATTCTATCTTGAACTAGGACTTTATTATTTTTCTTATCATAAATCATACACATATTTGTTAATGTAACTTTAGCCACAAAATTACCCCCTTGTCTAAGTTAAATTCCCCTGGATAATTCTAGCATTTCTATAAGATTAGAAAAAGGATCTCCTTGTTTTTGGGTGTGAGTGTTGGCTGGGGGTCTGGGGGCTAGCCCCCAAGAATTCAACGTAACTTTATATAGCATAAGTGAAATTTTTGAACGATAAATCAAGGCGGTTCGGCAGGTACAATTGCTAATCCAAGTCGTGCTACCTAAATTCTCGTTTTTGGTATGTTCGGCTTGGCGACATGCTCACACCTGCCGAATTTCGGAATGCAAGGAGGAAGGAGGAAGATTTTTTGAGTGGGTTTCTCAAAAAATACTCTCCGTTCCTTGTATGGAGAAAAGCCCTTTAAGGAGATATAGAAGGGAAATTAGTAAAAACGTTGATATATAAGAGTTTACTAGATTGTTATGTGTCATCAGCTGTGACACGTATATGTGTCATCAGCTGTGACACATGTTTGAAACAGGATGAGTCATTTTATGATTGATATACTTTCTTTTATGACCTATAATGTGTCATATATTATACATAAACGTATCATC
>NZ_JBQAGB010000036.1:0-4661 GCF_051916145.1 Bacillus cereus group sp. MYBK245-2 | reverse complement strand
TTACTCTTATACATCTTAACAGCCATTTCCACTTTATCTTCTTTCTTAGTAGGTCTCCCACCTTTCTTTCCTCTTGATCTTGCTGCTTGAAGACCAGACTTTGTTCGTTCACTAATAATATCTCTTTCTAGTTCAGCGATGCTTGCCATTGTACGAAAGAAAAACTTTCCCATTGCGGTTGAAGTGTCAATACTGTCAGTAATTGATACAAAATGTACACCCATATCGTTAAATAATTCGCTCAGTTCTATCAAATGTTTTGTGGAACGTGAAATACGGTCAAGTTTATATACAACAATTTTATCGCCACTTCGTAAAACTTTTAAAAGGTCTTCTAATTGAGGCCTATCTCTTCGTGTGCCAGTTAATTTTTCTTTATAAATCTTCTCAACCCCGAATTGTGTTAATGCATCAACTTGCATATCTAGGTTTTGTTCCTCCGTACTCACTCGCGCGTAACCAAAAATCATAATTAATCACCTACTAAAAACTATTTATATGAATATATTAGCACCAAAAACGGTGTTTGTTATTAAAAATGTTACTTTGATTTTGGGAATGAGTTTTGGTACCAAAGATCAGGGTAAATAGAGTGTGTCTTGCTCCAATAAGGACCAGCCCCATAAATGTCCGTTTATGGGGCTAATTTTATTAAACTAACCAGCCGCAGTATGACTGAAGAGAGCTCTTTTATTTTTGTTCCGCAATAGGGCCAGATTGTTGAATAAGGATTGTAGTTAATTATGGTTTTACATACAATTATTGAACTATTGGAAGATAAGTTTAATATCAACCTCGGTGAGCTTTTCATAAGTAAATGAGGTTCTTCACAAGTAATTCGTGAACTAATCAACTGCCCCAGTTCGTTTTATTTCTACCTTAATATTTGGTTTTAAATTTAATGTGGAATACTTTCCTCTCAAATCTTTTTCATTTAAATTGGAATATTTTCTTATACTTTTTATTTTTCTTCCAATGCCAATTGGATCAGTATTTAATTTTCTAAACTTCTCAAGAATATCCCCGAATTCTTTGTTTAGTTCTTCTTCAATTATTAGCTCCATTTTTTTTATTGATTCCTTATTTTTAAGAGTAACAGAAGGCTGTAATTCTATAGTTGAAACTAAAATAGATGCATTTAAATTAACCGACTCTTCCTGAGATAATTCAACATTTCCGCGGTACTTTATTGGGTGAATTGTAATATTAAATTTATCTCCTTTTTGCTTTTCGACTAGTTTTATTCCCTTTTCTTCTAATACCTCTGCAGGAATATTTAAAGTTATATCCCCCAAAAAAGCATTATGATCGGTGAATAATTTTATATACAGGGTTTTTTTCATGGAAATAGAACCAACCATTTTATCATCCCTAAATAATGCAACCCCATTTAAATAGGGTGCTACACCATTCTCATTCGATAGAATAGGTAAGGTAGGATCGATACCAATTTCATATAGTGTGGAAATAAAATCATGCAAGTTGGAGTTTATTAACATTTCCTTCTTTTCGTGCTTATCTAATAATTGATAAATATATGACCCTATTTCAGGGTATTCTTCATAGTTTTTATTATTAATTGTACTCTCAGCATTGTTTGTAATTGCCAAAAAAATTAAAGATCCGATGCTACTATCTCGTTGCATTGTATCTAGAAAAGATGAAATCCCTATCATTTCTGTCATATATTTATCAAATAAAATTGTCCTTAATTGACCAGAAGTAAGGTCGTGGCTTGTCTGTTGTTCTAAATTTTGTCTTATTTGTTTGCTTGTAGTTCCGACGGCAGAAAGGGTTACACTCGTCTTTTCTTCTTTACGGTCGAATTGTAACAAGCTAATAGTGCCTTTGTATGTATTCTCATCAAGTAAGTCAAAACCAATAATAGTTGAAATTCCTTGCCTTTCTAATATTTTTTCAGGTAGCATACATGCCGTACAGAGAAAGAAACAAAGTAGTAGAATAAGCCATATTTTCATTTTTTCAACTCCGTTTTGAACGTGAAAAGATTTTAGATTTAATGATTGAAATGAAATATAAGAATATTGGATAGATAAACCATAGGTAAAAGCCTACTTGACCAACTTTATCAATCAAAAGGTTATTGTCGACTCTTTTTGTGATAAAAAAACTCGTGATAAAAATGATTATTGAGATTACCCATATTCCATGTTTTAGTTTTAAATGAAATATTTGTTTAACTCCTTTGGAAGAAATGAATAGGATTATACATAAATTTGGAAAAATAACTAATATCCATAATGAAACTGCTATAGATTCAAAGCGCTCAATAAATGGAAAATGGACAGCGCTTATCATACTGACAATAGGCCAGATATGTTTTTCTAATTCTTTAGGGCTAAAAAATAATATGGAAATAACAGTTGCAATTAAAACAAGAAGTGTGGTAAACCAGATTGCTAATTGACTGAATAGAAGTAGTTTTTTTTTCTCCTTTATAAAAGGAAAAATAAAAAATAAAGTCTCAAAACCCAACATTGTATAACTGCTTTTAAAAACTCCTTTCATCATTTCTGACGGAGTTGTCGACATGATGGGTAAAATTCTAGTTAAGTTTATGGAATCAAGTGGTTGATACATCACAAATAGCAGCCATATAGTCATTAAAAAGGATAAGAAGCATATCCCTGCAACTACTCTGAATCCACCTGATACTGCATAAATTGTTATTAATAATAGCGCTAAGGTGCCTACCCATTCATAAACTCCTTCATATCCCCATGTTAGGGACAATTCAACATAACTGATGATGATAGAGTAATGTACAGCAATAAAGTAAATGACAATTAAGGTATTGATGATACTTCCTATAAAGCGACCAAATAAATTTTCGTGTATTTCATAAAGATTACAGTTTCCATGTTTTTTAAGTATGCTAATAATAATCCAAGTGATAATACTAATGAATAGACCGGATAGTAAAACTGAGATCCAAGCATCTTTCTTAGATTCAAGATAAATAATTTTCGGGACTCCAAGTATGCCCATACCAATTTGCGAAGTGTGTATGATAAAGAAAGCCATATAGGCATTTACAAAACTAATATTTGATTTCATTATCCACCTCAAAATTCATCTAAATCTTTTTCTGTTTTTTTAAATCTCCACCTTGTGCGGAATGAATCTTTTGGGCGATTGACAACAGGACGTCTCATATAAAAATGGTGGGGTAGACGTATTAAGAAGTATTTTATATCCTTAATCCTAAAAGGGTATAGAGGTGCAAGATAAGGTTTGTTTAATGATGTCAATTTTAACAAGTGGACCATCATTACACAGACACCGATAATAATCCCATTTAATCCCCCAACACCTGCTAGAATAATGAAAGGAAATCTAGCAATTCTTATAGCAGTGCCCATTTCATAAATAGGAGCCGTAAATGCCCCTAATGCACTAAATGCCACAATAATAATTAAAATGTTGCTAGTTAAACCTGCCTCAACAGTTGCTTGGCCAATAACAATACCTCCAACAATCCCCATTGTTTGCCCTACTTTTGACGGAAGGCGTGCCCCAGCCTCTCTAAGTAATTCAATTAATAATTCGAGTAAAAGTGCTTCTAGCAAAGGTGGAAAAGGAACTTGTGAACGTGATTGCCCAATTATAAGTAACAATTTAGATGGAATTAGTTCAGAGTGAAATGTCATGGTTGCAACATAAAATGCTGTAAGAAATAGTGACCCTGCCATAGCAAATAATCGTATAAATCTTATAAAAGTACTTAAGGACCATCTCAAATATATGTCTTCTGTTGATTCAAAAAACGAAAAAAAATTAGCAGGTCCAATAATAGCAATTGGACTTTCATCTATAAGAACACCAATCCGTCCGTTTAAAATAGAGTAGAGGAATCTATCGGGCAACTCTGTTAATATAAACTGTGGAAAAAATGAGTAATGATTATCTTCAAGACATTGTGCCAATACTGAACTGTCACTTATATTATCAGTTTTTATATTTTCAAACTTCTCCTTAAGTGTTTTAAGTGTGTCATCATCCGCTATATCTTTAAGATATATAATTCTTACTTGCTTCTTAACACGTTCTCCTATTTTTAATTCATCTGTACACAAATTAGAATCATTTAGATTTTGTCTTATAATTTTAATGTTAGAAGATAATGATTCTGTAAACGATATTTTAGGACCGTATACCAATGATTCTGTTTCTGCTTTCTCAATAGATCTTTCAATAGGGTTGGCGCAATTTACCATAAATGCTTTACTTTCGTCTGATAAGTAAATATAAGCGAATCCATTTAAGAGGGAAGAGATAATCTCTTGTTCCTTAAGGTTTTTCTTTACTTCGTTCATTGGTATGTTTTTCAATAAATAAGAGTAAGTTATGTATTCTATCGGAAGTTGTTGAATGTATTTAATTACATACTCATTTAGAAACTCTTGTTTAATTAAATTTTTCATGAAAATAACTTCGAGACAATCTCCACCAACTTCAAGTGTTCTACACATTAAGTCTGGTGATTCGTTGAGGATGTATTTAATTTTTTCATAATTAGGGCAGTTATTTTTATTTAGATGGAGTGTCATTTGAAACATATCCTTCAATAGTTTTTTTTTTAGTATTTGAAGTAGGAATCATTTTATACTTGTTTTAATAAAGAAGTAAGGATTGAGAGT
>NZ_JBQAGB010000035.1:0-6404 GCF_051916145.1 Bacillus cereus group sp. MYBK245-2 | reverse complement strand
TTTATTTAGATGGAGTGTCATTTGAAACATATCCTTCAATAGTTTTTTTTTTAGTATTTGAAGTAGGAATCATTTTATACTTGTTTTAATAAAGAAGTAAGGATTGAGAGTGATTTTAGGACCTATGGTTCTGAAACGAATATGGAACAAGGAATTTTAGATGGTAACCAACAACATTCGGTAGCAAAGAAAACGTACAAACCTTTGATACAATTGGGGTTGTACGTTTTCTTTTTGTATTATTCTATGCATCATTTTATACATTCCTATCCTGGCGTGGGTTTTCGGGTTCTCGTTTGTTACTAGATTATTAGCCAAAAAACTGTATAAAATCTCGCATGTTCTTAGCGTAGATTTTTTCCGAAATGCTGGCGGTACCCCTATTACAGAAGTAAAAACTTAAATTTCTACTTCTGTAATACTTGGGTTTTATGGTACGTAATGGTACAATTATATGTACTAAAAAGTACATTGTGGAGGTACTAAAATGGACAAAGAGAAAACGATTCAAGTCAAGTTTACAGTGAATGAAGAACAATATGAGAAGTTAGAAATGTTAGCAAAGATGAGAGAACTTTCTGTACCACAGTTTTGTAAATTAACTTCGTTACAAGTGAAAATACAACCAGCTCGACCAATTATTGTTGAAGGAAAATATGAGATGCCGGAACCAGAAGTATTGCTAATGAAAGAAGTAGAGGAACGTTATAATCCTGAGAAGCAATTTTTAAAGATAGATAAAGGGTTTAATGAACGATTATATGAATATGCGGTGAAAAAAACGAGAGGAAAATGAAGACGATCAATAGAGGTCGTTGCGTGTGTTGGTCAATCAAAACGGACCTAGCGAAGCGAAGGGAGTATTTGACTTGACCAACTGGACTATACCCGAACCCTCTCGGCACTGAACAAACTACTGTTTGTTCTTGCCAACCGGCGAGGGAGCCCCTCAAGGATTGAGGGGGTTGGGGAGTTCGATTGAGGGGGTCAAGGGGAAGAGTTCCCCTTGTAGGTTCGGACAAAGTCCGAGGTTTGATTCGGCTTGCCGAATAGCCCCGCAGGGCACACCTTTACGATAGTAAAGTATAGTGTGCTATACTTTACATGGAAGTCCACCGAAAAACAGTAGAGAAGTATATATACTTTATATGGTTCTAGGGACTGATAAGGACGTAGAACCTATGGAAAAGAGGCGAAAAAATGAGTTATGCAATTTGCCGAATGCAGAAATTTAAAATGCGAGATGTGAAGGGAATTCAGATTCATAATCAGCGAGAAAAAGAGAGTCACACAAATCATGATATTGAATCGGAGCGAACACATCTAAATTATGATTTACATAATGATGGCCACATTGATTATTTGAAAACAGTGAAAGACAAAATTGAACAGAATGTAGAGACCAATCGAGCGATTCGAAAAGATGCGGTTGTGATGTGCGAATTTGTTGTTACAAGTGATAGAGAATTTTTTGATGTATTAGATATGGTTGATCCAGCTCAACAAAAAGTATTTTTTAAAGAAGCGTATAGTTTTTTAAAAGATAGATATGGTGAACGTAATATTGTGCATGCAGCGGTACATTTGGATGAGAAAACACCTCATATGCACGTTGGTATGGTTCCAGTAACGGAAGAAAATAAGTTATCAGCCAAACAAATTTTTAACCGAAAAGAATTGGTTTCACTCCAGGATGATTTTTATGCTCACATGGTAGAAAAGGGCTTTTATTTGGAACGTGGTGTATCAAGTGATAAAAAGCATGTAGAAATGCGAAAATTCAAGGCAATGACCGCAAAAGAAGAGATAAAAGCACTAGAAACTGAAATCGGACAATGTCTACAGAAAAAAGAAGTAGTAAATAAACAAATGGAACAATTAGAATCTCGTTTAAATCAATTACAAAACGCAGTGAAATCAACAAATAAAGTTGATAAGATGGAAGTTAAACATAAAGGTGGTATTTTACGCTCTAAAACTGTTGAAATGAGCGTAGAAGACTTTGAGGAACTCAAAACTAAGGCAAAGGCATCAGAAGCCTTTAAACGCGAAAATATGACGTTACATCGTAAGAATGAAGCGTTACAAGCGAATAATACAGATTTACATACAACAGTGAAGCGTTTAGAAAAAGAAAATGAAGGGTTAAAGCCATATAAGGGCAAATATGAACGTCTAGCAAAATTATTTGATGAAATGAATAAATTTTATGAGAAGTTTATTCCGAAAGAAATTCCGAGATTTCATGAAATAATTGGTTTTTGTAAGAGAAAAGTAAATGGATCTATAAATAGATTTAGTTCTCTTAGGTATTCGGAAAAAGCATTGAATGAAAATGAGAAAAAAGGATATGAATCAGCATCAAAGTTTCTTGCGACTGAACAAAAGCAACAAAGAAAAGAACGTGGAAATGAACGAGAACTTTGATAGGAGGATTATGAATGAAAAAGCTAAGGAGAAATGCAATTCAATGCCGAAAATGTGGTGACGTAATTGAATCTAAATTTACTCATGATTTTAAGTATTGTTCATGCGGATCAGTGGGAGTAGATGGTGGTTTAGAATATGCTCGTATTATTGGTGATTCAGAAAATGTGATTGAACTTCATGAATATGAGGATAAATAAAAAGCATTACATCAATGGATGTAATGCTTTTTATTTAGGTACAAAATTAATTTTAGGAAGAACATGTTTTTGTAAACTGTTGTCACTAAATGAACTTAATGTTTGTGTCTTTGCATCAAATTGTAGTCCCAATGCTTTAAATATAACTTCTGTTTGTACAGGAGATAGACTAAATGATATTGTATCGTCATCTAAATAAATATTTAATTCAACGCCCTCAATCATTGTTTTTCGTCTCCAATCCTAATTTTTTTGATTCGTTTTTTGTTGTTTCTTGTTCTGGAAGAGCCTTTTGTTTCCCTCTTAATACGTCGATAGAATTTAAAGGCTTATCTTCTTCGTAATAACTTAATAATATTTGTCGTTTTGTATCGTTCCCTTTCATCATGATGTTAGGATTTACGATATAAACGCCATTTTGTTTTTTCTTGATAAAATTACTTTCTTGTAGTTTTTTCATAATACGTGTCACTGTACTTACACCGACACCAACATCTTTTGAGATACTTCTATATGTACCTATAAAAAGATTGTTAGATTGGTTTGTATTTTCCGCTATGTATATAAAAACATCTAGTTGTTTGTTGTCTATGATTCCTAGAACTGTTAAGAAATCCATTAAGTACATCTTCCAAAAATTCTTAGTTCCATATACTCTTTTGGTTATTTGGTCTACATGAATAACTTCTCCAGTTTCAGTGTCTACTAATTCTCGTTTCTTTTGACCAACTAATGTTTGAGTTTCTGCATGATATTCTAAATTCTCGGCATGTTTTTCCATGAAATATCCCCCAATATGTATTTAATATATATTCAATGTGTATTCATACCTGAACACCAAATAACTCTTTATAAGAACACTAACATACTTATATAAAAAATACAATTGTGTTCACAAAAAGAATACAGACATCTTCAAAAATGAACACAATTGCTATCAAATATGAACACAAGCAAAAACGTGAAATCCGTTGATATAACTGGGTTTATCCCACTTTTTATGCACGTTTCCTCTCTTCTAATATCAAAGGGGCTATTTAGCCCCTTTGATATTTTAAAAAAGACCAACTTTTAGTTGGTCTTTTTTTCTTTTTTTCCTTAAGAGCTAAAACTTCTACAAGGAACAGGTAGTATTTTTTGAGAAAAACACTCAAAAAATCTCCACCTTTTCCGCTTTGCTCCATCCTTGCAGAAGTTTTTTCGGCTCGTGTGCTTTTCTCGCCAAGCCGACAGACAAAAAGCAAAACAATGGTTCTCGACTTGGACAAGCAAGTATACGAGCCGAACCGCTTAGATCATTCGTTCCAAAATAGTCCTTATTCAAAAAATAGATACGTAATACGTGGGGTTTCGCCCCCACACGACGAGCCAGCACTCTAGCCAAAAAGCAAATGTAAGACCAAAAGACAAGAACAAACCATAAAAAAAGTCCTCCAGATTGTTTGACTGGGGGACTTTCATGTTCACAGATTGTTTGACTGGGGGACTTTCATGTTCACATAATTCTCGTTATCGGCATAAAAAAAGGATCTTAAATTGAAGATTCTTTTTACTATTTCTAATAGGGGTACAGTCCCGAAAATGCGGATTTACAACGTTAAGCAATTCTGAGAAGAAAAAAAGGCTAACTTAACAACGATAAGGGTTTTGAGACAAGTCATATGATACATTCAAAACTCTTATTTTACGTATTATTGATTCCATATCAATAGAGTAGACCCTATTGATACAAGGTTTTTTGTCTTAACGTTGTAAATCCGCATAATCCTGATGCTACCCTTAATAACAGGACTGTCGTATTCGACAGTCCTTATTCAGCGATTGCTAATCGAAAGATTATTCATATTATTTTTCATATATGATAATTTAATGTTATGAGTAAGTTCATCTAATATAGCTTTTTTTTTAATTTCTGAAGAATGACAAGTTAGTATAAGCAGGTCCACTAATTCTGGCTGTATATTAGATATTTCCTCTAAATAGTCCCTTTCGAATTCTTTCATCACTTGATATAAATCGCCCATTTTTAATGAAAATCCACATCAATTTTCTTTTTATTATTTGGTGTTGTTTTTGGCATTTTTACTTCTAACACACCGTTTTTGTATGTCGCAGATACACCTTCAATAGTTACAGGACTAGGAAGTGTTATAACTCGTTGGAAACTGCCTGTGTAACGTTCTTTTCTATACATATTCTTTTCTTTTGTTTCATTTGTTTTATTCATAGAACCACTAATGGTTAATACATTATTTTCAATATCAATGTTCACGTCTTCGCTTTTTTCAAGTCCAGGTATATCACATGTTGCCACAACTTCATTTTCAGTTTCATAAACATCTACCTTAATGTTTCCAAAGTGATTTTTATCCCCTCCAAAATCAAACGGTAATTCAGAAAAGATACGGTCAAAATCTCTTCGCATATTTACCAATTGTCTAAATGGGTCATATGGTGTTGATGCCATAATTGCATTCCTCCTTCATTTATCATTCATATGTTTCCCTGATTTTTTCATATTTAAACAGGTTCATTAGGAATCGACAACAACGTATTTTTGTTGAGCACTGTTCATATAATTCAATAAAAGGAGTGATAAAGGTGTAACGAGTGAAATATACCGAAAGTGATGTTGCACTGATGGCAAGGATGATGAGAGCAGAAGCTGAAGGAGAAGGACAGCTGGGGATGCTTATGGTTGGTAATGTCATCGTAAACCGATTAAAAGCAGATTGTTTAGATTTTTTGAATTTAAGGTCAGTAAGAGACGTGATTTTTCAAGTACAATTATATATCAATAGAGTGTACTCTATTGATACAAGGTTTTTTGTCTTAACGTTGTAAATCCGCATAATCCTGATGCTACCCCTAATAGTTTAATTCAGCTTATGGCATCAGCTTTTGTTACATGTACAGTACCAAATGGATGATTAGGAGGAGCATATATCGAGTAAAGTTTTAGAGGAATATTACCTGTATTGGTTAGATTATGCCATGTTCCAGCTGGTATCATTATTGCAAAATCATCATAGACATTTCTTTTAAAGTTTAAATTATCTTTACTTTTGCCCATTTGAACAATCCCTTGGCCTTGTTCAATACGTAAGAATTGATCAACGTTTGAATGCATTTCTAAACCAATATCTTCGCCAACATTGAGACTCATTAAAGTAACTTGTAAATGTGTTCCTGTCCATAAAGCAGTACGATAGGTATTGTTTTGTTTAGTTGCTTCATTGATATTAACAACAAATGGTTTTGGTCCATAATCTGTTAACGAAATTCTTCTATCACCGTTGGAAGGGTGAAAAGAATCAAATCTGTTTGCATGCTCTATCTCATTAGGAAAAGTACAATAAACAGACTGTCTTCCATAGTTATACATTGGTATTGGTACATTAACATAATAAAGATATTGATATGGATATATATAAAGATTATAGTGCATTTTCCCCAATCCTTTCACGTTTTTACAAAATTATTCTATGCACTTGTTAAAGAAATGTACTTAGATTCAAGGTGACTTATTAAAAACACATGAATACGTTATACAAATCTAGTATACATAACGTCTCATTATTGGAAGTGCATGTAAGATCACTATTAACTTAATTAGATTCTAATATTTCAAGTTTTTTAGCTAATACCCAACCAGTTAGACCTAAAGGCCTAGTCACAGGGTTGCTGCTCTAGTCCGTCAGATGATTTACATAAAATGTAATTTCTGCAACCGACTTACTGAGGCAACCCTATAGCGCCTTGTCTAAATACCTATAC
>NZ_JBQAGB010000034.1:0-8473 GCF_051916145.1 Bacillus cereus group sp. MYBK245-2 | reverse complement strand
AGTTTGTCTAGCATCTAAAATAAAAATTGACGTTTCACGTTGTTTGTTTCGTTCAGTTTTCAAAGAACTACTTGGTCGCTCATTTGCGACTTCCTTATGTTAACATTTTCATCTTTCAATGTCAACTAAGTTTTTCATTTCGTTTGTCGCTTTCGACGTTAATGTCATCGGCGACTTGTTCTATATTACACTCCTGTACTCTAATCGTCAATACTTTTTATCCTTTTTATTTTATAAATTATAAAGTTTTTTATACTCCTTCCCTAAAGATTAATAAACTAGTGTAGTCATTTTTATAATCGACAGTTTCTACTTTCTAAAGAATGAATATCAAGCCACACAAATATATATTAAAAGTAGCTTTTTTATTTCGGTTACATTCACAATTATCTCCTACGACTTCTCTCTAGGAATTATAAATACATCCTACATTTACTAAAATCTAATTACATTAGGAGGCGTTATGAAATGCATGCTAATAAGAAAATCATTTATGTATCCCATGATGCCCATTTCCACGGAGCACAGCTGCTTTCTTTACATACTATTAAAGCCCTTAAAGAAAACTTTCAATACTCCGTCGCAATTATTTCTATTGGAACGGGCATTTTAATCCAAGATTTTCAAAAGTATGGTCCTGTTTATTGCCTAGAGGAAAACTACCCAACGGAAGAAAAAGTCGAATTATTAATAAAGAAGTTATTATTAAAAGACTATACCATCGCCATATGTAGTACCGTCATAAGTGGTGATATAGTTGCATTACTAGCTAAACATAATATTAAAGTTATTTCATTAATACATGAATTGCCGCATTTAATACAACAGTACTCTGCTGAGGGAAAAGCAAGAAACATTGCCCAATCTGCCCACAAAATTGTCTTCCCTTCACAATACGTGTATGAGAAATTCCGTACAATCACCCAATTAGATCATCAAAAATGCCACATCCTCCCTCAAGGTTTGTTTAACCACAACCCTTATAAGAACAATATTGCAAAAGCGAGAAACGAATTACGAAAAAAACACAACCTGCCTCTCGATAGCAAAATCATTTTGGGGGTAGGTTTTGCTGATCATCGAAAAGGAATAGATTTATTCTCACTTATTGCTTACTCAGTAAGAAAGGTGCATACGAATATTCATTTTATCTGGGTTGGGAAAACAGATGTTCATTTTTTTAATACAATCTCCCCAAGATATACAGCACATTTCACATTAGTGGACCCAACTCCAGATATCGGTTTATATAACGCCGGTGCTGATTTATATTTATTAACTTCAAGAGAAGATCCTTTCCCAAACGTAGTTTTAGAAGCATTAGATACAAAAGTCCCTGTTATAGGGTTCAAAAACGCTGGAGGTTTTGAAGATGTTGTTACGGAACAAACCGGCGCATTAGTAGACTATTTAAACTTACCTATGATGCTGGAAAGAATATATGAACTTATCGGGAATGAAGATTTACGATTACAAAAAGGGACCTTTGGCCAAGAACTTATTGAAAGAGATTTCAACTTTCTTGATTACGTTTATCAATTATTAAACTTGCTTGAGCATAATTATAAAAAAATAAGCGTCATTGTACCGAACTATAATTACGAAAAATACTTACCGGAACGAGTTAAATCAATATTAAATCAAACCTATCCCCTTTACGAACTAATTTTCCTAGACGATGCCTCTACTGACAATAGCGTATCTATATTTGAAAAGCTTCTCTCAAATGAAAATAAACACCACCTGAAAGTTCAGCAGATTATTAATGATAAAAATTCTGGTTCTGTATTTAAACAATGGATAAAAGGTGTCTCTGCAGCAACCGGTGATTATATTTGGATTGCTGAGGCCGATGACTTATGTGATCAGACATTTTTAGAAGAAGTAATACAAGGGTTTCATATAGATAGTGATGTTGCCTTAAGCTACACACAATCAAAACAAATAGATGAACAAGGAAATATCTTGGCCAATCATTATTTGGATTACACAAATGATATTGATAAGGAAAAATGGCAGAGTTCTTATGTCCGAAAAGGGATAGATGAAATACAAGATACGTTACTTATCAAAAACACCATACCTAATGTCTCAAGTCTAGTTTTTAAAAACATAGATATAAAAACAATAGCAAAACAATTGGAAAAGTTTAAAATAGCTGGCGATTGGTTTTTCTATGTTTCTCTCCTTAAAGAGGGGAACATTTATTTTAATCCAAAACCTCTAAACTATCATAGACGACATACAAATAGCGTAACAAGAACAGAAGATTCATATTCCCACTACAGTGAAGTTGTACAAATGCAGAATTTCATTAAAGACAACTTTACTATCGACGACATTTCAAAAAAGAAAATGTATGCATATAGAAAGTACCTTGAAGCATATTTGAAGGTTTAATTATATATTTTCTTTATCATCAGTATCTCTTGTAAGACATTACTATTATTTAAGGGGGGTTACTCTTTGAAAGAATTTATAGAGGCAAATAAACATTTGATTTCTCAAATTGCACAAAAATACAATGTAAGTGCAAATATCCACCCAGAAGATCATATCTTTCAATTCCTTGTCACAAATCCAGTCTTTCCATCTAAAAAAGAAGCAATAGATTATTATTTTAAAGATGGAAGAAAATCAGCAGAAACACTCTTAGATTTAATTACTTCCTTTTATCCTCCTGTAGACACTCCAATTCAATTATTAGAATTCGCATCCGGATATGGCTGCGTAACACGTCATTTATTAAATCAGCAAACGAACTTAAGTATAACTACTTGCGATATACACGAAGAGGCTATTACTTTTATTGAAAACACATTACATACTTCATCTCTATTATCTCACCCTGAACCAGAACAAGTAAAATTAGCCTCGTCTACGTATGATATCGTTTTTTGTCTATCCTTTTTTTCTCATATGCCTGATACAACTTGGTTTCGTTGGCTTCAGACATTGTATAACGCTGTTTCTCCTGGCGGCTTATTCATTTTCACAACTCATGGATATCAAAGTAAAAAGTACTTCGGCTTTCCCGCTTTAAATGAACGGGGTTATTGGTTTCTTCCCTCTAGCGAACAACTCGATTTAGATGTTCATCAATACGGGCAAACGATCGTTAGCCCCTCTTACGTATGTGACAAAATTAAATTATTACCTTATAATCCTATTATCAAAAAATACACTGAAGGTTTTTGGTGGGAACATCAAGATCTTTGGGTAATAAAAAAAGAAATAAAATAATAAACCACGCTCTACTTATACAGAAGTAGGGCATGGCTTATTATTTTTTACTATATAAGAACTCTTCAATCCATAGCTTATTTAATCTAATTCCACTTTTGAAATCCACTTTCGGTTCCCAATTACATTCTCGTCTTACTCTATCTATATTTAAAATGATTTTTTGAACGTTTTCTTGCTTTTGTTTATAGCAGATAAAGTCCACTTTTCTTTCCGTTAATTTCTCCAATTCTACTATAATTCGTTTTAAAGAGAGACCCTTTCCGCTGCCTATATTATACACACAAAATTTCAAGTGATTTAATTGCGATAGTTGTATAGTAACTTCCACTAAATCATCGATATAAATATAATCTCGAATAATTTCTTGTGGATTCCCATATATATTAATCTTTTCATTACTGAGATGCTGATACAAAAAACAATTTATTGCTCCAACTTTCTTTAACGGGTTTTGATATTTTCCATACGGATTAGAATATCTACATACAACATAGTCCATTCCATATTTTTTCTTATAAAAGTACAAATAATTTTCAAGCGACACCTTTGTTATTCCATAAGGAGAAAGTGGTTTTAATGGATGTTCCTCATCAATAGGCAGATATTCCGGTTCACCATAAACTGTGCCTCCAGAAGATGCTAATACGATTTTTTTAATGGGGAAATTTTTAGCACTTTCCATGAAATTAAGAAAAAAAAGGCTACTGTTTATATCTCCGAAAACATCTTCAATTGAAGTTGTTACATTAGACGTTGCAGCTAAATAAATAATAATATCCACATTCACTAAGGCTTTATATATATCTTCAACATTTGCTAAATCACCTTTAATAAATTCAACCTCACTTATAATATTTTGAGGAAAATTATTTATATGTCTGGAAAATACTTTTACATTTTGGCCTTTTTTCAATAAACCTAATGCGAGGTTAATACCAATGAAACTATTTCCACCTACTATTAAATAATTATTCTTCCGCATAATATCCTCTCTAGTAATAAGATTTTTGCTTATCACACCTGTAAATACAAATAAATGAACTTGGACAATTCTATTATTCTTTCTCTTATAATTGTATGCTTCTTATACATTTTCATTATCTTTATTTTCTGTTTAGAATCGCTGTCTTATCTAAGATGACCGAAAAACACTCATAATATTTACTCATTTCCATGAATATATTGGATTAGTAAAGCCTTCTCCATAAATAAAACTTTCAAAAAGGAGCATTAAATTTATGAAGAATGTAAATCAAGAGCTGTTAAATCATGTAATTCTACATAAAGACCGAATTCCACATTTCCATAAAGACTTTCCCCTGATACTATTCTGGAGCCACAGAAGCGGATGTACTACATTAGCTAATTGGTTCTTTTTTCAAATTGGATTATTTACTGAAGCAAAAAAATACCATGACTTTATTCATTACTATGAATTCTGGGTGTATAAAAACAACACCAACTACATACCAGAGTTACAAAATGGTCTTCTAGCAGCAAAAAAAGATGTTTGTAAACTTGTGCGGAATCCCTATACAAGGGCTGTCAGCTCATTTTTATTACTTGCTGACAATCCATATGCAATTCCTCAATGGGAAAGTATCCGCCAGTATTTGTATAATGACAAATATAGTAAACGAGGAATATCATTTAAACAATTTTTATATTACATTCGAGCATTCGGTTCCAATTCCGTAGCAATGGACATACATTTCAGTCAGCAATACGTTCCAGGTGAAGAAAATTTTATCCAACACTATATTCCTTTAGAAGATTTTAATACACAAATCACCAAGTTAGAACACACGTACGATTTACTTAAATCCCATTTAGCGCTACTTACAAGCTCAGATCATCATCGCGCTCATAAGATGATTTATACAGGAAACTATGCGGAACTCAGCCTTACAGATACAGCCTTCCCTCGCTTTCCAACATATGAAAGTTTTTATGATAAAGAAACAATGGAGTTAGTTACAGAAATATATGCACAGGACTTTGAAATGTATCCTTACATAAAAGGAGTATTTTAAGTCGATACATCATTCTCCAATGAATAAAAGTGAATGTATCGCATAGCATAAAGTGAAACTTTAATTAATGTGGGTTCCCTACTTTTCACCCGCCCTCTTTGATTTCGCTAATTGTTGGCGTATGTCATATGGATTTTTCACACGGGAGTGATGTCATGTGGAAGGTAATTTAAAGCACAATACTGGATACTGTGTTATTTGTGAGAAGGA
Organism: Bacillus cereus group sp. MYBK245-2; assembly: GCF_051916145.1. Taxonomy (NCBI): domain Bacteria; kingdom Bacillati; phylum Bacillota; class Bacilli; order Caryophanales; family Bacillaceae; genus Bacillus; species Bacillus cereus group sp. MYBK245-2. The sequence continues at coordinate 2,984 of NZ_JBQAGB010000034.1, read as the reverse complement.
AGCTACATTTATAGAGCATAACGATTGGCTTAGAGATCACTACTTATGTTCTACATGCCACTCTATACCAAGGCAGCGAGCTTTAATTCATGTTTTAAATACATTTTTCCCGAAATGGGGTTCCTATCATATTCACGAATCCTCACCTGGGGGGATTACAACTCAACTACTAATAAAAAACTGCAAAAACTATACATACTCTCAATACTTTAAAAACTATCCTCTCGGCCAATACTTTCAAGGGATTAGATGCGAGAACTTAGAAAACATGACTTTCCAAAATGGATCTTTTGATTTGTTCATTACTCAAGATGTCTTTGAACATGTAATGGAACCAAACAAAGCCTTTAAAGAAATAGAGCGTGTATTAAAGCCTGGCGGTGCTCATGTGTTTACTGTCCCTTGGTACCACACACTTCCAAAAACTTTGCAAAGGGCAAGAATCAATGAGGATGGAATTGAGTATATTGAAGAGCCAATTTATCACGGAAATCCTATTGATGAGAATGGGTCTTTAGTAACATTTGATTGGGGCCAAGATATGATTGAATATATTTATACACATGCAAATATGTATACCCTAGTTTATTTACAAAAGGATAAATCACTAGGCTTAGATGCTGAATTTTTACATGTTTTTATTAGTAGAAAACAAGAAAATGATTTTTAGGCACCATATAATTTGGAGGTTAACAAATGGATGACTTTAAGTTAGGAAGTGATTTTGATAACCTTGTTAGCCCGCTTTCTGATGTTGAACTTCTTCATCTATTTATACAAAGTTGCTCACAAACAAAGATAAATGGTATCCCAGTACCTATGTTCCCCCCTGAAGAAATTCAACAACAGTTTGTAGGTGCTTCCTATGAACATGCTCTTTATGAAGCATATTTGTTTTATAGACTTGTAAAAACATATGCCCATAATTTAGGCGTTCCCTTGAATAAAGAACGGAAAATTTTAGACTTTGGTTGTGGCTGGGGAAGAATCATACGCTTCTTTTTCAAAGATGTTCGCCATAAAAATTTACTTGGTATTGATGTAGACCCTGTAATGATTAACCTTTGTAACGAAACGTTAGGAAGAGGCAGATATAAAGTAGCTCCCCCACAACCTCCTGCAGAATTTATTAATGACAATTCATTAGACATCATATTCGCTTATTCTGTATTCTCACATTTATCCGAAGAAACTGCAGAAAATTGGATAAAGGAATTTTCAAGAATTCTTCGTCCAGGTGGAATCCTCATCGCCACAACACAAGCGCGCTATTTTCTCGATTTTTGTCAACAATTTAAGGAACACCCTGAATTAATTCAGACAGGATGGCATAAAACTTTATCTCAAGCTTTTCCAGATATAAATCGTGCTATCTCGGATTATGAAAGCGGCAATTTCGTCCACAGCCCTACGGGAGCTGGAGACGTTAGAAATAGTAGCTTCTACGGGGAAACCATTATACCTAGAACTTATATTAAAAACCACTATGAGAAGTATTTAAAGCTGCGGGACTTTTTCGATGATGCAAACCGATTACCCCAAGCTCTATTTGTTCTCCAAAAAGATTAACTCTTTTCGCTCATTGTATAATGAAGATCATTTTATATTTCAGCCGTATATATTAAATCATTAAAGATTTCCATATCAAGCAAACTGTACAAAAAAATTCATTATGAGGCATAAACAGAGTAAGTAAATAACGTTTCTCATGCTTTAACTAGATTCGAAAAATCAAAAATAACTTCCCACCACTTGAACTACGAAGCACATAAGGGGGATATATCTTGAAAATAATTGCTTTTTACTTACCGCAGTTTCATCAAATAAAAGAAAATGACCGATGGTGGGGAAAAGGTTTTACTGAATGGACAAATACTAAAAGTGCACGACCTTTATTTCCAGGACATTATCAACCTAGAGAACCTTATCAAGATTTTTATTACGACTTAACCACCCCATCCGTAAGAAAATGGCAAGCAGAAATTGCCAAAGCACACGGCATATATGGTTTTTGTTATTACCATTACTGGTTTAAAGGGAAGAGGCTATTGGAGAGACCATTTAATGAGGTACTTCAGATGGGCGAACCAGATTTTCCATTTTGCCTATCTTGGGCAAATGAACCATGGACAAAAACTTGGGATGGTCTTGATAGTCACATATTAATGCCTCAAAATTACGGAGGGTTATCGGATTGGAAAGAACACTTTGATTATTTATTACAAGCTTTCCAAGATAAGAGGTATATCCGTATAGATAATAAACCACTATTCATTATTTATCGTCCTGGGCATATACCTAATTGTGAGCAAATGCTTAACTACTGGAATACACTCGCACAAGAAAATGGTTTGAAAGGTATATACTTCGCAGAAACATTAAACAGCTTTCCACTTCCTAATATAAATGGATTTGATGCTAGCATTCAATTCGAACCTTTTTATACAATTGCTCACGATAGTTCTTCCGACATAAATAAGATAATATATGAATCTAGTAAACAAATAAACGCTTGGGATTATGATAAAGTGTGGATGTATATATTAAAGCGATCTCCTTCAGAGAAAAAAACATTTCCCGGTGCCTTTGTTGACTGGGATAACACAGCACGCCGCAAAGATTTAAATAGCAGCATTTTCGTAGGCTCTACTCCCGAGAAGTTCACGATATATTTAAGTAAGCAAATCCAGCGCACCTATTCTCTTTACAACAGCGAGTTTTTATTTATTAATGCGTGGAATGAATGGGCAGAAGGTACTTACTTAGAACCAGATAAAAGGCATGGCTTTGCCTATTTAGAAGGAGTTAAACAAGCAATTAACAGAGGCATGAAAGCATACAAAAAAGACGAGTCATTCTGACTCGTCTTAAGCTTGCTTGGCGACGTCCTACTCTCACAGGGACAAGGTCCCAACTACCATCGGCGCTAGAGAGCTTAACTTCCGTGTTCGGTATGGGAACGGGTGTGACCTCTCTGCCATCAT
>NZ_JBQAGB010000033.1:0-9766 GCF_051916145.1 Bacillus cereus group sp. MYBK245-2 | reverse complement strand
TATTACTTGATAAATAAGAATGACACAAAATGATAAGAAACATTGAATAACAAAAATATTATGATAGGAAATTGATCGTCCTATTAAGAATAAAGAATATTTTGTTGTTATTATTTTAAAAGAATCCCCTATGATATAAAAAGGAATTATTTCTAAAATCAACCACATGATAGGGAAATCAAAATGATTTGTTTTTACTAATTCATATTTAACTCCAAAAAACAAATAAAAGTATATATCTGTAAAATAAATGTGAGTATTAGGGATTCCTATTATTGAACTATTAATTTTAATGAGATATACAGTAATTGCCAGAATGGAGATAATAAGGAATATAGCATTAAAAAATTTGATTTTTGATATACTCCAGAATAATAAAAAATCACGTTTTATAAGTAATAAAAATTTTGAGTTCATCAAATTTCTCCTGATTAATGAAATTCTTTTTTACTATATACATGGTGAAATCCTACTAATACTATACATAGAATACCTAAATTGTATGTACATTGATTAATAATAGTGTTTAATGTGAGAACATCGATTTTTTTTATGACAATACCATGATAAAGAATAAAAGATATATTCAATTTTATATGTAAAAATTGATCTAATAAAATCATCATTATTATACATATAAAGCTTAATAAATTATTTTTGAGTACAATATTTAATATAGATTGTAAAAGTAATATATTAAAAACACTAACAATTAGTATTATTGTGTAATAAAAAATATATAGATATGCTGAATAATTATTTAGTTCAAAAGATGTATGGGTATATATTTTGAATACACTCGCATTTATAAAATATATAATTGTGAGTGTGAATACATATAGAACGGATAGCATCATGATTTGTATAGTTTTAAATGTAAAGTAATGATATATAGTTTTAAATCTAACTATTAAAAATGGATTATCCTGTTGATGTATTAATATTGTTGTAAGAATCAAACAAAAGGGAAGAAAAGTAAAGGAAATAAATCCTTCACTTTTAAAACTTAAAAATATATTTAATAATTCAAATGAAAAGTTTGCTCCTCGAACAAATGAATAAGTATTAAATAAACTTAAAATCCAAAATAAGATAAGGGATAAGAATATAAAAAAGATATTTCTTTTTATATTTTTATAAAGGTGTAAGATAGATTTAGAAAATAACACGTTTTTTAACTCCTTGATAAAATAAGATAGTCGATATACTTAAAAGTGAAATAGCTAATATAGTAATATATAATAAAGAACCATTTTGTATTGTCTGTATTTCTGGTAAAAAGAACATTGGAGATATTGGAAAAGAAATAAATAAATTCATTATGGTTAAGACAATTTGAATAATAAATCCAATAATTAATACAGAAAATTGATTGTTATAATAAAAAGAACAACTAACAGATAGTAATGAAAAAATTCCTCCAAAGAAACCAGATAGAACAATATAAAATAAAACATGTATAAAAGGATGATTAAAATATAAATCAGGGAAAAAAGTAGAAGTTTCTGTTAAACCAATGTTTGAATTAATAATAGGATCAACAGGTACATTTGGTAAAAATAAAAAGGCAGCCAAAAAATCAAATAATAAAGGTAATGTAATAACAATAAATCCTGTTAAAAAGGATGTTAAAAAAAACGTTGTGAAATATTTTTGTTTAGTAGTTTTAGATAAAGAAATATATAGAAATCCATTATTTTTATCTTGTTGTATAATATTACCTACGCCAATAGTTGCTATAATTGGTAATAAAAAATAATACATAGTTTTAAAACTGGATACCAAATCAATTCCTATCCATTTTGTATAAGGAGAAAAAAAAGAATCAGCGGTATGTAAAGAATGAGAAGCACTTATAACAGAAAAAACAAGTTGTAAGAAACAAATACTAAAACCAATCAATAATGATAAATATAAGTGTTTATTATTTATACGTGTAAACCAATATGTAAACATTTATAAAACGCCTCCATAAAATTTTTAATAAGATAAATAAAATGCCAAATAAAAAAAGGTAGTGATTGAGTAAGTCGATCGACTACCTTTTTTATTTGGCATTTTATCTATCAGGTTGCCAAGAACCATAGGCAGAACCATTACCATATTTTTGAGCATTAATCCAAGCCGAAGTACCCTTACCCTGTCTTTCTGTTGCTAAATTATATAATCCAAGATTAGAACCTTTTTTTATAGTGTAATAATGACCATCAGCAACATCGAATCCATTTGCCATAGCATATGCTGTAAAGTTCTCAATACCACTCATACTTGTACAATCCATGTAATAATAAGAATCAGTCCATTTTTGAGCAGAATATGTACGATCATCAGGATTCCAAAAACGATATTCATTATGATAATCAATAGAATATTGACCATCTGCACTAGCATAATTATTACTGATAGCACTCATTCCTACTAAAGCAAGACCAGCTACTAAAAATAAATGAAGTCCTTTTTTCTTCATTTGTTTTCCTCCTCTATTATTGTTTCTCTTACAAGATGCAATGTTATACCTGGATATAGTGTTTGTAAATACTTTCCTTTCCGAAAAAAAATATGCAATATTGCATATTTTTATAATTTAAATACTAATTGTCGAATAACTCAAATTATAGAGAAAAGATGGTTGCATGTGTTGGTCAATCAAAACGGACCTAGCGAAGCGAAGGGAGTATTTGACTTGACCAACTGGATTACACCCGAACCCTCTTGGCATTGAACAAACTATTGTTTGTTCCTGCCAACCGGCGAGGGAGCCCCTCAAGGATTGAGGGGTTGGGGAGTTCGAATGATGGGGTCTGGGGAAGAGTTCCCCAGTGGGTTTGGGCAACGCCCAAGGTTTTGTTTTTGCCACGTGTAATGTGGCTCGGCAAAGCCGAAAAGCGTCGCAGACCCCTATCGATTTTGATGCGAAAGCGTCAAAATACGTATAGGGTTACTCTAATTGACACCATTTCGTCGCTTTGCTAGACTTATGGTATCAATTAATCTAGGGAAAGTGGTGGCACTTTATGTTGGGTTCTATCTCATTTAATCAATCTCACCAAAGTTCATTAAGCCACAATAATAGGGAAAATATTCATGGGAATCCTGGCATTGATCCAGCTAGGTCAGAGGAGAATATTTACTTTGTTCAAAAGGACATCCGAAGTGTATACAAGGATGTCTTTCAAGAAGCGGTGGACAAGTATAACGAGAAGCAAAAACGGAATGACCGTAAGATTGAGAATTACTATGACAAAATACATAAAGATGATAAGACGCATGAGCAACGAGAACTCGTTGTAGCGATTGGGGAAGGTAAAGACGACGTAAAGTATAGGGAAGCTAAAAAGGAAGCTCTGAAGCGCTATGCTGAAGCTTTTCAAGAGAGAAATCCAAACCTAGCGGTTTATAATATGGTTTTACATGATGATGAAGCGAATCCGCATTTACATATTAACTATGTACCGAATTTTGAGAGTAGTCGAGGATTAACGAGGCGTGTCGGAATGGATAGAGCCTTGCAACAACAGGGTGTCGAAGGAACGGGAAGAAAGTTAATTGCGCATTGGAGAGAAACAGAAACGGCTTATATCGAGCAATTGGCTAAAGAATATATTCCGAATTTTGAACGTGCTAATGTAGGTTCATATAAGTACATGAAAGTTCGTCAATACAAGGAGTATGCAGAAGCAAAGTCAACTATTGAAAACCAAGTAGAAGAAAAAGAAACACAGTTACAAACGATTGACGATCATTTAAAAAACGTTGAAGAGAAAACAAATGAATTAGAAGTAACGAAAACGAGTTTGGAAAGTGATGTCGTTGATACGTACAAAGAATTAGAGATAGTAAAGCAACAAGTAGAGAGTGAAAATGAAAAGCTGCAGTTAATTGGCCAGCGTCATATAGAGTTAGAAAAAAGAGTAGAACAAATGCAAAAAGAATTAGATAGTGCTACAGATCAAGTGCCAAATAAACCTGTTAAAATTCTATTTTTACGTAAAGAAGTAGTAGTAGAAGTACAGGATAAAATGTTTGGAAAAGCTGAAATTACAAAGAAACAGACGAGAAATTATGTATTATCACCGGAACAATATCAAGAATTTACAAAACAGGTGAATGCAGCGGTCACTATCAAAAAAGATTATGAGCGTTTGAGAGAAACAGATTTTGTGAAAGAAAATGAGAGTTTAAGAGGGCATGCAGAGGGCTGGATGAAAGAAAATCGAACGTTGAAACAAGAAAAAAGTAAGTTGCAAAAAGAAGTTGGTGTATTAAATAGAGAAATTAGCTCATTAAAAGCTCATATAAAGGGTCTGCAGACAAATATAAGAGTTTTGTATGTACAAACTAAAAAAGTTTTTAAAGAGCAATTTAAGGCGTTTAGAGGGATTATTAAAAATGAATTGGATAGTAAGGGAATAGACAATCAATTTGAACGTGAGCATAAAAAAGAAATGAATAGACATCGTGGATTGGACATGGAGCGGTAAAATATTAAGGAAACTTTGTTTTTATCTTTAAGGTTATTGAAAACGTGATAGAATGAAAAAAAGAGCCATGCGGTAACATGACTCTTTTCATAGGGTATTCTACGAAAATACCTAAACTTCACTTATCTGATTATAGATTATCATAATTTGATTTATAATCAAATAGCAAAAAATAGGTGTTTTTGTTGATTCCCTCAATTAAGGAGGAATTAACCTAGATATGACAAAGCAAATTATTGATTTCGGACAAGCTGAAAAAAAGGCAAAAGAAAGAGATAGTAAGATTAATAGCATTTATGAAAAACTTGAAGGTAGTGGTGGACTTTCTGAAGAAGAAAGAGTCATTATGCTGCAAGTATTAAGTAAAATGTCTGGTGGAGAAGAGTATTTTATTGGTAAAAAGAAAAAACCTACAGATCGGGTGAGATTTGTCCAAATGATTACAGAGAATATTGATTATTTATGTGAAATTGGTTATTTAACTCAACCAGAAAAAGCATTTTTATTTGATATTTCAAGATTTCTAGAATTTAAATCGAATGTTATTGTTGAAAAAAATGAAAATGATGATATAAAACCAAATACAGCGTCTCCTAGTTATTTAGCCAAGAAATTAGGAAAAACAAGGACTTCTATTTCAAAAATGATGAATGAATTGCTTGAAAAAGGGGTTTTAGGAGTTGCAGAAACAGGTGTAATAACTGAAGATGGAAGGGCTTGTTCAGCAAGAACTTGGTTTGTTAATCCTAATATATTATGTAATTCACCTAAAGATGATATTGATAGAGCGACTCAACAAATTTTTTCAAAGGCATTACGTAATATCAAAATCGAAGGTAATAAGAAAAAACATAAACTACCAATTTATTTATTTTAGATGTCAATTTTTATATTGACATCTTTTTTTATTTAGGATTTTCTATTTTTTAGGTGTTAAAAAAAATTAACACAGGTGTTAAAAAAAATTAACACCTCATGTCTTATAAACCCTTGATATTACTGACTTTCTTTACTTTGCTCTTCTCACTCTTATATATATAGCTAAAAGTTCCGCAAGGAACGGGTCGTATTTTTGAGAAAATCATTCAAAAATCTCCACCCTCAACATCAAAAAGTCGGTTCGTTGATCCTCACCTAAAGGCTACCGCCTTTTCTTTTTGATGTTGTCCTTGCAAAACTTTTTTCGGCTCGTTTGCTTTTCTCGCCAAGCCGAAGGACAAAAAGCAATGCAATGGTTCTCGGCTTGGATTAGCAAGTATACGAGCCGAACCGCGAGATCATTCGTCCTAGACTTGCTCTTACCCGTCATAACGCTACGTTTTAAACCGTGGGGTTTCGTCCCCACACGACGAGCCAGCACTCCAAACAAAAAGCAATGGAAGATCTAAAGATAAGATCAAAACAAAGAGGGAAAATCTTTCCCTCTTTGTTTACTCGCTCTGTTAAGGGGCAAGCTACGGGTATGGCATGCCATACCCCAAAAACGGTGTTTTTGACTTGGTAGGAGATTCCTACAACCTTTACCGTTTTTTCTGTCTCGAAATTTCATTTTCGCGTCCGAAAACGGTTGTCGCTTCACTCGATTTGTAATACATAAAAAGACAAGATGAAAACAAAAAACTAGCCCCTAAAAGAAGAGCTAGTTTACGTAAAATTCGTTATCAGAAGTTAAATTTTCTCATTTAATTTTGTAGGATACCCACCAAAAACACTGTCCCATATATATTTGTAAATCACTTGAAACAGGGATAAATATATCTTTTAGTTCTTCCTCAGTGTAATAGTTCTTTATGATTTCATACTTGGTTCCATTGTCCAAAGTCCTTATTTTATATGTATTTGGGTCATTTTCTTTATGCGCTAAAGTTCCACCTATGGACTCTGTATAAATATTATCAGCCATAAAAACTGTTGTTCCAGGCCCAAGCTTATCATGTAATTGATTTAAAAATTCTTGAATTCTAAACTTTGGTATATGTGAAAACCAAAAGTTTGCAACACATCCTTCAAAGTTCCCAGGGATTTTATCAAGTTGGTAGGCATCTCCTTGAAGAAAATTCACTTTAGAAGGGAGAATATCTTTTTGATTTGCGATGTTTAATACTTCGTTGGAATAATCTATGGCTGTTATATGTTTTGCTGTTTTAGCTATAAACTGTGTCCAATAGCCTGTCCCACATGCTACTTCTAAAATAGATTGGTTTGTAAATAGTTTTTGAAGTTTCTGTTGAATAAGAGTTTGTTCTTCTTGGCGAATTGGATCGTTTCTAAAATAAACCTTTTCATATTCATGGGCTCGTTCGCTATAATACATCTTCATAAATATCCCCCTTTATACACAAATTAACTAATTATAACATTTATTTGCTAATATCACATATGATTTTTTATGTTGAAAGAGTTGAATATTGTATACAATCTTAGTTAACATAACATCTCATTATCGGTAGCAAATCTTTTGCTAGAATCCTTGTCTATACAGTGATTCTTCTTTTTTTGTTTGTTTATTTGGTATACATGATTTTATACATCGTTGATGTAGCGGGGATTCTAGGGATTCTCGCTATTCTTTTTTTGCATAAAATCTTGTATATAGAAAAAAGATTTTGATGTTATTATCGAGAAGTAATACATATCGGTGTTAAAATCGGAATGTATTTCGGAAATTAAATCGTTTTTAAAATCGGTTTTTATATCGGTTGTAAGTACATTTCGATTTTGATTGGAATGTTGATTTAATCGTATTTTTTAAGTGAAAAACGAATTCCGTTTTTGGGGGAGGAATAAAAATTGGAACTAAAATCGGAAATGCATACACCGAAAATTGTTGCGGATCTTTTAGGAATTACACCTGATTTGTTAAAGGTATGGTCAAATGAATTTAATATACAAACGGAGCGAAGTCAGGGAGGACATCGCAGATACTCGAAGGAAAATATAGAAGAATTAAAAGGAATAAAAGAAAAAATACAGGCTCAAAAATGGTCTTACGATCAAGTTCGGTCATGGCGAAACGGAGAACTTGATTCGTTTGTTTCAAAAGAAGAAAAATCAGAATTAGAAAAGAAACTGAATGAAGTATTAGAAAATCAACAGTTACAAAATCAATTTAATCAAGTACTCGTTCAGAAATTGCAAGAAATTACGAATGAATTGGTTACGACAAAAGAGCATTTAGCAAATACAGAGAAAAAATTAACTGAAGTAGAAGGTAAAAACAATGAATTAGAAGTTTTTATAGAGAAGAAGCTAGAGAAGCGAGATCAGTTATTGCTTGAAAATATTAGAGATATGCAGGCGCAAAATCAGAAACAAAAACGGAAAGGTTTTTTCGGTTTGTTTAAAAAGTAAATTTGTCCGGTATTTTATGTAGGGTTCTAATGTCGGAAAAAGAAGAATAGAAATATAGCATACATAGAATAAGGGAATGCAGTATAGATCAGTCTACAAGCATTCCCTTGCTATAAAATATGTGAAATAAATTAAAAAAAGATAAGGAATAGAAAATCTTTTATAGGAGTAAGGGGAATCTGTTGTCCTTGCGACTAATAATAGGACGTTATGATAAATAGGATTGTATATGATATACAAGTGAATAATTATTTTTGAAAATCTAATATATGTTGTATCGTTTGATTTTTATCAGTATTACTTTCTGAATATATAATCTTAACTGGAGTATCATCAGTGATATTCCAATCATAAGGCATTTTAAATATTAAAAAACCTTCTATTTCTTCATTAGGTTGTAAATGAAATGGAATTTGTTTTTTATCTTTATTATATAAGTATAGACTTTGGTTATAATTATAATTAGGTGCTAATATATAAAATTTATTAGATGGGTATTGCATATTTTTTTTTGTGTTATTTTTCATTTTAATATTAATTTGATATTCAATGTATTTATCATTATTTATATTCACAGTATTTTTTTGAGTATTCATATATGTGATTTTGAAGTCATTGGTAATAAATTCTTGGTTTAATATAATTGGTTTTGATATAATTTCATAATTTTTATAATCTTTGTTAACTGAATTATATTTTAGCGTACATAAAGCACATATTATGATTACTGAAGTGATAAGTATAATTTTTTTGTGTTTCATATATGTTTGTCCTCTGAAAATAGAATAGTTCCATTATTAATAGTAAAGATTTCTTCTGTTAATTGACTTAAAAAATGTTTATCATGACTAGCAACTAATATGGTTTTGTTTTTTAATGTTTTAAGTAATTCGATTATAAATTGTATACCGTCTTCATCAAGTGCATTAGTTGGTTCATCTAAAATTAATAATTCAGGGTCTTCCATTATTGCTTGTGCGATTCCAAGTCTTTGTTTCATACCTAATGAATATTTTTTAAATGGTCGTGTATCATGTGGATCTAAACCAACTTGTATTAATGTTTGTTTAATTTTTTCATCATTAATATTGTTATTGAGCATAGCTAATAATTTTAGATTTTTAAATCCAGAATAGGATGAAACAAAACCAGGATATTCTATAATAAAGCCTGTATTTTGTGGGAATGAAATGTCTTTACGTATGATTTGTTTATTTACTGTGATATTCCCACTATCAATTTTTATTAATCCTAGAATAGCTTTAAATATCATTGTTTTTCCTGAACCATTTGGACCTTTAAAACCATATATTTTATTTTTATATAATTTTAAATTGACATCATTTAAAACTGTTTGATTTTTAATTTTTTTATGTACATTTTGTAAAATAATATAAGGTTCCATTTTATATAAACTCCTTTTATGTTTAATATTCTCTATTTTTATAAAGAAATGTTCCTATAATATAAAATAGAAAGCATAATATTAGTTCTATTGAAATAATATATGTGAAAGAAATATTAAATTCAATTATTCTTGAAAACATAGTTCCGTTTATCCATAAAATTTTATAGTTAGGAATATAAATAGTTATAAATGTAATAGAAAAAATGATAACTACAGCATATATGCTTTTCATAAATTCTACTAAATTGTTATACAATAATATCATACAAGTTAAAGATAATATTTGAATGAGAATAAAGAATGTTACGTTAATATTAGAACTATTTTGTATATGATATAGAGTTCTAATAAACTCGCCATTTGAAAAATTAGGATTAAAAAATATATAAGTAATAACAATTATAAAAGAAATAATTATTACTTGATAAATAAGAATGACACAAAATGATAAGAAACATTGAATAACAAAAATATTATGATAGGAAATTGATCGTCCTATTAAGAATAAAGAATATTTTGTTGTTAT
>NZ_JBQAGB010000032.1:0-14706 GCF_051916145.1 Bacillus cereus group sp. MYBK245-2 | reverse complement strand
CAATAATAAAAGGATTAAGGCAAAATTAAAAGGATTGCCTCCTGTAAAATACAGAATTCAATCCTTATTAGCTGCTTAAATATATGTCTAACTTTTCGGGTCCAGTTCACTGACTTGCGCCTACAATTTCTGCTACATTTTTAATATCCGACTCCTGTAGCAGCTGCGGGATAACTTTATTATCAATATCAATTCTACGAGAGTTAAAAATGTCATAGATACCTAGATAAATCAGTTTCGCCAAAAACTCATCATCATTTTCACGCTCTGTAAATACCACAATACGAATATCTCGATTAAAGCGAATATCTCTTAGTTTCTGTAAGATAATCAATTCACGTTTCTCTTCATGTCCCGCATCAATATTTAATCGTTTGTCATTAATACATAGAATATCGGGCTGTTCTGTATCTAGAATTTCATCTAGATACTTGATATGCATCACATCACTATCAGCTACTTCAAATCCCGCACCAATAAAATCCTCACGTAAATATGCCGTATATACAGTATCACTAATAGCTAAAACGATTTTTTTCACCATAGTTAACCTCCTACAAAATCTAACGTTGGATTAAAATCATGTTTTCAATTGGAATTTGTGCCTCAAGATGAACCTTCCCAATAATCTCATTCAAAATATACTCAATTTCAACTTGTTCCATTGTACGTGGAGCTCCAAAATCAGAATTTAGCTTTACTCGTATTTCTAATCGATCTTGTATCTCATGTAAAGGTGTACCAAGATAAAGAATGCTGTAGTATAAAACACCATCTTCAATATTTTTTTGAATCATATCTTTTGTTTGATGAATAAACGTAACCTCAGCAAGCTCAATAAAAGGATCATTAATTGTTACTTTGCTATTCCAATTTAAATTCCAAATCTCGCAATGTTCTTCCGCATGTACAACAACTCCATTAACAGAAGGCGTAATCGCGAAAAGACGATCTACAGGAACTTTGGTTAACGAGGTACTATTACCTTTCTTTAATTCAAGTCCTTTTTCCATTCGCTCATGTTCAAAAGCATATTCAGCACCAGTGAATGCAACTTCGCAAAATACTTGTTCTAACAATGGACGAATCCCTTCATATGTTCGTATAGCAAATACACTAAATTCCTGTGTTTCATCTGTACGAATGATTTCGTACAATTCATATTCAGATGCATTTGCTAAGGCAAAAGGAATATCTTTTATAAAATTCGGATCAGTATATAGATTCTCAGGAATTTGCGTTTCAGGATGATTTATAAACTCAAGGCATAATTGATATCCTTTTAAAAATGCATTTTTAACAGCTGCAGGGAATAGAGTTTCAAAACGTTTCACATTATTTTTAAACGTTTTTTCTTCAATTTCGTTATTAAATTCTCTTTCCTGTAAGATATTTGCCTTATTCCCTAGTAATAAAAAGTAGTGATTAATAATGCGACTAATATCCTCTTCAAATGCTGCATTCTCCTCACAATACTTTGTAAATCGTTCTTTACTCATGTTCACAATTTCGTTCATAGCTTCAAATTCTCCCTTTTTATTGTTATTTATACAAAAAAAAGACACACCGATGGCAGGTTATGTGCCTTCGGTGTGTCCGTTTAGCTAGAAATTAAATCTATTAATTTGTATATTTCTCTTAGTTAATTGTAGTTCACGTATAAGAATACCTCTATGAATTTTAAAAGTCAATAGATTAATTACCTCCTTGTAAACTTATATTTATTCCTTCTTTCTATTTTTCTATGTATTTAATTTAAAAAAATACAAGTAATTAAATATAAATAATCCAAGTATTTTATATAAAAACAACAAGAAATATATATAACTAAACTCAATCATTAATTATAAAGAGATTCAGCAAACACCTCTAAAGCCTTGTATTACATACGTTCCTGGATATTAAGCTAAATTCACTATCGTAATATCCCCATTACATACAAGCTCTACATCATAGAAATCACAAATTAAGAAGTTAAATACCATATTACTAAGAATTCACAAGGTTAGAATCATATTACTAAGATAACCACAAGTATTGAATCGAATTATGAACATACCGAGTCGTAACCAAACATAACGTAAATCAATTATATGCTTCCGTAAAAATGCTAATAGATATATTTTCCTAAATAAAAAAGCATGTCTTCAAATTAAAGAACATGCCAAATAACCCTTGCTTTTAAGTAACTTTTTAACAAGGGTTTCCATATATATTTTTTTAAAATCACATAAATTCCGGATAAACACCATTCTTCTTATGATAATTTATCATTGCATCGTGTTTTTTCCCTGTAGACAAGTTTTTTTCCTTAAAACCTATCCAGGACTCTCTAAACTTTACACGCATAAATGCTGGAATAGAGAATATTTCTTGCTCTTTCAAACAACTTTCCACTTGATCTAATGCATAAGTCATTGCGTAAATTAATAATTCACTTTGTTTTTGTTTCGTCGGTAAATAGATTGCGATATCAACAATTTCTTGTCTAAATGCAGTCATTATATTTTCTTTATCTTTTTTACGTAACGCCTGTCCCATATGTTTCAAACGAGACACCGCTTCTTTTCTGCACTTCGCTACTGGTCTATGTAATTCTTTTTTATCATTCTCAATTACGCAGTTTGAAGAAAATACAACGTTGAACTTCTCAATGATGATTTGTTTTACCTGTTTCCTTGCACTAGTAATTCTTGTTTCATTAGATTTCTTCTCTTTAGAATCGATTGCAGTAAATTGCACGATGGGGTTAATAATTTCTATGTAGTGTCTTACTTTCTTTGCATTACGATTTAATCTCCTTTTTAAGGAAGACATCTTTCTTGTAATCTGAAACTCCTCAATTTTATGTTTATAATGTTCCATACCTACTTTTCTTGAAAAAGTATTGATTAAATCTAAAAGGAATATAATCCCTCTATTATCACGAGCCTTTACTAGACTACTCATTATCGTTGTTTGAATTAGGTGAAATGGAATACGGAAATACGATAGCGATATGCCTGTCATCTTTGCAGTTTCTGCAGTAGTGTGGTTATACAACGCATAATCTACAATTTCATATACAGTACGATTTCCAACAGGTGTTTCTTTTACGAGTCTACGCTCCAAACAAACTTGAAACCCTGTATAAATTGTTGTGTAGGGAATCCCACTTTTCTTAGCAAGATCCATTATTTGAAATTCACGTGGTAGCATTCCTATATCATTGCATTCAAAGTGAAGCAAGATGTAAGTAGCTAAAGCTGAAGATGGTAACTCTTTTCTTTCATTTTCTAGTTTTACGATGTTTAATAGTCCATCAAAAAATTTAACCCCATGAACTTTAAAGTTCTGTTGGGAAAAAGCCATTTGCGTATGCATAATGTTGCTAACTCCTTTCGAAAGAGCAGAAAAAGGCACTGTCATACCACGGATACAAAAATACTACTCTCTTAAAAGAGTAATACTTGTATAACAACGGTAAACAATGCCTAAAATTACGCAAGAAATCCCCTTTTTAAGTTGCACAAATACATAAGATACAGTAAAATTATCTTATAATTTCATGCAAAATAAAAAGGTTTATTGGCTTTGTTTACCGCGGTCGATTGAAAATTTCTTTTGGGATTTTTGTGCGGTGTACCACAATGAAGTAGTTGGCGCTATTTCATTGGGCTGATGAACCTTTTTTTGCTTTTTTATATTTTATTTTTTATTATATAAATATTTTATTATTAATAAATTTGTATCTAAAAAAATACAAAAATATAAAGTAACTACATCATATATAGTTTTTCCCATGGTTGCAAGGTGATTTTTTCAAAAGTATGACCTTTGCTAAATGACTATGTATAAATAACCACCACTCAAACACCTCGTTGAGCGCCGCTCAATCAAAAGTCAATTCACAATAAGTAAGAACAACTTAAACAGCCTCTGATCAACCGCCTGATTGTCGCTCAATTAACAAAATATCATCGATAAAGCGCATTAATGGCACATTTTTCATTATCCACACCTTAAATCACCCAACTAATCACCAGTCACTTGTGTGTAAATACTGTTATTTTCGTATGTAGGTTGAGTGGTGATTGAACGGTTGATTTCATTGCATTAAACCTAATTGTAATCAGTCAATTAATCACCGGTCAATCATATTACTATTTTAGAATGAATGATTAGCGAATGGTTGAGTGATCGAGTGAAGGTGTAAGTTTTGAATAAGAATAAACTGTTTTTTTTATGATTAATATAAAAATAGTTTCATACTACTAATTAAGTAGTATGAAACTATTGAAAGAGATGTTTTGGTCAAGAGGTTTTTGCTTACTAACTACTGGTGGTTCATCAATAGACGTAGTAAAAAAATATATTGAAAATCAAAGTGAAAAGTGAGGTGAAATGATATGACAAAGCATAATAAAGCATATAAATTCCGTTTGTATCCAACAGGAGACCAAGCACATCTTATGCGTAAAACCTTCGGTTGTGTACGTTTCGTGTATAACAGAATGTTAGCCGAACGGAAAGAAGCGTATGAAAAACACAAAGATGATAAGGAACAACTAAAGAAACAAAAGCTTCCCACTCCTGCGAAATACAAAGCAGAATTTGAGTGGTTAAAAGAAGTTGATTCATTAGCACTGGCAAATGCTCAACTAAACTTGCAAACTGCCTATAAGAATTTCTTTCGTGGTCAAAATGACTTCCCAACATTCAAAAGCAAAAAAGACAGAAAGTCTTATACAACGAATGTAGTGAACGGAAATATTATGTTGCTTAACGGTCATATTAAATTGCCAAAACTGAAAATGGTACGTATCAAGCAGCATAGAGAAATACCACAAGACCATGTAATCAAGTCATGTACGATTTCTATGACACCTACTGGTAAATACTATGTGTCTATCTTGACTGAATACGAAAAAGAGATTGTACAAAATGAAGTAGAAACAGTTGTTGGATTAGACTTTGCGATGGATCGATTATACGTTAGTTCTGAGGATGAGAGAGCCAATTATCCTAAGTTCTATCGTGAAATGTTAGACCGATTAGCAAAGGCACAACGAGTATTATCAAGAAGAACAAAAGGTTCTATTCGTTGGAATAAACAACGTATCCGTGTAGCTAAGTTACATGAAAAAGTAGCGAACCAACGTAAGAACTTCCTTCATCATAAGTCTAAAGAGTTAGCTACTCATTTTGATGTTGTAGCTATTGAAGATCTAAATATGAAAGGCATGTCGCAAGCACTTCATTTTGGAAAAAGCGTCGCTGATAATGCTTGGGGTATGTTCACTTCTTTTTTAGCTTATAAACTACACGAACAAGGCAAACAACTTATGAAAATAGACAAATGGTTTCCTTCCACAAAAACATGTAGCAGTTGTGGAAATGTGAAAAACATGTCATTGTCTGAGCGAGTATATTCTTGTATATGTGGTGTAAATCTTGATAGAGATTATAACGCAGCTATCAATATCAAAAATGAAGCAATACGCCTATTAGCGTTGGCATAGATAGCAATAAAATAACCCTTGGAACGAGGGGGTTAGCTCGGTTGTCTTAGGACAAATTCGTTAGCTATCAAAAGTAACGACTAACCGAGAAGCCACCACTTCAAACAGTCCATTAGGACGTTAAGTGGCGGGTAGTTCACAGATTGGAAGAAATAGAATTAGAAAACTCTTTGTATAGCAAAATAAACCTAAGTTCTATGATTATTATAAGTTTAAAACAATAGCTGTGAATGAATCATATTGATAATCAATGAACTAAGCTTTTGAAATGATATTAAGAATAAGCAAAATAAAAAGGCTATCAAATGATAGCCTTTTTATTTTTTTCCAAAAAGCTTAGAGAAAAAGCCGCCTTTTTGTTCAGTATTCTCTTGTCGCTGAGCATTAGCACTTTTTTGTTCTTGAATTAATCGTATAGTACTCATTAACTTTTCGTCACGTTCCTCTAATCGCTTATTGATTCTATCGAAATTATCCTGACTTTGTTTAGCCACCGCAGCGAAGAATTCCATATTTTGTTTTGTTAATTCTTCAGTCACTTTAGCTGTAACTTCCTCAGTAATTTTTTCCGTCAAAGCTTCTATAAAGTCTGGATTGACCTGTTGTGCTTTAACTAGTGATGTTTCTTTTGGTTCACCATCACCGTCAACATCTTCAGCATAAACATTGCGAATAACCGTCGGATCCATATCTAAAAGCCCAACAATTTCGTGCTTTTTCTTTGACTCAGAATAATAATGTTTAATCTTTTTTACTGTATCAATACTATCCTCATGAACATATTTAAGTTGGCGTTCTTTTTTTATGTTCAAGTACTCATCGAAATCATTCAACCATCTACGAAGAGTACTTTCAGGAATATCAAGCATGGTTGCTACTTCAGATACGCGATAATAACCATCGCTTAACTGTTCATCAATCATTTGCTCACCACCTAACTATATGATGCCTGTCCTATAATACATTATATAAAAATTCTATAGAAACTAAAAGAACCCCTTTGTAGATTACATAAAATATCATGGACTTTTATACCTGATCACTCAATCATTCACTGCTCATTTATTTAGCTGCATACCAATAATACCTATGTTATCGAGCGGTGATTAGTCGGGTGAGCGTGATTAACACTTGATTATGTACAAAATCACCTTAAAATTCTGTGAACTGAACTAAAAATTTTACATGGATTTTCACTTATTAAAATGCATCTTTTATAATCATTACGTATTCATTACAGTGTTTATTACCGTAATAAATGCGTAACAATTAAAATATTAATTACGGTAATTATTACGGAAGTATTTAAAGTATTGATTTAATAAGATTCTTGATTATCATCCGTAGATGTATTATAGTTAGTACATACAATACTTCGGAAATATATACCGAAGTATTTACGGCTTTTATAACGGTATTAAATTCCGTATAATTATCTTGTCTTTTTGTACCTATAGATAAAATTTATTATTTATTAAAGGTGGTGTGAAATTATTGTCTAATATATCAATGAGTAGTAGTGAAATTATTGATGTGCTTTGTGAGAATTTAAATGATGGGATTTGGGCTTTACGTGTGCTATACGCCGAGGGCGCAATGAACAAAGAAAAGTTATGGGATTATATCAACCAATATCATAAAGACTATCAAATTGAGAATGAAAAAGATTATGAGGGTAAAAAAATACTTCCATCGCGATATGCTTTAGATATTATGACTGCAAGACTTGAAGGAGCAGGGTTAATATCTTTCAAAGCAATAGGACGTGTTCGAATTTATGACGTAACAGATCTAGGAAATGTTTTAATTAAGGAACTGGAAAAACGAGTTGAGAAAAACAACTAAAATATATATTTGAGGAGGATATACATATGGCAGGCAATTTTTCAGAAATCGAAAGCCAAGGAAATATTAGTTTGAAATTTGGATTCTTAGGACTAGGTATGGGTGGATGTGCAATCGCAGCAGAGTGCGCAAATAAAGAAACACAAATTAAAAATAACAAATACCCATATCGTGCGATTCTTGTTAATACAAATAGTCAAGATTTTAATAAAATTGAGATTAAAAACACAGGGAACGTCCGTAAAATACAGTTAGAAGGATATGAACAAGGTGCAGCTCGTAATCCACAGGTTGGAGAGGAAGCATTTGTAAAGCATGAAACAAAGATTTTCGAAGCGGTAAAACAGGAATTTGAAGATCGTGATTTTATTTGGATTACGTGTGGTCTAGGTGGAGGAACAGGAACTGGTGCTCTATTAAAGGCTATTGAAATGCTCTATGAACATGATTACAATTTTGGATTGTTACTGACTTTACCACGTGATGCTGAGGCTTTAAAAGTATTAGAAAACGCAACTTCACGCATTCGTAGTATTGCTATGAACCAAGAAGCTTTTGGCTCAATTGTATTAATAGATAACGCTAAACTATATAGAAAATTTGAAGAGGAAAATCCAAGTGCTTTAGCAAACGAATATACTAGCTATAGTAACAAATATATTGCTGATGCATTACATGAGATTAACCTAGTTACTTCATCATTTACACCGTTTTCAGATACACATTTTGATGCGAGTGAATTTGCTCAAGTAATTAATACACCAGGCGTTTTATCATTAGCAAAATTAGAACTAAAATCAAATCAATTAGACACTGAAAACCCGCTAGGTTACTTGACTCAATTAGGTAACGCACTAGAAAAAGGCGTTTTATACGATACAGAAAGAGAAGAGCTAGAAAGTGCTAAAAAAAGCGCGCTATCTATCGTTACATCACCGCTGCGAGCAGGGCGATTATACAACTTCTCATTCCTTAATCAAATGGAAAACTTCTTAAAAGAAAGAACTCCATATGTAGATGAACGTCCTATAGCTCCATACGTTAATAAACATACAACAAAAAAAGAAGAGGATATAGTAAAATTCTATTCAGTTGTTGCAGGACTTCCATTACCAAAACGTGTTAGTGATATTATTGATGAGATTACGAGAATTAAAGAAGAACGTGAGCAAGCTAATTCAAAGAAATCCAATGCTGTTTTAAATAAACTTTTTGCATTTGATGATTCAGTACAAGAAGAAAAACCTAAAAAGAAAAAATTAAATTTTGGTGCTGAACCTGAAGTAGAAGTTGCTGACGATTCACAACCAGCAAAGAAGAAATTATCATTCTAAACAATAGACCGACAAATATAATTTTGTCGGTCTTTTTCTATTTCAATAGCAAAAAGAAACTACAATGCACAAGTGATTAATCTATTATATTTTCTGTATGTGTAACATGTCTTTATATAATGTAATTGTTTAAATAAATTGTTAGGCCGTCCTAACGATTTTATTCCAATACTTGAACCTTTAAAAAATTGTTCGGTTAAAACATGTCTTCCGTCCGAACAATTTTAAAAGAACTGAAAGACTATATAAATCAATGTTTCTAGCTAATTTTTAGGAAGAGAAGTAATCCAAACTTCAGCGTACAAGTTTTAGTATCTAGATTAAAGCAAATTCAGCTTAAACTTTTAATAATTTACAACTAAATTTTGCTGTAATAAGATATATAGAAATGGTTGTTATTTATTGAAAATACATTCGAGTTATGGAGTTGCATATAATGAAAAGTAAAACGTATAAATATACAAGCAAAGGTACACAGAAATCTTTTCGTTTAAAAGAGGCCGATATATTTGTATTTACATTTTTATATTACAAAAGGTATCTTACTACACGACAAATTACTCAGCTTTATAGTGCATTTGAGGGTAGAGATTTTTCTGAGGATAGTGTGTTTACGAAACTTAATCGTTTTTCAAAATACGGTGCTATCTTGACTAAAAAAATTGATAAAAGAGATGATAGTATAACCAGACGTGCGACATTCTCCTTAAAAGATAGAATGGTTGATTACCTTCAAGAATTAGGAAGGATTCCTGCAGGATCTTCAAAACGTAGATATTCTTCTTCAATCTCACTACATACACTCTGCTCAAGAGAAATATTAGTACGCACACTTTTGGAAGTGTCGAAAAAGACCAATACGAATAAATTATTATGCGAGTTAGATATTCGCTCATATCATCAAAAACAAAAGAAAACAGAAATTGAAGATGCAGGGTTACTTCTAATTCCTGATGAACACATTTCATATAAAGACAAAAATATTTACATTGAAATGGATATGTGCAAAGAAACCAATGCTACCTTAGTTGAAAAGGTGGGGAAGTATATTGAATATGCACAAAAAAACACTAAAAATATAACTGTTGTTTTTGTTATGTATGACAAGTCGATGTTCCTTGCAGAAGATGCAGAACCTCCATACGTACGTATGAAGAATCTCTTATTTTCTATGCGAGAATATCATGAACATTTAATGAATCTACCAAACCTAAATATGCACATCTGCTCTTTGAAAGAAGCTGGAGATGTTATTTCAGATATTCTTCTAGGAATAGATGATAATCAAAACTTTGAACAAGATATTCTCTTACCTTTATCTAAACGTACAGTAGGAGATGCTGATTGGCGCTATGCATTTGTTGAAACAGTTCAAACATTTAAAGAGAAAATAGATGGTGGTCTTAGACGAACGTATAAGAGAGATAAAGATGTAATGCAAGATTTCTTCTTTATTTTTGGGAATGAAAATGATTACCGAATGATTGCTAGATTAGACGATGTTGTGTTTTCAAGAAGAGAAGGTGATGAAGGGGTGCCGCTTGTTGTGATTTATCCAAAGCGCAAAAAGGCTAGAGATATACTTTTAATGGACACGTATGACAACGTATTACTGCTATCCCTCCAAAATGAAGGTGTTACTATCGATGCGGATGAACAGATCATGGCACGTACTGCAAATAACATACATCCGAAAAGACGCAAGCTTGTTGAATTATATTAATCGTTAATTTTTTATATACTTTTATACAATTTTATTGATTTTTATTATTTAAGGTGATAGAATTACGTTTGAACTAAACACAAAAAACTACAATCAAATCAGAACATATGAAATTAAGGCAAGCGACACACGCTGTTTTTACAGTGGGTGTCGCTTGCCTTTTTTTATATGGAGAAAGGTGGAAAATCAAAATGGATTTACAATATGCAACTACTACTACTGGGGGAGTGCTCTCTGCTAGAGAAGCATTTAAAAACCCGGAACTAGTCCTTAATCATATTACAGAAGAGGGGGCAACGTTTAGTGTTTCTCTACAAGATATCCAAATTCCAGGGAAACCAAATTTCTATTGGTACGATGTCATAATTGAAACGGCAACGGATAAAAAGATTGAGGTAAATATCGCGGTACTTTCTCAAGAAGAATACAATCAACTCTGTGAAAGAGAGAGTATTGATTTATATTTAAAACAAACTGAAGATGCAGCAAAATTCTTTCTCGAAAAATCAAAGGAACTATTCCAACCAGAATTCAATAATCGATTCCAGTTTAAACATAAAGCTCAACTATATCTGTAAGAAGTAGGTGAGCCTATATGGAGACATTTAAACAACGATTACCGTTATTTACTACAATCGGCTTAATTAGCGGATTTATTCTTTCATTTGGATTCGGTTTAGTAAACTACATCAAGTTACTCTACTATGCATTTGAACCACCGTCTTATCCTATAGAAATTACATATGTACCGCTTATTTTAATGTTCTTTTCTTTACTATTAGGAGAGTTTAGCTTTAGGTTTTACAGCCGTATTCCAGCTTTACATATAAATAATGGGAAACTAATAATCTTGGTTGCTTCCCACTTTGCGGTTGATATTCAATTTTTATGGTTTGCAACTGCTCCGATCCATGCAAAGGTTATTCCTTATCTAGCGGATAAATCAAAACATCTTAATTTTGGTGAGTATGAAGCCTTAGGTCATGTCTTAACAGGTAATTTTCACACACTCACTATGATTTTTGTATTTTTACCAACAGTATTTATGATTTTGTTTACACTTTGGTATAGTGGGCATATTGTTCGCTACCGAGAAGAGATATTAAAGTGGGTACAAAAATACGAATATAAAAATCACAAATTACAAAAATGGTTTAATAGCCAAGAAGAACAAATATATCCTGATGTAGAAATTGGACCGCATATTGAGCATAAAGAGATGGTTCGTATTAAGGGGAAAGATAGAACGTTAAATTGTATTATTATTGGTCCTATTGGTTCTGGTAAAACATCTAGTTTAATTATTCCCATGATTAATCAAGATTTACATTGGATGGCGCGTTTTATCAATAAGTTCATAAATGTCTTTAAAAAGAAGGATTATCATACAGAAGAAGTAAAAGGAACATTTTTAAATGGTGTGACTGTTATCGAACCGAGTAATGATTTATGCCAAAAGGTTTTTAAGTTAGTGCAAGCACATAAAATACCTGAAAGTGCAGTTTACTACATTGATCCAACTAATCCTGATACCAAAAATATAAACATTCTGCGAGGACCAGTAGATAAAGTAGCAGAAGTTTTCGCAATGGTTATTCAAGGTTTGTCTGAATCTAACAATGCATTCTTTGAACAAGCGCAGCGTAACCACCTTAAACAACATATCTATTTATTAAAGCTTCACAACCCACAAAAAGATGTTACCTTCGACGATTTGATTGAGATGTATGACGATGTAGAACGTGTTCACCGAATGCATAAGCTATTAAAGGTACAGGTCGAAAAGTTATATGATTTTGTTCAAAGTGGAGCAGCTTCACGTGACCAAAAAAATGAATATAAAATTATAAAAGGTATAGACGAATGGTTTGATAATACCATTCGTGAAAAGCTGGATTTTCAAGGTGAACCAGCCGTTTATAAATCGGGAAAATACCGCGGACAACCGATGCATTATGACAGAGAAGAAGAATATGTAAAAGGTTTACGCAACATATTAAAAGATTTAGCTTCAAACGTTTTAATACGACGTGTTTTATTTGGAAAATCCGATTTTGATTTCGATGTTCATTTAGAGCAGGGTGGGATTTTGTTAGTCAATACGGCAAAAGGAGAATTAGCAGACCTTTCAAACGTATTAGGAAAATTTGTATTGTTAAGTATGCAAAATGCAGTATTCCGTAGAGATCCAAACGTCTCACCTTACCATCATATTATTGTCGATGAGTTTCCGGATTACGTTGTGCGGCCGTTTAAAGAATTCCCTGCACAATCTCGTAAATATAAAGTAATTTTAACAATCGCTAGCCAAACACTATCGCAATTAGCTCTCGACTTCACAGAGCAATACATGTTTACTTTACTAGGTTCATTCCGTAACAAAATGATATTTGGAGATGTAACACCATATGATGCAAAAATTTTCTCTGACATGTTTGGTGAGAAAGAGGAATTTAAAGAGGCAGAATCCGAACAGGGCATTTCTCCTATGCAAGAGAATCCAGTTAGTCGACTAGGATCAACCTATCAAAAAACGAAAGAAGTTGTTATGTCACCAGGAGATATCATGGCACAAGGGGCATTCATCTGTGCTGCTCGTATCGTACAAGATAATCATGTGCAACCTGTACAACAAATCACAAGTAACTTTGTACCAAAAGAAGAATTTGCCCAAGCAATTATTCAAGTAGATACAAAAACAGGTGAATATTGGGAAAATGAGCGTCTTCGCCTTATTAATGAATCTATAGAAAAAGCTAATCCTATGAAGCATGTAGATGCAGAAAACATGAAGAAAATACAACCATTACCACCTATACAAGAAGGTGAGATTGAACAGAATAACTCCATAGAAACAAACGAGGAGCATCAACACATTGTATCATTGGAGGATTATAAGGGACAAAAGTCTCAAAATGAAACCTTATCTAATGATCCTGCAGCAATGAACCAGCAGGGGAATGTTGATGATGAAGTTGAAAATAAGTTGTATGAAGATATTAAGGAATTTATTATCGAATCACAACAAGTCTCGCCATCTCTTCTGCAAAGAAAATTCAAGATTAGCTATATGAAATCTATGCAATATATTGAGAAGTTAGAACAAAATCTAGTTGTAAGTTCTTACACAGGGGATGGTCCTCGTAAAGTATTAATTTCAAATAATAGTAGTACATCAGAAGAAACAAGTGTTATTACTACTCATTCACCTGACAATACTATTTCACCGGAAGTAGCAATTCCAATTGAAGGCGAAGAAATCGAACAAGAGGAAACTAGCTCCTTTAAGGATATTCTATACGAAGATGTTTTAAGTTTTGTGAAGGAATCGGGAAGTATCTCTATATCTGTACTACAAGACACGTTTAAAATTAGTTATACACGTGCATCGAGATTAATAGATGCCTTACAACGAAATGGTGAACTGCCTGTTATAGCAGAAGAAACACATGTAGAAAGTATAAGCTCTGAAATAAAAGAACCGGCCGTGAAAGAAGATATTAAAGAAACCATAGATATAGCATTACCTCCTATGGAAGAATGCTATGAAATAAACATGGAGGTAGCAGAACTAAACAAAGAATTATCTATTACTATGTTAGAGCAAGATTGGAATAAAGATTCCATTATTCATTCCGTGATTCCTGTTGAGACCGAACCATTGTTTGAAGAATTCCCATCTGATGGACTTCCCGTTACAATGATAGGAACTGCAGAAACAAGTATAGAATCTACTTCACTTCCCGTTACAATAACAGAGCTAGAAGAAACACATGTAGAAATCAACACGGTTCCAATTGAAGAAACGCTTAATCATATCGAAGAAAACAAGCTAGATGAAGATGTAGCAAAAGTTTACGAATCTATTAGTATTACGGTACAAGAAAACTTAGAAAAAAATAGAGAAGAGCATTCGAAAAATGATGAGAAGCAACCAGAATATAAACCTATGAGTTATAAAGAACGCCAAGAGCACTTAAAATCTCATCAAAAAAATAAGAATAATACTACGCAGTCGCTGCTTAATAAAAATGAGAAACCAAAGCCCAAAACATCGAACGTAATGAGTAAGGAATTGAATAATTTCTTTGATTAATAGTTTGTAAATCTTAAATTAAATCTAGTATTGGTATAGCCAGCATTTCGGAAAAAACCACGCTAAGCCAAAAATAAAATAAGCTGCCCATATAGGCAGCTTATTTAGTCGGGTAAGCGGGGGGCATCGCTGCCCCCAACTCCCCTCAGAACCGTACGTGACAGTTTCCCATCATACGGCTCAAGCCTTCTTTTTATCCGATTTCAG
>NZ_JBQAGB010000031.1:0-14891 GCF_051916145.1 Bacillus cereus group sp. MYBK245-2 | reverse complement strand
GAACACGGAAGTTAAGCTCTCTAGCGCCGATGGTAGTTGGGACCTTGTCCCTGTGAGAGTAGGACGTCGCCAAGCAACTAAAAACACAAGTCTTTTGACTTGTGTTTTTTTTATTTCCCATGAAATAGGTTCGGTTCTGCTAGTAAAAAATTCGAAATATAGTAAGGAATTTTTTGAGCAGAAATAGTAAGAAATTGATAAATAAATGGGTAATCTTCAGAGCCATAGCTTCCAAGTAAATCATACCACCAATCTGTTTCGTATCTAGAAATCATACTTAAATTGTAGAGCAATAAATAATGAACGAGAAGTTCAGGTAATACGGGTGTAGGATTTCTAGGATCAGTTGTGATTGGTAAGTAATAAGTATCAGCGAGATATTCGTAATATAAAGGCGTACTATATATAGGATTCCACGATTGGATAGGAGCCGTAAAAAGTAAATTGGATGCGCTCGTTTTCCCGGGGACATGTTGCACGGATAAGTGCTTACAAATTGATTCAATATAACGTGAAAATCTTTCTGAAGTCATATGAAGTCGATCTAGTATATTGACTGAAAAGGAAAGTTCATTTGCATTTGTTGAATCAATTTTATATAAAGTGGAACCTCGCTGACTATAGCGAAATAAGCTTTGTAATTCAGGAATATTCCCCATTAAATCCAACATGTTAAACTTCTCTGATTCTAAGTGTTTCATGTGAAACAGTTGTTCTGCAACATGAGTAAATAGTCCATTTTTTTGTACCTTTACCTCATCTTCTAAAAATTGATATCCCTGTTTTTTCCGCTTACGAGTCGTAACGCCATGAGCCAAAACAGTAGTGGATTCAGGATAGTTTGGATCAATAGTTAATAAGCATGCTTTAAAAAGTTGGCTCATTCCATAAAACAATAACATTGGCTGAATCGAAAAGGGAGCTACCTTATATAATTCGTAATAATTTTTCCCGTGTTCTAAATAATAAATAAAAGGATAACAATTTTCGAAACTTTTTTTTTCGGCATTTTGTATGGAGGATTTTTCATAACAACGGGCAAGATAACGTTGTACATTTTGAGATGAAAAGAAGAAACTTAGTTGCTGCCAAGTACAATGTGTTTGATGCATATATTACGCTCCTTTTATTGTCTAAAAATTCTAACATATATATACGTCCTTGACAGTATTTTAACCAATTGATAAGCTACTAATAATAATTTCTGGTATCATGGGGGGAACAATTATGTGGGAATCTAAATTTGTTAAAGAAGGTTTGACTTTTGATGACGTATTACTTGTACCAGCAAAGTCAGATGTACTACCAAGAGAAGTAAGTGTTAAAACAGTTTTATCTGAAAGCTTACAGTTAAACATCCCGTTAATTAGTGCAGGAATGGATACAGTAACAGAAGCGGATATGGCTATTGCAATGGCTCGTCAAGGCGGTTTAGGAATTATTCATAAAAATATGTCTATTGAACAACAAGCCGAGCAGGTTGATAAAGTAAAACGTTCTGAAAGTGGTGTTATTTCAGATCCTTTCTTTTTAACTCCAGAACATCAAGTGTATGATGCAGAGCACCTTATGGGGAAATATCGTATCTCAGGTGTACCCGTTGTAAATAATTTAGACGAGCGAAAATTAGTTGGTATTATTACAAACCGTGATATGCGTTTTATCCAAGACTACTCAATCAAAATTTCCGACGTAATGACAAAAGAACAGCTAATTACAGCTCCAGTTGGTACAACGCTAGATGAGGCTGAAAAGATCCTACAAAAGTATAAAATTGAAAAACTCCCTCTTGTTGATAACAACGGTGTATTACAAGGGCTTATTACAATAAAAGATATTGAAAAAGTAATTGAATTCCCGAATTCTGCGAAGGATAAGCAAGGGCGCTTATTAGTTGGAGCAGCAGTTGGTGTAACGGCTGATGCTATGACTCGCATTGACGCATTAGTAAAAGCTAGCGTAGATGCAATCGTACTTGATACAGCTCATGGACATTCTCAAGGCGTTATTGATAAAGTGAAAGAAGTTCGTGCAAAGTATCCATCATTAAATATTATCGCTGGAAATGTTGCTACTGCTGAAGCAACAAGAGCATTAATTGAAGCAGGTGCAAACGTAGTTAAAGTTGGTATTGGACCAGGCTCTATCTGTACAACACGTGTTGTAGCTGGGGTTGGTGTACCACAATTAACAGCGGTTTATGATTGTGCAACAGAAGCTCGTAAACACGGTATCCCAGTTATCGCTGACGGTGGTATTAAGTACTCTGGTGATATGGTTAAAGCTTTAGCAGCAGGAGCACATGTTGTTATGCTAGGTAGTATGTTTGCTGGTGTTGCTGAAAGTCCTGGTGAAACTGAAATTTATCAAGGTCGCCAATTTAAAGTATATCGTGGTATGGGTTCTGTCGGAGCGATGGAAAAAGGAAGTAAAGATCGTTATTTCCAAGAAGGAAATAAAAAACTTGTTCCAGAAGGTATTGAAGGACGAGTACCATATAAAGGACCTTTAGCAGATACGGTTCATCAATTAGTTGGTGGATTACGCGCAGGTATGGGATATTGCGGAGCACAAGATTTAGAATTCTTACGTGAGAATGCACAATTTGTTCGTATGTCAGGTGCTGGTTTACTTGAAAGTCATCCTCATCATGTACAAATTACAAAAGAGGCTCCAAACTACTCATTATAATGTCTTATATATAAATAGACGGAGATTTTATATCTCTGTCTATTTTTTTTTGATTATGTTAGAATAACGGTTATGTGAGTACATAGATATTGGGGGTAGCAAAAGTGAAAGGTATGTTTTGCAAAAGATTCATTGCACTAGTAACAATGTTTACACTAGCTTGTAGTATGTTGTTACCATATAGCAATGCATCAGCTGAAACAGGAGCTGCTTTAAATATTGAAGCAGGTGCGGCAATTTTAGTTGAAGCGAATTCTGGAAAAATTGTATATCAAAAGAATGCAGATGAATTATTATCCATTGCTAGTATGACGAAGATGATGAGTGAGTATTTAGTTCACGAAGCAGTAGATAAAGGAAAGCTTAAGTGGGATCAGAAAATTAAGGTTTCTGAATATGCGTATAAAGTTTCACAGGATGCTTCATTATCAAATGTGGCATTAGAAAATGGTGGCTCTTATACAGTAAAAGAGTTATACGAGGCAATGGCAATCTTCTCTGCAAATGGTGCAACGATTGCATTAGCAGAAGCAATTGCAGGTAAAGAAGTAGATTTCGTAAAAATGATGAATGATAAATCGAAAGAACTAGGGTTGAAAAATTATAAATTTGTCAATTCTACAGGTTTAACGAATAAAGATTTAAAGGGAATGCATCCAGAAGGAACAACAGCGGATGAAGAAAATAAAATGTCTGCAAAGGATGTTGCAACTTTAGCACAACATTTAATTAAAGATTATCCAAAAGTGTTAGATACAGCAAAAATCCCGAAAAAAGAATTCCGTCCAGAAAAAGAGAAGTTTGCAATGTCGAACTGGAACTGGATGTTAAAGGGCTTAGTTAAAGAATATGATGGCGTAGATGGCCTAAAAACAGGCTCAACTCCAGAAGCGGGAGATTGCTTCACTGGTACGGTTGAAAGAAACGGTATGCGTTTTATTTCTGTAGTGATTAAAACAAGTTCTCATACAGCACGTTTTGATGAAACAAAGAAGCTATATGATTATGGATTTGCTAACTTTGAAATGAAACAAATGTATAAAAAAGGTTCTTCAGTAAAAGGACAAGAAACAGTACGAGTAGAAAATGCGAAAGATAAAGATGTAGCAGTTCAAACGAAACAAGCCATTTCACTTCCAGTACCAAAAGGAAGTAAAGATGTTTATAAAACTGAATTAAAAGAATCAAGTAAGGGACAAGAGGCACCTATTAAAAAGGGAGCTGCACTTGGTCAAATGGTAATTACGCCAAAAGATACAAACGATCCTGGATTTTTAACTGGTAAGTCGTTGCAAGTGGATCTTGTAACAACAGCTGAAGTAGAAGAAGCAAACTGGTTTACTCGTGCTATGCGCGGAATTGGTTCTTTCTTTAGTGGTATATGGAATAGTGCTGTTGATACAGTAAAAGGTTGGTTTTAAAAGCTCCTCATTGTAGGGGCTTTTTCTTATTCCTATTTTTCATACCGACTTTATGAAAAAGTAGTAGACAAGCATCTGATAGTTAGTGGTAGAATGTAAGAGTATTCTTAATTTTCGCCTTTAACGGGGAAAAGCAATTCACCTAGGGGGGTTTTTGTAACATGACAAACGTAACAGGGACAGAACGTGTAAAACGTGGAATGGCAGAAATGCAAAAAGGCGGCGTTATTATGGACGTAATTAACGCTGAACAAGCAAAAATTGCAGAAGAGGCAGGCGCAGTTGCCGTTATGGCATTAGAGCGCGTACCAGCAGATATTCGTGCAGCAGGTGGCGTTTCTCGTATGGCAGACCCAACAATCGTTGAAGAAGTTATGGGTGCTGTGTCAATTCCGGTTATGGCAAAATGCCGTATCGGTCACCTTGTAGAAGCGCGTGTATTAGAATCATTAGGGGTAGACTATATCGATGAGAGTGAAGTATTAACTCCTGCCGATGAAGTATACCATTTAAATAAACGTGATTACACAGTTCCATTTGTATGTGGTTGCCGTGATATCGGAGAAGCTGCACGTCGTATTGCAGAAGGTGCATCTATGCTTCGTACAAAAGGTGAACCAGGAACAGGAAACATTGTAGAGGCAGTGCGTCATATGCGTCAAGTCAATGCAGAAATCCGTCAAGTTGCAAGTCTACGTGAAGATGAGTTAATGACATATGCAAAAAATACTGGTGCTCCTTATGAAGTACTACTTGAAATTAAACGCCTTGGTCGTTTGCCGGTTGTAAACTTTGCAGCAGGTGGTGTAGCAACACCTGCAGATGCAGCATTAATGATGCAACTTGGTGCGGATGGTGTATTTGTTGGATCTGGTATCTTTAAATCAGAGAATCCAGCGAAATTTGCACGTGCAATCGTTGAAGCGACAACTCATTATGAGGATTACGAGTTAATTGCAAGCCTTTCTAAAGGATTAGGTAATGCGATGAAAGGTATCGAAATTTCAACGTTACTACCAGAGCAACGCATGCAAGAGCGTGGATGGTAATTGAAGGAGAACTTTAAAATGGTGAAAATCGGTGTACTAGGTCTTCAAGGTGCAGTTCGTGAACATGTAAAATCAGTTGAAGCAAGTGGTGCAGAAGCTGTTGTTGTAAAGCGTATAGAACAACTTGAAGAGATTGATGGTCTTATTTTACCAGGCGGTGAAAGTACAACTATGCGCCGTCTTATTGATAAGTATGCTTTCATGGAACCACTTCGTACATTTGCGAAGTCTGGTAAACCAATGTTTGGTACATGTGCAGGAATGATTCTTCTTGCAAAAACACTTATTGGCTATGACGAAGCACATATTGGTGCTATGGATATTACAGTTGAGCGCAATGCGTTTGGACGTCAAAAAGATAGCTTTGAAGCTGCACTTTCTATTAAAGGTGTGGGAGAAGATTTTGTTGGCGTATTTATTCGTGCCCCGTATGTTGTAAATGTAGCGGATAATGTTGAGGTACTTTCTACACATGGCGATCGAATGGTAGCGGTAAGGCAAGGGCCGTTTTTAGCTGCTTCTTTCCATCCGGAATTAACGGATGATCATCGTGTAACAGCATACTTTGTAGAAATGGTAAAAGAAGCGAAAATGAAAAAAGTTGTATAAGTAACTTGCAACTTGTATAAGATTATAGTAAATTGATGGTAACAATTTTATAAAATAAGCGTGTTGATAGGAAATAGTAACAAATGTCGTTTCTTATAGAGAGTCGATGGTTGGTGGAAATCGATAGAAACAGTTTGTGAATCCATCCTGGAATGGAATGTGGAATATCTTTATGATTAGTAAACATTCCCGGTGAAGAGCCGTTATTTCTACTTGAGAGGAAAGCGGTAATGCTTTCAACTAGGGTGGCAACGCGGGTTAACTCCCGTCCCTTTATATAGGGACGGGAGTTTTTTGTGTTTTATAAAATAAAAGGAGGAGTATATAATGCTTGATATTAAATTTTTACGTACAAATTTTGAAGAAGTAAAAGCTAAGTTACAGCATAGAGGCGAAGATTTAACTGATTTTGGTCGCTTTGAAGAATTAGATACGAGAAGAAGAGAACTACTTGTTCAAACAGAGGAACTAAAAAGTAAACGTAACGAAGTATCTCAACAAATCTCTGTATTGAAGCGCGAAAAGAAAGATGCAGAAGCTCTAATTTTAGAAATGCGTGAAGTTGGAGAAAAAGTAAAAGATCTTGATAACGAACTTCGTACAGTTGAAGAAGATCTAGAAAGATTGATGCTATCTATTCCAAATATTCCTCACGAATCTGCTCCAGTTGGTGAAACAGAGGATGATAATGTAGTAGCCCGCACTTGGGGAGAAGTGAAGGAATTTGCTTTTGAACCAAAACCACATTGGGATCTTGCTACAGATTTAGGAATTCTAGATTTTGAACGTGCTGGAAAAGTAACAGGAAGCCGCTTCGTATTCTACAAAGGTGCTGGCGCAAGATTAGAGCGTGCTTTAATTAGCTTTATGCTGGATCTTCATACTGATGAGCATGGATATGAAGAAGTATTACCTCCGTATATGGTAAACCGTGCAAGCATGATAGGGACAGGACAACTTCCGAAGTTTGAAGAAGATGCATTCCGTATTGAAAGTGAAGACTACTTCTTAATTCCAACAGCTGAAGTACCTGTAACAAATATGCACCGTGATGAGATCTTAAATAAAGAACAATTGCCTATAAGATATGCTGCATTTAGCTCTTGTTTCCGTTCTGAAGCAGGTTCAGCTGGCCGTGATACACGTGGTTTAATTCGTCAGCACCAGTTCAATAAAGTAGAGCTTGTGAAGTTTGTAAAACCAGAAGATTCTTATGAAGAGTTAGAAAAACTAACAAATGATGCAGAACGCGTGTTACAATTATTAGAGTTGCCATATCGCGTTATGAGCATGTGCACAGGTGATTTAGGATTTACGGCAGCGAAGAAATACGATATTGAAGTATGGATTCCAAGCTATGGCACATATCGTGAAATCTCTTCTTGTAGTAATTTCGAGGCTTTCCAAGCGAGACGTGCAAATATCCGTTTCCGTCGTGAGCCAAACGGCAAACCAGAACATGTTCATACATTAAATGGATCTGGTCTTGCAATTGGACGTACGGTGGCAGCTATTTTAGAGAACTACCAACAAGAAGATGGTACAATTATAATTCCAGAAGTTCTTCGCCCTTATATGGGAGGAAAAACAGTTATTAAGTAAATTTATAAACATTCATCGGTATGAGTGATTGGTAATTATGAGCGTTGTCAGTACTATGATGTAGGAGAGGAAAAGTAAAATTTTCCTTTCCTCATAATTTATTTTAGTAGGGTTGACTAACTGTTTTTCTTTTGATATTATATTTGATGTCAATATGGAGGTATACCCAAGTCTGGCTGAAGGGATCGGTCTTGAAAACCGACAGGCGGCGAGAGTCGCGCGGGGGTTCGAATCCCTCTACCTCCTCCAGATATAATTGACAACAGCGCATATAAGTGGAGATTGGAGAACTCGTTACCACACGTAACGAGTTTTTATTTTAAAACCAATCATAAAGTATGGTGTAAGGCAATTTTGTCCTTATTACACACTCATATTCCGATGATTATCTTCATAGATATGAAAGGAGTCAACATGGATCTTATTATACAAACGTTTCCTTTAGATGGAAAAACTTTATATTATGTACAATGTCCTGTCTGTAAGAACAATAGAATTTTAAACAGTGGTGCAAATGTATCACGCATTATTAGCGATGATACATTCC
Source organism: Bacillus cereus group sp. MYBK245-2 (assembly GCF_051916145.1). Lineage (NCBI taxonomy): Bacteria > Bacillati > Bacillota > Bacilli > Caryophanales > Bacillaceae > Bacillus > Bacillus cereus group sp. MYBK245-2. The sequence goes on along the minus strand of NZ_JBQAGB010000031.1, from coordinate 6,972 downwards.
GTAAACTTTGTGGTTGCACTTGTGATGTAAAGCAAACTGCAACAAAAGTAGAGGCACCAAAAAAAGTTAAAAAAGAAGCTGGAAAGAAAGAAGCAGCTCCAAAACGTACAGGTAAAGTATTAACAGCAGTAATTAACGGGAAAGAAATGACTGTTAAAGAGATTGCTGAGGCGTACGATATTAGTACAAGTACTGTTCGTCAGCGTATTAACGCTGGAAAACCTGAGAGTGAAATTATTGCTCCAACAAAGAAAAAGTAATTTAATAGAAAAACCCGTGCATATGCACGGGTTTTTTATTTTACAAGTTTACGTGTTTGTTTTAAAAAATGACCGATTTTTTTAATGATTGGTTCAATGGAATCGCCATCTTTTAAAATATCGTATTCATTAATGTTTAATCGTAAAACAGGGCATGAATTAAAGTTGTTAATCCAGTTTTCATAACGCCCATGCATCTCTTTCCAATACTCGATTGGTGTTTGCTGTTCCATAGGACGTCCACGTTCTTGGATACGATCAACGATATCATCGAAAGAACCTTCTAAGTAAATTAATAAATCTGGATGTGGGAAGTAAGGAGTCATGACCATAGCGTCAAATAAACCTTTATATGTTTCATAATCAGTTTCCGTCATTGTACCTTTTTCGTGATGCATTTTTGCAAAAATGCCAGTGTCTTCATAGATAGAGCGATCTTGAACAAAACCGCCACCGTATTCAAAAATTCTTTTTTGTTCTTTAAATCGTTCTGCTAAAAAATACACTTGTAAGTGAAAGCTCCAGCGTGTGAAATCAGCATAGAACTTGTCCAAATACGGATTAGAATCTACCTTTTCAAATGATGTGCGATACCCTAAAGCGTTAGCCAATGCAGTTGTCATAGTGGATTTACCGACACCTACTGTTCCAGCGATAGTGATTACTGCGTCATTTGGTATATCATATTTTTGCCTTAAATTCATTATTATTTCGACTCCTTTAAGAGAGTATTTTGAAGGGCAGATAGGATGACGTTTAAATCATCAGGATTTTTTACAAAATCCATATCGTCTCCGTTAAATTTCAATACTGGGATATCTGGATGGTCCTTTTTAAAAGCATCCATTGCTGTTTCGTAATCTTTTGTGAGCTGTAGTAAGTAATTTGGATCCATATTTTTTTCGAATTCTCTTCCGCGCATTGCGATTCGCTTTTGTAATGTTTCTAGGCTAGCTGTTAAATAAACGATAACGTTTGGAACTGGCATATCTTGTGTAAGGATACGATAGATTTGCATGTACTTGTCATATTGAGAATCTTTCAATGTACGGGATGCAAAAATTACATTTTTGAATATATGATAATCCGCTACTACTGGCTTCCTTTGATTCAAATACTTTATGTTAATATCTTCTAATTGTTTGTATCTATTACAAAGAAAGAACATCTCTGTTTGAAAACTCCATTCGTCGATGTCTTCATAGAACTTTCCTAAAAAGGGGTTTTCATCAACAATCTCTTTCAGTAAGTGGAGTTGCATGTGAGTTGAAATTTCCTTCGCAAGTGAAGTTTTTCCAACACCAATTGGTCCTTCAACCGTGATAAATGGTACTCCGGTCACGCTGTTTCCTCCTTTCAATCAGTGATTTACCGTGACTACTAAAAACACAAAACAGAATTATTGTAGCACAAGAGGGAAGCGAGCGGGTTAATTTGATATAAAAAGTTGGAAAATAGATATATGTATTAATCAAATTTTATTTGAAACGACGGTACTATATTTGCTTTTAATGTGGTTTCCATTATTTTTAAAGCATGTAAGTTATCCTGATCATCATTAGAGGCAATACAGTCCTGTGGTACATACAATGTATAATTCCTCATATGAGCATCGTTAGCTGTAAAGAGGATACATATATTCCCGGCGACACCTGTTAATATTAGATTTTCTATTTTTAAATAGCCTAATAAAGAATTTAAAGGTGTTTCATAAAAAGCAGAGTAATGTGGTTTAATAAAAATGTAATCATCAGCATTTGGAGCGATCTTATGAATGATATTTTCACTATACTCATTTGTACAATGAGTAATCAATTGGTCAATATCAGATCTCCAAAGTTGATAATGGTCATTAATATAAATGATGGGACAACCGAAGGATTTCATTGTCTTCTTTAATTGTAAAATAGGAGTGGTTATAATTTCGCATTTTTTGGCTAGGATAGGCCCGTGTGAAAATTGAAAGTCATTAATCATATCGATAATGAGTAAGGCAGTATTCTTCATATGTAATCCCCTCTCTTTTTTCTTAGGGTGGATTGAATTTGTAAAAGTTATCCCATGTGTAGTAAATGGAAATAAGTGTACTTTTTTGTAATGAAAGGACTATGTTATGGAACGTGATCAAGATATTTATTTTATGCAGTTAGCAATAGAAGAGGCTAAAAAAGCAGAGGCAATACAAGAAGTACCGATTGGTGCAGTTATAGTATTAAATGGTGAAGTAATTAGTGTTGCTCATAATTTAAGGGAGACTGAGCAAAGATCAATAGCTCACGCTGAGTTGTTAGCTATTGATAAGGCATGCAAAAAATTAGGGACATGGCGTTTAGAAGATGCGACGTTATATGTAACATTAGAGCCTTGTCCGATGTGTGCGGGTGGAATTGTTTTATCACGAGTAAAGCGAGTTGTATATGGTGCGAGTGATCCGAAAGGTGGATGTGCAGGGACATTGATGAATCTGTTAACGGATGAACGCTTTAATCATCAATGTGAAGTAGTGGCTGGTGTATTAGAAGAAGAGTGCGGTACGCTATTAACGAACTTTTTTAGAGCGCTTCGTAAAAAAAGAAAAGCGATTAAGAAATTAGAGAAAAGTAAAGAGAATTAACGTATTTGCATTTTATAAAAAAACAAGTTATACTGATAGTGCCTTTAATGAAGGCAACCGAATATTGGTTTTAACTTTGCCGTGCTAAGCGGGGAGGTAGCGGTGCCCTATACTCGCAATCCGCTCTAGCGAGGCCGAATCCCTTCTCGAGGTTATGTTGCTGTAAGGTCTGCCTTAAGTAAGTGGTGTTGACGTTTGGGTCCTGCGCAACGGGACCCCGTGAACCTTGTCAGGTCCGGAAGGAAGCAGCAATAAGCGGGTCTTCTCGTGTGCCGCAGGAGTGCCTGAACCGAGCTAACTGCTTAAGTAACGCTTATGGTACGTAATCGACAGAAGGTGCACGGCAGTTATATATGTATACAAAACTCACCTTAATACTAAGGTGGGTTTTTTGTATAGAAAATAACTTTTGGAATCTATAAACAGAATGGGTTATAATAAATGAGATAATAACCTTTGAGGGAGGCCGTATTTTCGTGTCATACCAAGCGTTATACCGAACATGGAGACCGCAAAAGTTTGAAGATGTAGTCGGTCAAAAGCACGTGACAAAAACGTTGCAAAATGCCCTTCTTCAAGAGAAAGTTTCACATGCTTATTTATTTTCTGGGCCGAGGGGAACAGGAAAAACGACAATTGCAAAAGTGTTTGCAAAAGCAATTAACTGTGAACATGCTCCGGTAGCTGAACCTTGTAATGAATGTCCTTCTTGTTTGGGGATTACACAAGGATCTATTTCAGATGTATTAGAAATTGATGCGGCTTCAAATAACGGTGTAGATGAAATTCGAGATATTAGAGATAAAGTAAAATATGCTCCAAGTGCTGTAGAATATAAAGTATACATTATTGATGAAGTTCACATGCTTTCCATGGGTGCCTTCAATGCGCTTTTAAAAACGTTAGAAGAACCGCCAGGACATGTTATCTTTATTTTAGCGACAACAGAACCGCATAAGATACCGCCTACAATTATTTCGCGTTGCCAACGTTTCGAATTTCGAAAGATATCAGTAAATGATATTGTTGAGAGATTATCGACAGTTGTGAACAATGAAGGTACGCAAGTAGAAGATGAGGCATTACAAATTGTTGCACGTGCCGCTGAAGGTGGTATGCGTGATGCGCTCAGTCTTATTGATCAGGCAATATCTTATAGTGATGAGAATGTTACGACAGAAGATGTATTAGCTGTAACAGGGTCTGTTTCTCAGCAATACTTAGGCAACTTAGTAGAATGTATACGTGAAAATGATGTATCAAGAGCATTACGTATCATAGATGAGATGATGGGTAAAGGGAAAGATCCAGTACGCTTTATGGAAGATTTCATTTACTATTATCGTGATATGCTTTTATATCAAACTTCACCACAATTGGAACATATGTTGGAACGAGTGATGGTTGATGAGCAATTCCGGACGTTAAGTGAAGAAATGCAACCGGAAGTAATCTATGAGATCATTCATACTCTTAGTAAAGCGCAACAGGAAATGAAGTGGACAAATCATCCGCGAATTTTCTTAGAAGTTGTTATGGTACAACTGTGTCAACAGTTTATGATGCAAGCAAATGGTGCAGATCGTTTACAAGCAATTATGAACAGGATGCAGCAATTGGAGAAAGAGCTAGAACAAGTCAAAAAGAATGGTGTGCCGGCCGGTGTGCAGCAGGAAGTCAGAGAGACGCGTGCAGCACCAAAGCCAGTACGGACAGGAAGTATGAAGATACCTGTCGGACGCGTAAATGAAGTATTAAAGCAAGCGAAGCGTCAAGATTTAGAACAATTAAAAGCTGTATGGGGAGAGTTGTTAGGAAGACTCAAAGCATACAACAAAGTAGCGTTTGCTGTTTTATTAGAAAATAGCGAACCGGTAGCGGCTTCAGATGATACTTACGTTTTAGCGTTCCAATATGAGATTCACTGTAAAATGGCAAGCGAAAATCGAGAGGCTATGGATACAGTGGAACAAACTTTATTTGAATTGCTAAGTAAAAGATTAAATATGATTGCCATTCCAAAAAGTGAATGGGGTAAAATCCGTGAAGATTTTTTACAGCGTGAAGGTGGAAGTTCTGAAGAAAGCCCAGAGAAAAAAGAAGATCCTCTTATAGAAGAGGCTGTAAAATTAGTAGGGCAAGAACTCATTGAAATAAAAGAGTAATAATAATTAGGAGGAATTAATTATGATGCGTGGCGGAATGGGAAATATGAATAACATGATGAAACAAATGCAAAAGATGCAAAAGGAAATGGCAAAGGCGCAAGAAGAACTTGGCGAAAAAACAGTTGAAGGTACAGCTGGCGGCGGTATGATCACAGTTATTGCAAATGGTCATAAGCAAATTCTTGAAGTAAAAGTGAAAGAAGAAGTTGTAGATCCAGAAGATATCGAAATGTTACAAGACTTAGTGTTAGCTGCAACAAACGATGCACTTAAAAAAGCTGATGAACTTTCAAACTCTACAATGGGTAAATTTACAAAAGGCTTAAACTTACCGGGTGGAATGTTCTAGGAGGATATTGATATATGCATTATCCAGAACCAATATCAAAACTAATTGATAGTTTTATGAAATTGCCAGGAATCGGACCGAAAACAGCGGTTCGATTGGCGTTTTTCGTATTAGATATGAAAGAAGATGATGTGTTAGGTTTTGCAAAAGCACTTGTAAATGCGAAGCGAGACTTAGCATATTGTTCTGTATGCGGGCATATTACTGACCGTGACCCTTGTTATATTTGTAACGATTCACATCGAGATCAATCAGTTGTTTGTGTCGTGCAAGAACCGAAAGATGTAATCGCGATGGAAAAGATGAAAGAGTATCAAGGTGTATATCACGTGTTACGTGGTGCTATCTCTCCAATGGAGGGAATTGGACCAGAAGACATTAATATCCCGCAACTTCTAAAGCGACTACACGATGAAACAGTACAAGAAGTAATATTAGCAACAAATCCTAATATTGAAGGGGAAGCTACAGCGATGTATATATCCCGCCTCTTAAAGCCGACAGGTATTAAAGTAACTCGTATTGCACACGGTCTGCCAGTTGGTGGAGATTTAGAATATGCAGATGAAGTGACACTGTCGAAAGCATTAGAAGGTCGTAGAGAAGTATAAGAGGAGAAACAAAAATGTTCTTTCAAAAAAAGGGTAAATTGCGTAAAGAGTATGATGATAAGCTAATTGTACTGTTAGAAAAGGTGAAGAATGAATGGTTACGTCAAAAGAGAATGGTTGAACAAAGTGTTGAACCATCTCAAGATGTACTTTGTTCTTTGAAAATAGCAGAGGCGAAATATTTCTTCTTGCTAAAAGAAGCAAAACGTCGTCCTGTAAAGATGGAGCAATGGTAAAAGGTTCTGCTGAAAAAGCAGAGCCTTTTTATTTTATTTGTTTGGAAAGATCGATTAATGTTTTTTGTGAAGAACGTGTAGCAGAATCAAGGTGAATAAAATGAAACGACTGGAGTTATATAATAAACGTTCTTTTTTATCGTCTTGTCCCATACAAATAAATGTGTATAGGTCATTCATAAGGAGGAAAAAATGAATTCTACAATTATTATTGTTGGTATTCTTGCGTTAGTTTTTATTTTCCTTGTTTTTGGTGTTTCTTCTAAGCCGTTACGTTTTATAGGAAAAGCGCTCTTTCATGTTACTTTAGGAGTAGCATTACTTTTTATCGTAAATGTTGTAGGAACATATTTTGATTTTCATCTTCCAATTAACTTGGGTACTGCAACAATCACAAGTTTATTAGGTCTACCCGGTGTTGCTGCATTAGTGGTTATTAAGCTTTATATCATGCCAAGATAAATTTATTTTGGCATTTTTTTAAAAAGTGTTGACTTGTGAATGGTTAATATGGTAAATTAATAAGCGTCGTCAGGAACGAAAGAAAAAAGTTGTTGACAGATTCAACGCAAGATGTTAAATTATAAAAGTCGCTGAAACGCGATGTTGAACTTTGAAAACTAAACGAAACAAACAACGTGAAACGTCAATTTTTATTTTATGATGCTAGACAAACTAACTTTATTGGAGAGTTTGATCCTGGCTCAGGATGAACGCTGGCGGCGTGCCTAATA
>NZ_JBQAGB010000030.1:0-15708 GCF_051916145.1 Bacillus cereus group sp. MYBK245-2 | reverse complement strand
CAGGTTCAAATCCTGTCCCCGCAACCAAATGGTCCCGTGGTGTAGTGGTTAACATGCCTGCCTGTCACGCAGGAGATCGCCGGTTCGACCCCGGTCGGGACCGCCATTTTATATAAAGAAAAGAACGAAACATGTTGTTTCGTATTTTTTTATTTGTTTTAACAAAAAACTAATAAAGACAGTCAAACTATCCTTAGGAAAACTCCTAAGGACTTTTTTATATATTCAAAACCTGTATAATAAATAGCAGAGAACATTGTGAGTAAAGTAGGTGAAGTCTGTGAGTAAATATGAAATAACAACAAAATCATCTGAGGAAACACAAAGATTATCAGAAAAACTTGGTGAACTTGCTCAGGCACAAGATGTAATTATTTTAGAAGGAGATCTAGGGGCTGGTAAGACGACTTTTACAAAGGGACTAGCAAAAGGTCTTGGAGTGAAAAGAGTTGTAAATAGCCCTACCTTTAATATTATTAAAGAATATAAAGGGAGATTACCGCTATATCATATGGACGTGTATCGCTTAGCAGAAAGTGAAGAAGACTTAGGTTTTGATGAGTATTTCTACGGTGAAGGAATTACGGTAGTAGAATGGGCTCATTTAATAGAAGCATATTTACCAAATGAGAAGCTACAAATTAGTTTATTCCATGCTGGAGATGACACAAGAAACATTGTACTCGAGCCAATTGGAGATCGCTATATTAGATTATGTGAGGAGCTATTACAAGATGAAAGTACTAGCAATTGATACTTCAAATTATGTAATGGGTGTATCCCTTATTGAAGAAGGAAACGTAATTGGGGAAATCATTACAAATTTAACAAAAAATCATTCTGTGCGTCTTATGCCAGCTGTAGAACAACTGTTAAAAGAATGTGGTGTAAAACCAAAAGAATTAACTAAAATAGTTGTAGCTGCTGGACCAGGATCATATACAGGTGTTCGTATAGGTGTGACAGCTGCCAAAACATTAGCTTGGTCACTTCAAATACCAATTGTGGGTGTATCAAGTTTAGAAGTAGTGGCTGCAAACGGAGCTAATTTTGATGGATTAATCTGTCCTTTATTCGATGGAAGACGTGGACAAATTTATACTGGCTTATATACATATGAAGGAGAGGATTTAACTTCTATAGAGGAAGACCGAATCATCCTTATTGTAGACTGGTTGCAAATGTTAAAAGATAAAGGAAAGCCTGTTTTATTTATTGGTAACGATGTGAAACTACACAAAGAAACAATTATCGAACATTTAGGCAATCAAGCTCTCTTTGCTCCTTTCACTAAAAATAACCCAAGACCAAGTGAGCTAGCGTTCTTAGGATTACAAAAAGAAGAACAGGATGTACATTCATTTGTTCCTAGTTACCTTCGTTTAGCTGAAGCTGAAACAAAGTGGTTAGAAAGTCAAAACAAGTAGGAGCTTGCAGAGGATGGATATGATATTTAGAAAGATGGAACTTGATGATATTGCTCAAATTGTAGCCATTGAAGAAGCATCTTTTTCAACTCCTTGGACTGCAGATGCCTTTCACCGTGAGTTAACGATGAATGAACATGCACATTATGTTGTGCTAGAAAAAGATGGTCGTGTAATTGGGTATTGTGGATTGTGGATAATTATTGATGAATCACATATAACAAATATAGCTATTTTGCCAGAATACAGAGGTCAAAAGCTAGGAGATGCTTTATTAAAAGAAGTTATTTCCGAGGCGAAAACTCTAGGTGTAAAAACGATGACACTTGAAGTACGTGTATCAAATGAAGTAGCAAAACAGTTATACAGAAAATACGGATTTCAAAATGGTGGAATTCGTAAACGATACTATGTAGACAATCAGGAAGATGGTCTCGTAATGTGGGTGAATATATAATGGAAAAAAATACGATTATACTTGGTATTGAAACAAGTTGTGATGAAACAGCAGTAGCGGTTGTTAAAAATGGAACGGAAATTATTGCGAATGTTGTTGCATCACAAATTGAAAGTCATAAACGTTTTGGCGGAGTTGTACCAGAGATTGCGTCCCGTCATCATGTAGAAGAAATTACAGTTGTATTAGAAGAAGCGTTAAAAGAAGCGAATATCACATTTGATGATATTGATGCAATTGCTGTCACAGAAGGACCTGGTTTAGTAGGAGCGCTTCTAATAGGGGTGAACGCAGCGAAAGCAGTGGCATTTGCACATGATATCCCCCTAGTTGGTGTTCATCATATCGCTGGCCACATTTATGCGAACCGCTTAGTAAAAGAAGTTCAATTCCCATTACTATCACTTGTTGTCTCTGGTGGACATACAGAGCTTGTTTATATGAAAGAACATGGTTCATTTGAAGTAATTGGTGAAACGCGAGATGATGCAGCAGGGGAGGCATATGATAAAGTAGCTCGTACGTTATCTATGCCATATCCAGGTGGCCCTCATATTGATCGTCTTGCACATGAAGGGGAACCAACAATTGATTTACCTCGTGCATGGCTAGAACCTGATTCGTATGATTTCAGTTTTAGTGGATTGAAATCAGCAGTTATCAACACTGTGCATAACGCAAAACAACGCGGGATAGAAATTGCACCGGAAGATTTAGCAGCAAGTTTCCAAGAGAGTGTAATTGACGTATTAGTAACGAAAGCATCTCGTGCAGCGGATGCTTATAACGTAAAGCAAGTGCTTCTTGCTGGTGGAGTTGCTGCGAATAAAGGGCTTCGTGCACGTTTAGAAGCAGAGTTTGCACAAAAAGAAAATGTAGAACTAATTATTCCTCCTCTATCTTTATGTACAGATAATGCAGCTATGATTGCGGCGGCAGGTACAATTGCGTATGAACAAGGAAAACGTGCTACATTAGCTTTAAATGCAAATCCAGGATTAGATATTGAAGCATAGTTATACACAAAATTAACCACAGCTTGTGGATAAAACCCATATTATCTGTTGATAATGTGGGTTTTATTGTGTATATAAAATGTTGATAACTTTTTTGTTGATTGTGGATAATGTGGAAAAGTTATTTAGATGTTTATTTTATAAAGGTGGATATGTGTATAAACTTGTGGATAAAACAGATGAAGTCTGACCTTTGAATCTATCCTTTTTCGGGAAATAAAAACGAAGAAGGTATCTCTAAAAAACATTTTGAAATATGCCCTTATTATAAGGGGGGCTAATATTGTCAAACTTTGTCGGCAAATCGATACCTCGTGTCGAATTGTTTATGCAATAGAAGTTGACCATGGCTAGAAGATAAGAAGGATGTCTCATCGTCAAAAATCCCGACTGATGAGACATCCTTCTTATTTATACTCTTATAAATGCAATTCTTCCCATTCTGCCATACAAGCATCAAGTTGTTCTTGTAGTGTTTGCTTTTTCGTTGTAATTTCACTAGCCTTTTCATAATCTGCATATATTTCTGGTAAGCAAAGTTGATCTTCTAACGTAGCAATTTCTTCTTCAAATTGTACAATATTTTGTTCTAGTTCCTCAATTTTTCGAGTACGTTGACGCTCCAACTTTTTGCGCTCTTTTTCTTCGAGATAATTTAATTTTTCTGGAGCTACAGTTTTTTGAACAGGTGTCTGATTTTCTTGCTGTTCTTGTTGTTCAAATTCAGCACGTTCAATCATCTCATTTTTCTTTTCAACGTAGTAATCGTAGTCCCCTAAATATTCCTGTGCACCTTCTGTTGATAACTCAACAACGGTCGTCGTTACACGATTAATAAAGTAGCGGTCATGAGATACAAAGAGAAGGGTACCAGGATAATCAATTAAAGCATTCTCCAAAATCTCTTTACTATTTAAATCAAGATGGTTTGTAGGCTCATCGAGAATTAATAAATTCGATTTTTGCATCATAAGTTTTGCGAGAGCTAATCGAGCTTTTTGTCCACCACTAAGAGATGATACTGGTTTTAGTACATCATCTCCTGTGAATAAGAAGTTACCTAGTATCGTGCGAATTTCTTTTTCGGGTTGCAGTGGATATTCATCCCATAGTTCATTTAAAACTCGCTTAGAGGATGTTAAGTTAGCTTGTTCTTGATCATAATAACCAACAGATACATTGGATCCGAAAGAAACATCACCATGTAATAATGGTAACTTATTCACAATCGATTTTAATAATGTGGATTTCCCAATTCCATTTGGACCAACTAAAGCAACACTATCTCCGCGTGTTAAGCGCATTGTTACATGTTCAATAATTGGATCCTTACCATAGCCGATAGTTGCGTCCTTTACTTGTAAAACATCATTTCCACTTTGTTTTTCAATATCGAAGTGGAAGGAAGCTGACTTAGAATCCCCTAATGGTCTTGTTAATAATTCCATACGGTCTAATTGTTTACGGCGGCTTTGCGCACGTTTTGTCGTAGATGCACGAGCTATATTTTTTTGAACGAAGTCCTCTAGCTTAGCAATCTCATCTTGTTGTTTTTCATAACGTTTCATTTCTTGCTCGTATAGTGCTGATTTTAAGTCTAAATATTTACTGTAGTTACCAACAAATCGTCTACTTTCTTTATTCGAAATTTCATATACTTGTGTAACAAGTTTATCTAAGAAATAACGGTCATGGGAAACGATTAGTATTGCGCCAGGATAACCTTGTAAATATTGTTCAAGCCATGTTAATGTTTCGATGTCTAAATGGTTTGTAGGCTCGTCCAAAATAAGTAAGTCTGGTTTTGTTAATAATAATTTACCGAGAGCTAATCGTGTTTTTTGTCCACCGCTTAATGTAGAAATCGTCGTCTGGTGCGTTTCAACTGGGAAGCCAAGACCACTTAAAATCGAACGGATATCTGCTTCGTACTGATAGCCACCTTGATCTTTATAATCTAATTGTAATTGGTCATAATCAGCTAATAATCTTTCATATGTAGCCTCGTTTGAAAAGTTTTCTTCTTTTCCCATCTCTTGCTCTAGCCTTCGAAGTTTTGTCTCCATTTGCTGCAAGTGTGTAAAGACGGTTAACATTTCATCCCAAATTGTTAAAGATGTTTCTAAACCGGTATTTTGAGCTAAATATCCAATTGAGACATCTTTCGGTTTTATAATTTCTCCGCCATCATGAGATAGCTCACCCGCTATTATTTTTAATAATGTAGATTTTCCAGCGCCATTTCGTCCGACTAATGCGATACGATCTTTCGTTTGAACTTCTAATTTTATATTTGAAAGAATCGTTTCTGCACCGTATAATTTCGAAAGCGCGTTTACTTGTAATAAAATCAATGTTTTCACCTCAAATAATTTCTTAACTTTGCCATGTTTATATTTCTCAATCATACTAAAAATAGTGTATAGTTTAAAATACAGAGAGAATACTTCTTCTTTCTATTATACAAGGAATTTAATAAGTGCTAAACTTCTGTATTTAATTAAAGCATATGAATAAAGATAGGAAGAGAGGAGAGGTTATATGGAGCAGCAGAAAATTCCACAAGCCACTGCTAAGAGATTGCCTCTATACTATCGATTTATCCAAAACTTATCTTTGTCTGGTAAGCAACGTGTTTCATCAGCTGAATTAAGTGAAGCGGTAAAGGTTGATTCCGCAACAATTCGAAGAGATTTCTCATACTTTGGAGCGTTAGGGAAAAAAGGATATGGATATAACGTAAATTATTTATTATCATTTTTCCGTGAAACACTCGACCAAGATGATATAACACGTGTAGCGCTTATTGGAGTAGGTAATTTAGGGACCGCTTTCTTACATTATAATTTCACGAAAAACAATAATACAAAAATTGAAATGGCGTTTGATATTAGTGAAGAGAAAGTTGGAACAGAAATCGGAGGCATTCCTGTATATCACTTAGATGAATTAGAAGAACGTTTATCATCTGATATACAAGTGGCAATATTAACAGTACCCGCTACAGTAGCACAATCTGTAGCTGATAGATTGGCAGAAACAAACGTGCATGGTATTTTGAATTTCACACCAGCACGATTAAATGTGTCAGACAATATAAGAATTCATCATATTGATTTAGCAGTAGAGTTACAAACATTAGTTTACTTTTTGAAGAATTATCCACAATAAAACGCAGAGGAAGCGACCTCTGCGTTTTATTATTGTTTTTTCTTTGTGAATTTAACTAAGATGAGGCGAAGTGCCAAATTAAAATCAATCGTCGCCATAACTGCAAATAGTATTGTCCACATATTCCAAATTGTATCTGTTACATTCCTAATGGCTAGATGTGTAAAGATACATCCTAGAAGGAAGTACAATGCAGCCATGAACAATGGTGAGTTTCTCATACTAAAAATCCTCCGATAAAGCCTTGCATTTTTTCAGCTTCTTTAATCATTTCCTGAATTTGTTCGTTACTCACTAAAACTTGGGCAATTGCAACTAATGTATTCATTGCAACATGCGCTGCGATTGGAACGATAATACGCTTCGTTTTTACATATAAGAAGGCGAATACGAGACCCATAGCAGTGTATACCAATAAGTGAGTAAAATCAAAGTGAATGGCCGCAAATACAAGGGAACTAATGATAGCGGCAATAAAGAAGTTAAACTTCTTATAAAGTGTACCAAATAAAATTTTTCTAAATACGATTTCTTCCAAAATAGGTCCTATTATAGAGATGACGATAAGGAACCAAGGTGTCGTTCTTGCGATATCCATAAGTCTCGCTGTATTTTCAGATCCAGGTTTAATACCTAATACATACATTTCAATCATACCAGCAATACTTTGCGAGAAAAATGCTAAGAAGAACCCGATAAAAATCCAACCAATTGTAGCTGGAACAGTGGAACGCATCTTATCTAAATGTCTGTCGCGAATATCTGTTCTAAGTAACCAAAGTACGATACATAATGCAATAAAGAAGCTAATGATCGCCCAGTGACCAGTTATGAGTTGAAATTTCTCTTCCCTAGTGAATCCCTTGTTATCATAAAGCCCAGTTTTCAGAAGAAGTGGTAATCCAGCAATTGATGATAACTGCATTAAAATGTATGTAACGATAACCCACCAATATTGTTTTTTCAAATGGTTTAACCATCCTTTCTAACTCTAGTGTATGAGATAAGGTAGGATAACATGTAAAGATGCTACCTACTATATAAACTTTACTTACATTATGTTTTTTTTGTAAATTCTTAATTGAAATTATAATAGAAGACAGGAGAAAGTTGTGTGTGTAGCGAAAACAACTTAGGGTGTCCTTTCATATTGTAACATACGAGTAGTGGAAACAACGATTCATATAGTAAAGGTAGAAGAAGAGGAACTCTATATAGAAAAATTTATAGCGTAATTTGCGAAAAAATTATGATTTTTTTACTTGCAAAAGAAATTGAGATTATTTATTATTATAAGTGTGTTAGCACTCGGGTGACTTGAGTGCTAATAAATAAAATTTACATAACAAAATGAGGAGGTTATTGTTCATGCTAAAGCCATTAGGTGATCGCGTTGTAATTGAGCTTGTTCAAGCGGAAGAAAAAACAGCAAGTGGTATTGTATTACCAGACACAGCAAAAGAAAAACCACAAGAGGGTAAAGTTATTGCAGTAGGTACTGGTCGAGTGCTTGAAAATGGTGAGCGTGTTGCTTTAGAGGTAGCAGCAGGTGATCTTATCATCTTCTCAAAATATGCAGGTACTGAAGTGAAATATGAAGGTACAGACTACTTGATTTTACGTGAAAGTGACATTTTAGCAGTTATCGGTTAATTATATAAATTTTAAAAAATCCAAGGGGGTCAATTATTATGGCAAAAGATATTAAATTTAGTGAAGAAGCACGTCGTTCGATGCTTCGCGGTGTCGACACTCTTGCAAATGCAGTAAAAGTAACGCTTGGACCAAAAGGTCGTAACGTTGTTCTTGAGAAAAAATTCGGTTCACCACTTATTACAAATGACGGTGTAACAATCGCAAAAGAAATTGAATTAGAAGATGCATTCGAAAACATGGGTGCGAAATTAGTAGCAGAAGTTGCTAGCAAAACAAATGACGTAGCTGGTGACGGAACAACAACTGCAACTGTATTAGCGCAAGCTATGATTCGTGAAGGTCTTAAAAACGTAACAGCTGGTGCGAACCCAATGGGTCTTCGTAAAGGTATCGAAAAAGCTGTAGTTGCTGCAGTAGAAGAATTAAAAACGATTTCTAAACCAATCGAAGGTAAATCTTCTATCGCACAAGTAGCTGCTATTTCTGCTGCTGACGAAGAAGTAGGTCAATTAATCGCTGAAGCAATGGAGCGCGTTGGTAACGACGGCGTTATTACTTTAGAAGAATCTAAAGGTTTCACAACAGAATTAGATGTAGTAGAAGGTATGCAATTTGATCGTGGATATGCATCTCCTTACATGATTACTGATTCTGACAAAATGGAAGCAGTTCTTGATAACCCATACATCTTAATCACTGACAAAAAGATTTCTAACATTCAAGAAATCTTACCAGTATTAGAGCAAGTGGTACAACAAGGTAAACCGCTTCTTATCATTGCTGAAGATGTAGAAGGCGAAGCGTTAGCTACATTAGTAGTGAACAAACTTCGTGGTACATTCAATGTAGTAGCTGTTAAAGCTCCTGGATTTGGTGACCGTCGTAAAGCAATGCTAGAAGATATCGCAATCTTAACTGGTGGCGAAGTAATCACTGAAGAATTAGGCCGTGACTTAAAATCTGCTACAGTTGAATCTTTAGGACGCGCTGGTAAAGTTGTTGTAACGAAAGAAAACACAACTGTAGTTGAAGGTGTAGGAAGCACAGAACAAATCGAAGCTCGCATCGGTCAAATCCGTGCGCAATTAGAAGAAACAACTTCTGAATTCGATCGTGAAAAATTACAAGAGCGTCTTGCAAAACTTGCAGGTGGCGTAGCAGTAATTAAAGTAGGTGCAGCAACTGAAACTGAGTTGAAAGAGCGCAAACTTCGCATTGAAGATGCACTTAACTCAACTCGTGCAGCAGTAGAAGAAGGTATCGTTGCAGGTGGTGGTACTTCACTTATGAACGTATACACGAAAGTAGCTTCTATCGTAGCTGAAGGCGACGAAGCAACAGGTATCAACATCGTACTTCGTGCACTAGAAGAGCCAGTTCGTCAAATCGCAATCAACGCTGGTCTAGAAGGATCTGTAGTTGTAGAGCGTCTAAAAGGCGAAAAAGTAGGCGTTGGTTTCAACGCAGCTACTGGCGAGTGGGTTAACATGCTTGAAACTGGTATCGTAGATCCAGCTAAAGTAACTCGCTCTGCACTTCAAAACGCAGCATCTGTTGCAGCTATGTTCTTAACAACTGAAGCTGTAGTAGCTGACAAACCAGAACCAAATGCACCAGCAATGCCTGACATGGGCGGCATGGGCATGGGCGGTATGGGCGGAATGATGTAATTCCGTTCGCCCCGAAAACATCCATTTCTATATAGAAATGGATGTTTTTTTGTGTTTTTTAGAAAAGGAAATGAATTTCTGTAGAATTTTGTCGCTTTCTCTCTTGACCATATTGATACTTCATTGTTAGAATCTAGGAAGATAATATAAAACGATCCTTCATATATCCTCAAAGATATGGTTTGAGAGTCTCTACCGGGTTACCGTAAACAACCTGACTATGAAGGCAGTGTGTCTTATATTTATAAAGAGCGGAGACTATCTTTCTTTATAAAGCCAGACCCCTGCCTTTTCTTTGTTATGAGACTAGAGGCGGAGGACTGGCTTTTTTTATTATATTGGTAATGCTTTTTGCCAAATTGGTGAAAATATTTATATACGAGAACTAACGTTGGGGTGATTATTTTGAAGAAGCAACACGATACAATTATCGTTTTAGATTTTGGAAGTCAATACAATCAGTTAATAGCACGTCGAATTCGTGAGTTCGGTGTATACAGTGAACTTCATCCGCATACAATTACTGCAGAAGAAATTAAAGAAATAAATCCAAAAGGGATTATTTTCTCTGGTGGACCGAATAGTGTATATGGTGAAGGTGCATTACATTGTGATGAAAAAATCTTTGACCTAGGATTACCGATCTTCGGTATTTGTTACGGTATGCAGCTTATGACACAAAAATTCGGTGGTAAAGTAGAACGTGCAAACCACCGTGAGTACGGAAAAGCGGTTCTTAAAGTAGAGAACGAATCAAAATTATATGCGAACCTTCCGGAAGAGCAAGTTGTATGGATGAGCCATGGTGACTTAGTAACTGGTTTACCTGAAGGATTCGTAGTAGATGCAACAAGTGAGTCTTGCCCAATTGCTGGTATGAGCAATGAAGCGAAAAACTTATATGGTGTACAATTCCACCCAGAAGTACGTCACTCTGAGCACGGTAACGATTTAATTAAAAACTTCGTATTCGGCGTATGTGGTTGTTCTGAAGGATGGAACATGGAGAACTTTATCGAAGTAGAATTAGAGAAAATCCGTGAAACTGTTGGAGACAAAAAAGTTCTATGCGCACTTAGCGGCGGTGTAGACTCTTCTGTTGTAGCAGTATTAATTCATAAAGCAATCGGTGATCAATTAACATGTATTTTCGTTGACCACGGTTTACTTCGTAAAGGTGAAGCAGAAGGCGTTATGAAAACATTTAGCGAAGGCTTCCACATGAACGTTATTAAAGTGGATGCAAAAGAACGCTTCATGAACAAGTTAAAAGGTGTAGAAGATCCAGAACAAAAACGTAAAATTATCGGTAACGAATTCATTTACGTTTTTGATGATGAAGCTTCTAAATTACAAGGTATGGACTTCTTAGCGCAAGGTACACTTTACACAGATATCGTTGAAAGTGGTACAGCAACTGCACAAACAATTAAATCTCACCATAACGTTGGTGGTCTTCCAGAAGACATGCAGTTCAAATTAATTGAGCCTTTAAACACTTTATTTAAAGATGAAGTACGTGTATTAGGATCTGAACTAGGAATTCCTGACGAAATCGTATGGCGTCAACCATTCCCGGGTCCTGGTCTTGGTATTCGTGTACTAGGTGAAATCACAGAAGAGAAATTAGAAATCGTTCGTGAATCTGATGCGATTTTACGTGAAGAAATTATTAAAGCTGGCTTAGATCGTGAAATCTGGCAATACTTCACTGCGCTTCCTGGTATGCGTAGCGTAGGTGTTATGGGTGACGAGCGTACGTACGATTACACAGTAGGTATCCGTGCAGTAACATCTATTGACGGTATGACAGCTGACTGGGCACGTATCCCTTGGGACGTATTAGAGAAAATCTCTGTACGTATCGTAAACGAAGTAAAACACGTTAACCGTATCGTGTATGATGTAACGAGTAAGCCACCAGCAACTATTGAGTGGGAATAGTATTTATAAAAAGGTCCATCTATTACTTATGTATAGATGGATCTTTTTGTTTTAGGGTTAATACGAACGAAATTATAAAAGTTTACAAAAATGTTCGTTTTTAAATTGACAAAACTACTTCGTCGAGTTAATATGAGTATGTAATTCAAACGAAAAGTGAATATTATGCCGTCGTATAATATCGGGGATATGGCCCGAAAGTTTCTACCTAGCTACCGTAAATGGCTTGACTACGAGGCGTTTTTATAAAGGTGAGGGGAATCTTATCTTTATTCATAGAACGCTTCCATGTATATGCAATGGAAGCCTTTTTTATTTTTAATAGATAAAAGAGGGCTAGGGGATTACGGCGAGTAATCATATAACGGGGGAAACGTAAGATGAAACGCTATTTTCAGTTTGATGAACTCGGCACGAATTACAAAACAGAGTTCATAGCAGGTTTAACGACATTTTTATCTATGGCTTACGTACTATTTGTCAATCCTGCTACGCTGTCACTTGGAAATGTTAAAGGATTACCGGCAGGTACAGGAATGGATCCAGGTGCAGTATTCGTTGCTACAGCATTAGCAGCAGCGATTGGTTCGTTAATTATGGGTATTTTCGCGAAGTATCCAATTGCTTTAGCGCCAGGTATGGGAATTAACGCGTTCTTTGCTTATACAGCAGTGTTAACG
The DNA here is from genome assembly GCF_051916145.1 of Bacillus cereus group sp. MYBK245-2. Lineage (NCBI taxonomy): Bacteria > Bacillati > Bacillota > Bacilli > Caryophanales > Bacillaceae > Bacillus > Bacillus cereus group sp. MYBK245-2. The sequence goes on along the minus strand of NZ_JBQAGB010000030.1, from coordinate 3,687 downwards.
ATGGGTATTCCATGGCAAACGGCAATTGCTGGAACGTTAATGTCAGGTATTATCTTTATTATTCTTACTGCTTCAGGTATTCGTGAAAAAATCATTAATGCAATTCCATCGGAGTTAAAGTTTGCAGTAGCGGCAGGTATTGGATTATTCATTGCTTTCCTTGGATTCCAAAATGCCGGAATTATCGTGAAAAATGATGCTGTTCTTGTTGGGTTGGGGGACTTAACAAAGGGCACAACGTTACTAGCAATTTTCGGAGTTGTTACGACCATTATCTTCATGATTAAGAAAGTTAATGGTGCAGTATTTTACGGTATGATTCTTACGGCAATCTTAGGAGTAGCAACCGGATTAATTGATACTCCGAAAGCGGTAGTGGGAGCAATACCGAGTTTAGAACCAACGTTCGGTGCGGCGTTAACGCACTTTGGAGATATTTTCACTGTTCAAATGGGGATTGTTATTATAACGTTCTTCTTTATCGATTTCTTTGATACAGCAGGTACGCTTGTAGCGGTTGCGAATCAAGCAGGATTAATGAAGAACAATAAATTACCACGTGCAGGAAAAGCGTTATTTGCAGATGCGATTGCAACTGTAATTGGTGCGATCTTAGGTACATCAACAACAACGTCTTACATTGAATCTTCTGCAGGGGTAGCGGCAGGTGGACGTTCTGGATTTACAGCAGTTGTAACAGCAGGATTCTTCTTGCTGGCACTATTCTTCTCGCCATTACTAAGTGTTGTAACACCAGCTGTAACGGCACCAGCATTAATTATTGTAGGAATCTTGATGGTTTCTTCCTTAGGGGAAATTGATTGGAAGAAATTTGAGATTGCAGTACCAGCATTCTTTACTATCATTTCAATGCCACTTACGTATAGTATCGCAACAGGAATTGCGATCGGGTTTATCTTCTATCCAATTACAATGGTAGTAAGTGGTCGACGTAAAGAGGTTCATCCGATTATGTATGTTATGGGTGTTTTATTCGTACTATATTTCATCTACGTTCGTAAATAAAAGGGGTTTTTGAAAGGTCTAGACTTAAGGGGGGTCTAGACCTTTTTTGCGTCTTCAGAAAATCTTAAGGATTTCCGAGCGTTTTTCTTCAGAAGTTTTCCTATAATAGAAGTTAGGGATTAAAAAAGTGATGGGGGAGATATTGTGGCAAATGAAACAATACTTGTCGTAGATGATGAAAAAGAAATTAGGAATCTTATTAAAATCTATTTAAAGAATGAAGGATATAAAGTATTGCAAGCAGGGGACGGCGAAGAAGGATTACGTTTACTAGAAGAAAACGAAGTACATCTAGTCGTATTAGATATTATGATGCCGAAAGTAGACGGCATTCATATGTGTATGAAAGTAAGGGAAGAAAAAGAAATGCCAATTATTATGCTTTCCGCGAAAACGCAAGATATGGATAAGATTTTAGGGTTAACAACGGGTGCAGATGATTACGTAACGAAACCATTTAATCCGTTAGAGTTAATCGCAAGGATAAAATCTCAGTTACGCCGTTATATGAAAATGAATGGTTTTTCTATTCAAAATGAGGACGAGTTAGAAATTGGAGAGATGAAAATCAACATCTCGACCCATAAAGTTATTGTAGAGGGAGAAGAAGTGAAGTTGACCCCGAGGGAATTTTCAATTCTAGAATTACTAGCCCGTAATCCGGGAATGGTCTTTAGTGCAGAGCAAATTTATGAAAAGGTTTGGAATGAACGATCTTTCCAGTCTGATAATACTGTAATGGTGCATATTCGAAAAGTACGTGAAAAGATTGAGGAGAATCCAAGGAAACCTAGATATATAAAAACAGTATGGGGAGTGGGGTATAAGATTGAAAAAGATATTTAATCCATTTACTTATGTTAGGAAATTTCGAGAGTTAATCGGAAAGCTAGTGAAGAGTGTGAAACGGAGTGTGCGGATTCAACTTATTACTGCGTTCACTGCTTGTGCGTTATTAGGGATTTTGTCAGCGAAGGCAGCAGCGCCATTTTTTGAGAATGCGAATCGAGAGGCGACGATCGATTATCGGACTGGTATGGAACAAATTAACCAACAAGCACAAAGTGTGGCAAATAGTTCAGTTCATGAAAATAAATTAGAAGCTATATCAAGTATGATTGAAATAGAGAATCAAAATTTAGAACGAGACTCTAGAGCTTTAAAAGTATTGGTTACTGACGAGAGTGGTAAAGTTTTATATAAAACGAAGCAGGCACAAGAAGAACAAATTGATTTGCATAATACAATTCGTAATGCATCATCGTTTGCGATTAATTATATGAATGGTAGAAAAGAATTTGAAAGTACGAGAAAAGAATTTATAGCCTTTGCGCCTATTACAATAGAAGATAAGAATTTATACATGTTTGTTAGTGGGATTCCAGAAGGTGAAGTAATATATGATACGCAAGAAGGACCATTCCCATTTTTAATTGGTGTACTCGTATTCATTTTTTCTTTCTTCTATATAACAAAGAGAAAGATGAAGCAAATTGAAGCGATGGCAGAAGGTGTAAAGGAAATAGAAAAAGGTAATTTAGCGTACCGTATTGAGAAGAAAGGTGAAGACGAGATTGCGTCTTTAACTGAGAATATTAATAATATGGCAGAAGAGCTTATGAATAATATAGAAAAGGAACGTAAATTAGAGAAGCAAAAGAACGAACTTATTACGAATGTATCTCACGATTTACGTACACCACTTACTTCTATTATGGGTTACTTACGATTACTTCGAGATTCTAAATATGAAAATAAAGAACAACATGATGAGTATACGAGAATTGCTTTTGCGAAGTCGGAGCAGTTAAAGAATTTAATAGAAGATTTATTTGAGTATACGAAGTTAACAAATGAGCAAGTTATATTAGAAAAACAAGAGGTTTGTATAAATGAGTTACTCGAGCAATTAATAGAAGAGTTAGTACCGCAAGCAGAAGAGCATGGGCTTACGTTCGTTAAGAAGTTTCCTGAGGAACGTGCCTATGCAGCGATTGATTCGGAAAAGATGGTTCGTGTATTTGATAATTTATTAATGAACGCGATTAAGTATAGTAAAGATGATGGGGAGATAAAAGTTTCTCTTCAAAGGCAGCGCCGGGATATACAAATTGTAATTGCGAATCATAGTGAAGCGTTTACGAGAGAAGAGTTAGCGAGTTTGTTTGAACGTTTTTATAAGAAAGATCAATCTAGAAGTAGAGTAACAGAAGGATCGGGCCTTGGATTGGCGATTGCGAAAAGTATTGTTGAATTACAAGGTGGTAGTATTCGAGCTGAATATGAGGATGGTGTTATTCAGTTTATCGTCTCGTTGCCAATTATAGAAAGATAATAAACGAATAGAATGGTATATGATAAAAAGGCTTATTTTAAAAGGAATAAGCCTTTTTATATTTTTTTAGAAAAATATATTGACGATTAGAGATTAGAGGTGTAATATTATACGAGTCGCCGATGACAACAACGTCGAAAGCGACAAACGAAATAAAAAACTTAGTTGACATTAACTAACGAAGATGTTAACATAAGGAAGTCGCAAATGAGCGGCCAAGTAGTTCTTTGAAAACTGAACGAAACAAACAACGTGAAACGTCAATTTTTATTTTAGATGCTAGACAAACTAACTTTATTGGAGAGTTTGATCCTGGCTCAGGATGA
>NZ_JBQAGB010000029.1:0-33767 GCF_051916145.1 Bacillus cereus group sp. MYBK245-2 | reverse complement strand
TACGAAACGGATTAAGGCAAAATTAAAAATGAGCCCGGTACAATACCGGACTCATTTGGATCAAGCTGCCTAATGAAATAACCGTGTCTAACTTTTAGGGGTCACTTCACTTACTTGTGCTCTTTTTCGTATACCGCAAACAACATATCTCGAAACAATGTATTTAAACTCTCAATATCGATCCCTGATCCCTTTTCAATTCCTTTTACGTATTGCTGATAGTAATGAATTTGTTCTTCTAAAAATTGATTCAACACCTCAATTTTCAATCCAACATCTAATTCAGTACCTGCCTTTTTCTTTATTAACAACCGTTCAATTTCATCTAATACGCTACGCTCTATTGATAATTCTGTAATTAATCGATCGAATTCTACAGGAGGCAAAGTTGTTTTCTCCTCTAGCCACTTACAAGCCAAAATAGGACGCAATACATAAAAGTACTTTTTCAATTTTACATTCTCACCTTGCAAAAATTCACGATAATTTTTTGAAGCCATATGTAAGTAATGGTATATCGTTGCTTTTGGATCAAAATTCTTTTCACTCATTTGCTGAAGCTGTTCTGGAAAATTAGAGTTTTTCGAATAAAAAATGGGTGATCGAATCCATTCGAGTAAAGCTGGGTTTGACTTTGCAAATAGTTGTAACGCTTTTTTTATATCCCATCCGCTTATATCTAAATCATCACTAATCGGATACTCAATTACATCTCGTTTATCATGAATGGATAAATACCATTCTACCGGGTGCATATAAACGAATCTAACATCATAATCACTATCTTTTGATGGAAATCCCCATGCACGACTCCCTGACTCCACAGCGAATAAAATTTTCACATCATTTTCTTTCTCAATTCGTTCTAACTCCAACTTAATTTTCTCTCTCATTTCATACCCTCTCCATTTTTTGATTATTTCCTTGGAAATTCGACAAATATATTACTAAGTTTACTACATACTAAAGTAGCTGTCAGAAAATTTCCGACAGCCTGTCAAAATTCGTTATTTTTTACTTGTTCTTTTCAGTTACACTAACCGCAATTCGTTCAAACTCTTTTTGAATCTCCTCTTTGTATGCATCTACTTTTGAAAAATCCATAGCAGCAATATAAATTCGTTCTAATTTATCACGAACTGATTTCGCTTTCGCTAAAAAAGACATCGCCTCATTCATTTTTGCTTTATATTGAATAGAGACGTCACGAATTTCCTCCGCATACTTCTCATCCGTCCCTGGTGTTACAATAAGGGCATACATATCTATAATTTCATCACCTTCACGGCTCGGAAAATATTCATGTGGTGCGGTGCTATCGAAAATCGCAAACCCTAATTCTCTTACGATAACCATATCAAGACTATTTGGATCAAACCCACAATGATATACTTCAACTTCAAATCCTTTTTCTTCTGCTACCTTAGCTAATTTTTTGAGCATTGTTGATTTCCCAGAACCTGGGCGTCCTTTTATAAAATAACGATGTGGTAATCCTTCTGTTAAATTAGGAACAAAATCAACTGCTCCTTTCGGTGTAGCTGCTCCTAAAAACCGATGTTTCACAAGCGATTGTTTCCCAACTCTATCTGTAAATAATTTCTGAATGAGCTGCTCGGTTAGTTCGTTCGCTTTATTAAAATCAATATTACTAATATATATTTTCTCCCACTCATCATGTATAACTAATGCCTCGTTAAAACGAGCGTAAGCAGCTTGAAAAGCTTTGCTTGCTTCTGAAACAAATCGTTCAATTTCCACTTTCTGCTTTCTTAACTTATCTGAATCCCAAGCAATCCCTAAATTAATATACTCCTCGACAACTCCTGGCATTTTGGGCTCAATAACATGCGGTGATGTTCCATCAACAATTCCTACTTTTAACTTCGGGATAATGACACCATCAACCGATTTATTATCAGAAGAACAGTGTAAAAATTCAATATCATATCCCTTTTCAACCCATTCACGACCTATTGCCTTAATTAAAGAAGATTTTCCCGTTCCAGGTCCACCCTTTAAAATAAATAATCTGTTTAGTCCTTTTAAATTCTCTTCATATAAATTATGAAATCCTCTAGCTGTATTTCCACCAGCATAATAATTCAATACATTCCCTGTCACTGCACTCACTCCTTCGCAGCATTCTATTTACATAAGCTACAATATGCGAGCAACTTTATTTGGGTGAATACCTATTTTGTGTTGCACAGAAAAAGGAAATGAATTACAATTTTATTATCACGAAAATTCAGAACTTTAAATTGAATATACCTTTATCAAGAGAGGCAGAGGGACCGGCCCTTTGAAGCCCAGCAACCTCAGTTTATACAAACTGAATAGGTGCTAATTCCTGCAAAATGCATTGCATTTTGAAAGATAAAACGTAACTATTGTGTGCAAAACTCATCTTTCTTGATTATGAAAGGTGAGTTTTTTATATTTTAAAATATATACTTGGAGGTATTTAAAGTGAAAGTAATTGACCTATCCCAAACATTTGAAAACAATATGTCTCAATTTCCTGGAACACCAAAAATCAATTTAGAAGCCATTACAAGTGTTGAAGAGACAGGATATCAAGTTACAGATTTTCATTCTGTCGTTCATGTTGGTACACATTGTGATGCTCCTGCTCATTTCATTTCAGGCGCAACGACTATTGATCAATTGCCCCTAGATCAATTTGTAGGTGAAGCTGTTCTTATTGATGTAACTCATGTACAAGAACGAAAACTACCTAAAGAAGTATTACACAATGCTGACATAAAAGAAGGTGATATTGTCATTTTCCATTCCAACCTATCTAATAAATGGAATACAGAAGCGTATGAACAAGAAGCCTTTTATCTTTCCGAAGAATTAGCTGAAGAATTAGTTCAATTAAAAGTAAAATCTGTCGGTTTAGATTTCATTTCTCCTGACGAGGTAACGACAGAAACATCACCGATTCATCACATACTACTTGGGAATAATATTTATTTAATCGAAAACTTAACAAACTTAGATGCCATTAATGCGAAACGTTTCTTTTTCTCAGCGGCACCTTTAAAAATTAAAAATAGCGACGGTGCTTTCACAAGAGCATTCGCTGTAATTTTTTAAACAAACTATACAAAAAAGCAAAGATCATCATTGACCTTTGCTTCTATTTCTTTTATTTAAACTAAGAAAGAATTGCTCAACACGAGGACGTAACCAAGCTAAATAATCTTTCTCTTTCTTCTTTGTACAAGCTATTTCTTCCCCATCGACCATTCCGACAAGCTCTAGCTCTAACAGTTGCCTCGTAAATGCTAACATATTTATTTCTTCTTCCGGATACTCTTCTTTTAATTTCTCCTCAATTTCCCCTAATAAAAAACCGTCACGCATCATTGCCAATGCATCAATCCAAAGTGGCGGCATTTCATATTTTTCTCCTGTAATTGTATCTTTTACAATATAATTCTTTTGCTCTTTTCGAAATTGAATTGTGTGCAAGCATACAGTCGAATTTAATGTTAATTCCATCATACCACCTCTTTCATAATATCTGCATAGAAAAAAGGATGCGCGTGCACCCCTTCTTTTTCTAACACTACCGAACCGTTACATGAATAACAAATCTCATGTCGATATTTTCCTCCATTATAAACGAAGTATTTTATAAAAAAAACCCTTCTTGAAACATTTTATAAAATGTTTATATTTACGCAACAAGAACACTTTTCTGAAAAATATTTTCTTCTAGCGCATTATGCTATCGGTAAAAAAATCTCCACCTTCATTCCTAGCTCTCCGCTACTTTGAATCGCAATACTTCCTTGCTACTCCTCATGATCAATACAAAAACTCTACATATTATCTCATTAAATTATAAGTATGAAATTACTTTCAGAGCAATCTGTAACCTTATAACGAGAAAAGGAAGGAGATTTCCCCTTCCTTTTCATCACAATTTATATCCACCTTACTCGATCATGTAGCAATCCATCCGTAAAGTCATTTCCACCAACTACAAAATCATTCATATATAAATTCAAATATTCTCCGTACTTACTTTCTGTATTTAATAATAATTCCTCTACATAATAGGCACCTTGTTTAAAGTTATCGAACAGTAAACTACACAAGCCAGCATAAATGCCACATCCTACTTGGAAGTATGTCGCATTCGTTTTATATTTATGAAAAACTTGACTGCTATTCATCACGTTATACATATAGGTCTCGCTATTTTCATAAACGAGTAATACACCGACTAGATCCTCGCCCGCAATCTCTTCTTCAGCTGGATTAAATACTTTACGATTCCAATTCCATAGATCTTCTACCTTATCTAAGTTCTGTCTAATTATATTTGTTGTATACTCGTTAATTCGGTAAAGAAACCCTACTTCCATGTTAAAGTTTTTCCCTAAAATTAAAACTTCCTCATGCGGCATCAAACAACCATAAAATTCTTTCTCTCCCAACTTTACTTTATACTCTGAAGCATATACATCTTCATAAAAGTAAAGAGGACGATGATGACTCATATACATCGGATAACTCCATATCGCTTCATCTAGAAATCGCTCTACTGCCCATGAAGCATACAGTGTATGAGGCTTTATAAGTGCTGTATCATTCAAAAATGACGTATCATGTTCTACTATATAGCATGCTCTTGGCTTTTCATTCGGGCGTTCCTTCATAAGTTCAACAACCATCCATTGAACGACACCTGGATTCATACCTGAGCCTATAATTGCTTTTGTATTTTTAAATTTATCTTTTTCCTTCTCAAATCTCGTATATCTTTCCGTAAGCTGAAAGCCGATTAAACTATCGTCCTGATCTACTGCCTCGTTTTCCAAAGCTGAATTAATATAACAAATTCCAAGTTCATTACAACAGCTTAATACTCTGATCGTATCTGCCCCTGAAACATCAATCACAACACTCGTACTACTTTCTTTTAAATGTTTTTTAAATGTCACTACATCTTGGAGATCTATTTCGGATAAAAACAATTGATCTTCCAAATTTGGAAACAACTCGTCATAATACGTCCTATCTTTTTGTTTTATATCAACCAAATAAAATGTAACATTCTTTATCACTTCATAAATCGGGTCTTTTTCATTTACTATCGCTTGATTTAAAATCGCTAAAACTGCTTTTGCTGCTCCACCAGCACTGCCAATTAATGTAATCGATAACGAATTTGGAAACTGCTCCACCAACAAAACCCCTTTAATATATTAGTTAAGCAGTTCTCCCTCAAAAAAATAAATTGAATACATCAAAAGATAGCTCGTACATATTTTTTATAATTTCGCACAAAATTTCCTCTTCAACAGTCATACTAACATATTTATATTCAATTCATTTTTCCCCTCATATTCAAATCGACCTAAACAAATAGGCTCGACCTTTTCTTCTACATATAAAAGAAAAAGCCAGCCTTTTCAATTAACTTACGGACAATGGACAGATTTTACATGTTGAATATTTACATACATTTTCGCATCACGCGCCTTTAATATTTCAATATGACCTTCATCAATTTTTTCCATCTTTCCGATTTTATTAGATTCCTCACCTAAATCGAACACCATGATTTTGCCAGCCATTTTAATAAGCTGTTCTTCAAAAGTTCGAGCTAACGTAATATTTAATGGATTCACGGGGAGTTCATTTTTATTGAGGGCATAAGGCACTTGATTTTCTTTATACGGAATTAACCATTTCAAATGCTTTAAAGATATATACACTGTTTTATAAACCGGGCTATAAAAAACGATATAATCGTTCATTACACTTGTAACATATCCATGTATTGGAGCATTTCCAGCTACATAAATTTCTGTGAAAATCCCTTTAGAGGTACTTAATACTTTCCTCAAAGAAATTGAAGGAGATTCTCTCTTAATGACAGAATCAACATCTGGTTTTGCTACTTCTTCATCATGTGGTCGTAAAATTTTATAATGTTGTACATGATATAAAGATATATATACGTAGTCTTGTCCATTGTAAAGAACAACGATATCATTTCCTACGTCTATTAATACACCTTTAAATCTTTTTTCACCGATTAATTTAATATATATATTTTCTCCAATATTTTTATTCAACTCATTCATCTATATCCTCCTTCCTATGAATTTCTTCTTTCCTGTCTTCGGTAAAAAAATAATCAGGGCAAAGTTCTGTCTTAATAGTAAGTAATTCCTTTTCATACTATCGAAATAAGAAATTGTTCTTCTCTTTCCCTCATAATGCCCCTCTTATTTATTAAACATTATTCATCTTCATTCTTTTTACATTTAACTATCTGACTCACACTCTTAATATGATAATTAATGATATAAATCACTTCATCACAGTTTACTAGTGTAATACATTCGTCATGCACTTCACTTAATAAACCTTCTACACACTCTGGGCCGCCACGATTAATCTTTACCCACTTATACTTCAAGTCACGTAATACATCGACAAAAGTATCATCATCAGAGCAGAAACATGAAACATAGCAATCGCCACATTTACTTTCTTTCACTTTCTTCACTAGACTCTTTACGTGTTTCAATTGGTAATATACTAATTCACCAAGAGGAAGTTGTAATGTAAGGTAATCTCTTCCTAACGATACAAGTACCCCCACTCGACTCTCTGGGCCACGAAGATTTACTTTTACAGTCTCACCGACTAAGCACTTAATTTGCTCACAGCATAATACACTCTCCAAATTCATATCCTCCTTTCTTATTATCTTCCTCTACGTGATTGTCTTTGTGCGCGCTCTCGACCTGAACAACAGCTTTCATTATTACTTTCTTCGCTCTCTTCGCACGCTACTGTGACACTCTTAATATGAGATACTGCAACTAATATAACTTCTTCTTTTACAATTAATGTCACGAATTCACAAGAAACATCTTGTAAAATACCTTCCACTTTCTCTGGGCCACCACGATTAATTTTCACCCAGCGATACTTGAAACTTTGAAGTAGCTTTTCAAAGTCACCTTCACACTCACATTCCAACCATCCACAATCATCTGCTTTACAATCTTTCACATTTTTTGTAATGCTTTTCAGATGACGAATCTGATAGTAATAGAGCTCTCCTTTTTCATTCTTTAATACAAAGTAATCCGAACATACTGCGACTATTGTTCCTTTTTGAGATTCTGGACCACCCCTGTTTACTCTCACAAAAGATCCAATTAAATCTTCCAAGAAATCACAATGAAATAAACTCACGAGAAAACCCCTTCCATTAATTTATAAGCTTTTGCACTGATAGTATATGTATCTGTACAGGTTACGTTCTCTATGTTTGTCCTAGCTAGAAAAAAATATGCTTTTAACATGGTAGACTACTACCTATTAAAATCCTGAAAAACCCTAAAGCCTCCTTAAATTTTTGATACTTTGAGACGAAAAAATCCCGTATGAAGATACATTTCTGCATACCTTCATACGGGATTTCCCATCGTTTAATCTTCGTCTTTAACATCCATATCTTCTGGAATTGGTTCGTTCAATATTTCTTCCACTAATTGCTTATATTTCTCCATTTGTTCTAAATGTGTATTGAATTGTTCTTTATTTAATAAATATTGCTCTCCATCAAATAGTGCACGAATTTTCTTTTGCTGAATTAACTCTTCAATATACGACTTTGGTAAATTCAAATACTCCGCAGCTTCTTCTACTGTTATATACAACTCGTTCATTCCTTTATTATTTTTTCCTATATACTGTATCTTACTTTATTTTTGTAAACAAATAAAAAAGATTTTGTAAATGCAACCTAAAAAGCAGGTAGATGCATTCCATATATTGTATAATAGTATATAGTAAGAATTTTTTAAATATAGAATGGTATTACCCATTTACACAAAGGAGAGTTAACATATGGCTACTCGTCACATCATTACAATGTTAGAAAGAACATTACAAATTGAAACAGAAAACACAATTTCTCATTTAACTGCATCTTTATCTGATCGTATTCTTTCTCAAAGCGCAGCAATACAGGAAAACAATTGTTACCATACAATTGGGGAATGGTACAAAAATCATTTCTTATTCCAACAAGATGATTTCCTTTGGGCTAAATACGTTTTCTATGACGCATATTGTGAGGAAATAAAAAAACAAGGTCATCTTACAAAACGTGTTCGCCAAATATTAGAATCATTAGCTCGAATGCATGGAAAACAGTACATTGCTTCTATATTAAATATGCCATTTCCTAACGAACGAGCTAAAGGAACAGCATAATGTAATACTGTTCTGCGTCAGCAAAACATAGATTCATTATTTTCTAGGAAGATTCACAAATAAAATGTTCATGTCACATGAACTGATGAAACCGGTGTCATTATAATGATTGAAAATATAGTAAACAGGAAAACCCCCATTTACCTCTCTCGTCATTCGAATAGAGAAGTAAATGGGGGTATACTTGTTCCTTTACTATTTCATCATCTGCTTAATCAATTCACGATTTCTCTTCTTAAATACTTCATTATGCGAAGAAACCATTCCATACTCACTTGCATCTGGCTGAATAAATTGTTTCGCTTTATTCACAGCATTTCCAGCATCTTGGAATGCTCCCGCAATTAAGTGTAATTTTCCTTCATGCTTTAAAATATCCCCAGCAGCATATAATCCATCTACTGAAGACTCACTATTTGCATTCCCTGCAATATAATAATTATCTATAATCGCAACGTCTAACTCACTATTTTCTAATAATGTAATGTCACGTTCATATCCATGATTAATAATAACTTCGTCGATAGCTAACTGAGAAACCTCTCCTGTTTCGTGATTTGTTAGTTCTACATATTCAATCGCTTCATGGTTATCGCCAGCGATTAATGTTGTAATTGATGTATTAAAGAAACATTCTGCTGAACTGTTCATAAGTTGTTTTACTTGCGCCTCATGACCCGATAATTCTTCTTTTCTATATGTTAAATAAACTTTTTTCGCAATTGGTTCTAACTCATTTGCCCAATCAATTGCAGAGTTACCTCCGCCTGAAATAATGACCGTTTTATCTTTGAAACGTTTTAACGATTTAACTGTATAGTTTAAATTTGATACTTCAAATCGCTCCGCACCTTCTATGGATAACTTTTGTGGATTTAATATACCACTTCCAGTTGCAACGATCACTGTTTTTGAAAAATGTTCTTCTCCAGTGTTTGTTTTTAACGTAAAAATACCATCTTTATTACGAATAATGGATTCTATCTTTGTATTCAATACAACTTCCGGCTGAAATGTTAACCCTTGTTGTACAAGTTGCTCAATTAACTTTTCACCAGTAATCGGTAATAATCCGCCAATATCCCAAATCATTTTCTCCGGATAAACATGTATTTTTCCACCTAACTGTGGTTGAAATTCTATTATTTTTGTTTTCATCTCTCTGAGTCCACTATAAAAAGCTGAATAAAGCCCTGCAGGTCCCCCGCCTATCACGGTTACATCAAACAATTCTTCTCTATTCATTAACCTTCACTCCTCAGCTACTAATCATTGATTATCATTCTCAATAAAATATAACCTGTTTCCGCAAAATTTACAATTAAAATTACTATTGACAATACAACTAGATAAAATTATATTATTTAAAGAATCAATAGTGATAATCATTATCAACTTGTTAATAATTAGCAAATTTGAGATTACATCTTCTTTCATTACTATGGTTAATACTATATTGTAAAATCTCATATTCAAGATTTTTAATAAGCATTTTGCATTAACACTACTCTTTCAAAAAGATTGCAGTTAAACAACTTATTGTATACACATATCATCTATTTAAAGGAGACAGACGATGAAAAAGTTATTTATTTCACTAACAGTTCTTTTCGTTTTTGTTATGAGTGCTTGCAGCAATGGCTCTACGGACAAAAAGAACGATGCAAAAGGTAGCAAATCAAAAACAATTACATACCAATCTGAAGATGGTAAAAAAGTAGAAGTTCCTGCAAATCCAAAACGTGTTGTTGTTTTATCATCATTCGCTGGTAACGTAATGTCATTAGGAGTAAATCTTGTTGGGGTAGATTCATGGTCTAAACAAAACCCACGTTTTGATAGCAAACTTAAAAATGTTGCTGAAGTATCAGATGAAAATGTTGAAAAAATCGCTGAACTAAATCCAGATTTAATCATTGGCTTATCAAATATTAAAAATGTTGATAAGTTAAAGAAAATCGCTCCTACTGTAACATACACTTACGGAAAAGTTGATTACTTAACACAGCATTTAGAAATTGGTAAGTTATTAAACAAAGAAAAAGAAGCAAAAACTTGGGTTGATGACTTCAAGAAACGTGCACAAGAAGCTGGTAAAGAAATTAAAGCAAAAATCGGTGAAGATGCAACAGTTTCTGTTGTAGAAAACTTCAACAAACAGCTTTATGTATACGGCGAGAACTGGGGCCGTGGAACAGAAATTCTGTACCAAGAAATGAAATTAAAAATGCCTGAAAAAGTAAAAGAAAAAGCATTAAAAGAAGGATATTACGCATTATCTACTGAGGTATTACCTGAGTTTGCTGGTGATTACTTAATCATAAGTAAAAACAAAGATACTGATAACTCATTCCAAGAGACAGAATCATATAAAAACATCCCAGCAGTAAAAAATAATCGCGTATACGAAGCAAACATGATGGAATTCTATTTCAATGATCCACTTACATTAGATTTCCAACTAGACTTCTTTAAGAAAAGCTTTCTTGGTAAATAATACAAACATGAGGAATTCTTAATTTAAGAATTCCTCTTCCTTTATTCTATAAACAGAAAAGATGTGAAACAAATGACAAAAGATCATGACAATCCACGTTCTATAGCTTTTACATACAAACTAATTTTAAGCATAATCGCATTCTTTCTTATTTTTATGGTGGCAATGGTATTAGGGGCGGCAGATACCTCTATAAAAGACGTATGGTTAGCACTCACTTCCTCCGCTAAAGGGGACAAAATATCTATTATTCGCGAAATACGTTTACCACGTGAAGTTGCTGCTATTTTTGTAGGGGCTGGACTTGCTGTTTCTGGAGCAATTATGCAAGGATTAACACGAAATCCACTTGCAGACCCTGGATTATTAGGATTATCTGGTGGAGCAAATGCTGCACTTGCGTTAACGCTAGCCTTCAACCCTTCCATCAGCTATCTTTACTTAACATTTGCTTGCTTTATAGGTGCTGCAATTGGCGCAATTATGGTATTTGGCATTGGCATGATGAAAAAAGGTGGACTCTCCCCTCTTCGAATTGTATTAGCTGGTGCTGCCGTTTCAGCATTTTTGCTTGCAATTTCAGAAGGTGTCGGCATTTATTTTAAAATTTCACAAGAGGTATCACTTTGGACTGCTGGGGGCGTAATTGGAACAACTTGGGGACAATTAAAAATTATTATTCCAGTCATTTCAATTAGTATCTTTATCGCTATCTTACTAGCAAAAAAATTGACAGTTCTTAGTTTCAGTGAAGAAGTAGCTATTGGACTAGGTCAAAAAATTATTGTTATTAAAACCATTCTATTTATCATTATTATCTTACTTGCAGGTGCGTCTGTAGCACTTATCGGAAATATGGCATTTATCGGTTTAATGGTACCTCACATGGTACGCCCAATTGTCGGTCCAGATTACCGATTTGTTATACCGATGTCAGCAATTGCTGGTGCTTCCTTTATGCTACTTGCAGATACAATCGGACGTACCATTAACGCTCCGTACGAAACACCAGTTGCTGCTATTGTCGCAATTGTAGGATTACCATTCTTCCTATTCATTGTACGTAAAGGAGGAAAAATGTTCTCATGATCCCATCTATTTTAAGAAAACAACGTCTTATTATACTCGCTTTACTTATACTAACCATTACAACCATTGTAATTGGAATGGGGCTCGGTTCAGCGTCTTTATCTTATGATCGACTACTCCCAACATTAATGGGACAAGGAACTTTTAAAGAGGAGTTCGTTTTATACTCATTAAGACTCCCTAGAATTGTCATTACATTATTAGCTGGTATGGCTCTCGCTTTATCAGGAGCTATTCTGCAAGGACTTACCCGAAATGATTTAGCTGAACCTGGTATTCTCGGAATCAACTCTGGGGCCGGTGTTGCTGTTGCTATTTTCTTCTTATACTTTCCAATAGATGTAGGTTCATTTCTTTACTTACTACCTGTCGTTGGATTTATTGGAGCATTTCTAACAGCTGTTCTAATCTACGTATTTTCATATAGTAAATCAACTGGACTTCAGCCGGTGCGATTAACATTAACCGGTATCGGTTTTGCATTTGCACTATCTGGAATGATGATTGTCCTTATTTCATCCGCAGATCGTATGAAAGTGGACTTTATCGCCAAATGGATTGCCGGTAACATTTGGGGAGATGACTGGATCTTTGTTTTAGCAATGCTTCCATGGTTAATCGTATTCATTCCGTTTGTTTTCTATAAGGCAAACCGATTAAACATTCTAGCATTAAACGAACCGGTCGCAATTGGCGTTGGAATTGAAATTGAAAAAGAACGCAGATACTTATTAGTGGCGGCCGTTGCGCTTGCAGCTGCAGCTGTTTCCGTAACAGGAGGAATTAGCTTTATTGGACTAATGGCTCCTCACATCGCAAAATCTTTAGTAGGTCCAAGGCATCAAATCTTCATGCCTATCGCCCTTTTAATTGGCGGATGGCTATTACTATTAGCAGACACAATCGGACGAAATATCGTTGAGCCTAACGGTATTCCGGCAGGTATTGTTGTCGCTTTAATTGGTGCTCCTTACTTTATGTATTTGTTGCTTAAGAAAGCATAGAAAGACCCTCAAGAGTCAAATCTTGAGGGTCTTTCTTGTTTCATTTTATTGCTGTCCATACCCTTCAAACTTCTTCGCCAAATTCTCCATCTCATCTTCTGGCAATAACTTAGGCTCTCCGACGCTTTTCGTTTGATAATAAATTTGCGCACAAAACTCAATTTCTTCTGCAACGGTAAATGCCATTTTTATATGATTTGCACCCGCAATTAAACCGTGATTCGCAAGTAAAACAGCACGGCGATCAATCATCCCTTCGAAAGCCGCCTCTGCTAATTGCTTCGTACCAAATGTTTCATACGGTGCACAACGAACATTAGGGCCTGCGAAAGCAATTAAATACGATACTGCGGGCAGTTCCCATCCTAATGATGCAATCGTCTTCGCATAAGGAGAATGTGTATGCACAAGCGCATTTATATCTTCACGCTTTCTATAATAAATAAGGTGCATATCGAGTTCGCTCGATGGTTTTCTCTCTCCCTCTACTACATCGCCATCTAAGTTTAATATAACTACATCTTCAGGCTTCGTTTCATAATAATCTAAACCACTTGGGCTAATGGCAACAAGACCTTGCTCGCGATTGAAAATACTAATATTACCGCCTGTCCCCTTTGTTAAACCGCTAGAAATCATTTTCTTTCCATACGCTACAATTTCTTCTCTCTCTTTTTGTAATAACATATACATCCCCCTCAGTATGAAGCTTATGATGACTGACTTTTTAACTCTATCTACTTATTGAAATAGCTTTTTTAAGTTCTCCGTAAACGGTGCTTTTACAATCCCTTTTTCCGTAATAATCGCTGTTACATTTTCATATGGCGTGACATCAAATGCTGGATTATATACTTTACTTTCTTTCGGAGCAGAATATTGCCCGAAGCGATTGATCACTTCAGAAGCATCTCTTTCCACTGGATTGGTATTAATTGCTCTTCCATCATCTTCTCCCCTTACTTCGCGTAGTGCATTGACTGTTCTTTTAACGTTTCTACAAAGCTTGTACCTGTTTTATATTGATTCGCTCGTAAAATAAATTTCTTTGCAACTTGAAGACAAATACGTTCCGCTCTAGCACGTGCTTCCTCATTCTCAATACAAGTAATGTCTTTTACTTTCGCTAGCCCAACAATACGACGAATTAACTCAAGACCCGTCACCGCAGCTGTATCCTCTAATACAGATTGTAAATAGATTTCGTTAAAGCATTCTTCCTTCGCCATAATCTCTGGCACATGAATATCCCAAGCGTCTAAAAACTTCTTCTTAAATAAATCAATTACCTCTACCATTGTCGATTGTAACCAATCCATCACCTATTTCTTTACACTTTAGCCCCTTTGCATGTTCAAACTTACATAATTTCTCTTTCACATATACAATCACATCGCTAGCTTCCATTAAAAAATACTTCGTGAACTTAGACATGGTTTCCCCTCCACACTAATTGTAAGCGTTTTCTAAAAGCTATAAAAAATAATAGGATTAAATCTTTCATCCTATAATATATGTTCTTCTTTTTGAAATGTATATCTAGGTTTTATTATATCTTGTTAATATCTTGAGTCAATGTTTCTATATCATTGCAATATACTTCCTAATTATATATTTGAGAGGACAAAAATTGTTCAAAAAGATTCTAGTTCATTTTATTTTATTTATCACACAATTCTTTGTAAAATAGAAATACGCAGTTCCTTTTCAAAAAGACAACTTCTAAGAAATATTTCCTTCCTAAGAATTTATACTTACATCATATCTCTAACATACACACTACTCTTTCAAGCACTCATTGAAAATTTATAAACTTAAAATTACCTTTCCATTCCCTGTTATCCTTAATTGAGAATAAATATTAATTAAATTGATATAAAGTTCGTTTATTCGCTTGACAAAATAACCACTTCTATATGATAATTAATATCGAATTAGAATTATTATAGTTAATTAAAAAATATATTTTATGAGCACACTATTTTTTGATGCTCAAAACCAACATTTAGGAGGAATTTTAATATGTTATTAATCGGCACAGAAGTAAAACCGTTTAAAGCTAATGCTTACCATAATGGAGAATTTATCCAAGTTACTGACGAAAGTTTAAAAGGAAAATGGAGTGTAGTTTGTTTCTACCCAGCTGACTTCACATTCGTTTGCCCAACTGAACTTGAAGACTTACAAAACCAATATGCAACTCTTAAAGAGTTAGGCGTTGAAGTATACTCTGTATCTACAGACACTCACTTCACTCACAAAGCATGGCATGATAGCTCAGAAACTATCGGTAAAATCGAGTACATCATGATTGGTGACCCAACTCGCACAATCACTACAAACTTCAACGTTTTAATGGAAGAAGAAGGTCTTGCTGCTCGTGGTACATTCATCATCGATCCAGACGGCGTTATCCAATCTATGGAAATCAATGCTGACGGTATCGGCCGTGACGCAAGCATTCTTGTTAACAAAATTAAAGCAGCTCAATACGTACGTAACAACCCAGGTGAAGTTTGCCCAGCTAAATGGCAAGAGGGTTCTGCAACACTTAAACCAAGCCTTGACCTTGTAGGCAAAATCTAAGGAGTTCGATCAAAATGATACTAGATGCAGATATAAAAACACAACTATCCCAATATCTTCAATTAATGGAGAACGATATTTTACTTAAAGTAAGCGCAGGAGACGATGACGTATCTAAAGATATGTTAGCTCTAGTAGACGAATTAGCTACTATGTCATCTAAGATTACAGTAGAAAAAGTTGAATTAGAGAGAACACCAAGCTTTAGCGTAAACCGCCCTGGTGAAGACACTGGTGTCGTATTCGCTGGTATTCCATTAGGACACGAATTTACTTCATTAGTGTTAGCTTTACTACAAGTAAGTGGACGCGCTCCAAAAGTTGAACAAAAATTAATCGATCAAATTAAAAACATTCAAGGCGAATATCATTTTGAATCTTATATCAGCCTAAGTTGTCATAACTGTCCTGATGTTGTACAAGCTCTTAACGTAATGAGCGTTCTTAACTCTGGTATTACACATACTATGATTGATGGCGCTGCATTCAAAGAGGAAGTAGAAAGTAAAGACATCATGGCAGTGCCAACAGTTTTCCTAAACGGCGAATCTTTCGGAAGCGGTCGTATGACACTTGAAGAAATTTTAGCTAAAATGGGTAACGGTCCAGATGCATCAGAGCTTTCTGATAAAGATCCATACGATGTTCTTGTTGTTGGTGGCGGCCCTGCTGGTGCAAGTGCAGCAATTTATGCAGCACGTAAAGGAATCCGCACTGGTATCGTTGCTGAACGCTTCGGTGGTCAAGTAATGGATACTATGGGTATTGAGAACTTCATCAGCGTAAAACGCACTGAAGGTCCTAAGCTAGTAGCAAGTCTTGAAGAGCACGTTAAAGAATACGACATCGATGTAATGAATCTACAACGTGCGAAACGTTTAGAGAAAAAAGACCTTATTGAAGTGGAGCTTGAAAACGGCGCTATTCTGAAAAGTAAGAGCGTAATCGTTTCAACAGGTGCTCGCTGGCGTAATGTTGGCGTACCAGGTGAAGCTGAGTTCAAAAATAAAGGTGTAGCATACTGCCCACACTGTGACGGTCCATTATTCACTGGAAAAGACGTAGCAGTTATCGGCGGAGGTAACTCTGGTATTGAAGCAGCTATCGACTTAGCAGGTATTGTTAAGCACGTAACTGTTCTTGAATTCATGCCAGAATTAAAAGCTGATGCTGTATTACAAGAACGTCTTAACAGCTTACCAAACGTAACTGTTCTGAAAAACGTTCAAACGAAAGAAATTACTGGTACTGATAAAGTAAACGGTATTTCTTACATTGATCGTGAAACTGAAGAAGTTCATCATATTGAATTACAAGGTGTATTCGTACAAATCGGTCTTGTTCCAAACACAGACTGGTTAGGCGAAACAGTTGAACGCGTTCGCGGTGAAATCGTAACAGACAAGCACGGTGCTACAAACGTACCAGGAGTATTTGCTGCAGGTGACTGTACAAATAATCCGTACAAACAAATCATCATCTCTATGGGTTCAGGTGCAAACGCAGCTTTAGGTGCATTTGATTACTTAATCCGTAACTAATATAGACGTGAGTAAAAGACGCATTACCAATTAGGTAATGCGTCTTTTTTATTACAATGTATCTACGTAGTCGTCAAAATCCTTCCAACATAGTATTGTATACGGCGACCCTATATCCAATACTACTTTTACATCCTCTGCCACTACTTTGATTCTTTTTAATGTGCTGTCTCTTTTTCCGGCCGGATAAATAGCAATTTTTACAACTTCCTGTTTTCCACCCTCATAAATCTTTATTTTCAATTCTAATTGGTCTATTTCTTCTTTTGAAGGAACCTCTTTTCCTTCCCAATCACACATTTCGAACAGAGGATATCGATCTCCATGCCATTCCTCAACAATCTCAATGACTTTAAGGATAATATAATTCCCCGATACTAATTCATAACTAACAGCATCACCTGCTTTTAAAGAAGTATTAGCTATAAATCTCTTCGGTACTTTTTTCGCTTCTGGCTGCGGAGAATTTAACTGTTCTCTTAATTTATTTAAAACTACTTCACGTTTCTTCTGTAATTTAGGTTCTTCTTCCCAGCGAGCTAAATCTGTACCACTCTCTATTATTTGCAATGCCTCCTGCTTAACATTCTCTTGAAGTCTCCCTAACCTCCATTGTATGGAAGCAAATACTAACCAAAAGGCAATAGTTTCTTCATCATCTAATTCATTCTTGTACTCCTCAATTACAATCCTACTTGCTTCCTCATTTGAATATTCATTTGCTAACAAATCCTTATATAGTAACTTAATATCTTCAGCAATATCGTCTGATAATATTGCTACTCCCCAAGCACCCATACATTAACACTCCAATCTATACACTAAAAACCTCTCATTCCCATTCTTCTCATAAGCCCTAGGCAATCTTACTTCCCTCTTCAGCTCAAACGCAGTCTGATTTTCTAAGAAGAAAATATAGTCCTCAGAAGGATAATATAAAATAATATCCACTTCTCTCCCCGTTTCTTCTACAGAAAGTAAAATGTTATTTACTACGTTCATAAATACTTGTACAGAAAATGGGTTGAAGAAATAAAATCGGTTATCACGTGGATCAATCTCATATTCCTGCGCTAAACAGCATTCAAATCCAATTTTATCTTTACTGTTTCTTACCTTGCGTGCATAACGATCAAGATTATCCAACGCTTCTTTATAAAACTCTTCATTCATTTCAATTCCAATCGCTGAAGCACCGCACTTATGGTGCATATAAAAGTTCAATCGTCCTTTTCCACATCCAAAGTCTACAATCTGGTCGCTACTTCTTATTTCATATTGATTCAATAACTCATCTAATCCGCTATACGGCGTCGGTTCATAACGATGATAATGCATAGACTTGTTAAATCCTTTTTGCTCACCGACTGTTTTTATATTTAAAACTGCATCATAATATTGTTCGTTCATTCAACTTCTCCTATTAAGAAATGGTACTTATTATTATACACCATGTACTGGATGCTCATTTTTCATCGAATTAATAGGTACGTGAAATTATATCGACGATTTTTTCAATATATCGACGTTTCGACAAAGGATATCGACTTAACGACAAGTTCCTACAAAAAACAGGAGCTCCCTAGCCCCTGTCTTCTAACACTTTCAATACAGTTTGTTTTAATATTTCTACCCCATCCATAATACAACTATGATCGAACTTCATATACGGATGGTGTAATCCAGGTTGTAGGTCTGCTCCTAATCCAAGCATGACAGCTTTTAAATGTGGTTTCTTCACTGTGTAGTAATGGAAATCATCGCTTCCTGTCGTATAAAGTGGCCCCGTACATTTATCTTCCCCATACACTTCAAGAATACCTTTACGCATAAATCGCTCAGCTTCTTCTGAAACTTCAGCTCCTGGCGCGAGATCAATCCACTCATATGAAGTTTTCGATCCCATCGATGCAGCTGCTTCTATGACATGCTCTATTTTTTTCTTCAATTCTTCTAATAATGTATTACTCTCCGCTCTGACATCTAAGCTAAAATGCCCGTTACCCGGAATAATATTTAAATTATCACCACCAGCTTGGCACCTCGTCATCTTTACTGAATAGGAACTTTGCGGTGGTAGCCATATGTTTTTCAAACCGATATTAATCATGGAAATAACATCAATTGCATTTATCCCTTGATGTGGGCGTGCTCCATGTGCATCTTCTCCGTGAATCGTACCCTCTAAAAATCCTGCTGCTCCGTGACGAATTGATGGGGCAGCCTGTTTCAAAGATAGTTCTTCAATCGGGCGCAAATGAACACCGAATAGGAAATCCGCATCATCCACAGCACCTTTCTCTACCATTTTTAAAGCGCCATTCCCTTTCTCTTCTGCTGGCTGAAAAATAAATCTAACTGTACCACTTTTCCATCTCATATTCTTTAATTGTAAAATAAGTCCCATTACAATCGTCATATGAGCATCGTGACCACACGAATGATTCGCTTTAAATTCTCCATTCACTTCTTGCCAAAGTGCATCCATATCAGCGCGAATCGCAATAACAGGATTTCCGCTTCCAATTTCAGCAATCACGCCTGGGCAATCATCAAATATTTTATATGAAATTCCTTCTTCTTTTAAAAAGTTAGTAATATACGCTGTCGTTTCATACTCTTTCCAACTCACTTCAGGGTTTTCATGTAAATGCTGAAAAATTTCAGTTAAACGCTCTTGTAGTTCTAATGTTTTCAAAGCTACATTCTCCTTCCCAAATTCCAAAACCATTTAGGTTAATTATACTTATGAAAAACAGATGTTTTTATGAACATATTGAATTTTAAGAAAAAAGTCAATTTTTTATTTTTAAACACTAAAAAGGCTTACTCTACATCTATATTACAAACTAAACAAACAACTAGAATATTACTTATTTTCTGTCTTTTATATTGACGCTTACATATATTTTTAGTTATCATAACCTAATAAACGTCTATTTTACGACAATTCTAAAAATACAAACAAACATACATAACGAGGAGGACCTTTATGAAAAAAGAAATACCTTTTGGTGTAGCCATGATCCCTATTATCATTACAGTTGCAGTTATGATGGTTACAATTGTTGTATTAAAACAAAGCCCTCACGTCCCACTTATTATCGGTACAACCGTTGCTTCCATCGTCGCTTGGCGTTACGGTTACAAATGGAACGACATTGAAGAAGCAATGTATAAAGGAATTCGCCTCGCATTACCCGCTATCGTTATCATTATCCTAGTAGGTTTAACGATCGGTGCTTGGATTGGTGGTGGAATCGTCGCAACAATGATTTATTACGGTTTAAATCTATTAACTCCATCACTATTTTTAGTTTCAATTACAATTATTTGTTCTATTGTTGCATTAGCTATCGGTAGCTCTTGGTCTACAATGGGAACAATTGGTGTTGCAGGAATGGGCATTGGCCTTAGTATGGGAATCCCAGCTCCAATGGTTGCCGGTGCTATCATTTCCGGTTCTTATTTCGGCGATAAAATGTCACCGCTTTCAGACACAACAAACTTAGCCGCAGGATTAACAAATACAGATTTATTCACACATATTCGTCATATGTTATTTACTACAATTCCAGGTTTAATTATTACTCTTATCGTTTATGCGTTCTTAGGAAGAAGCTTCGGCGCTAACAATATTGATGCAAAAAGTATCGAGCAAACGTTACAAGTATTGCAGCAAAACTTTGTTATCTCGCCTTTCCTACTAATCATACCTGTAGTCGTTATGGTGTTAGTTGCTAAAAAAGTTCCTGCTATACCAGCTATTCTCGTAGGTATTATTTTAGGATTTTTATCACAAGTCTTTATTCAAGGTGGTTCTGTCTCATCAGCTGTTGCTGCACTCCAAAGTGGATTTGTCATAGACACTGGCAACAAGCTAGTAGACGAGCTATTTAATCGTGGTGGTTTAAGCTCTATGATGAATACCGTCTCTATGACCATTGTCGCTATGACTTTCGGAGGAGTATTAGAACATACAGGTATTCTTCGCTCCATTGTAAATCAAATTTTAAAATTAGCGACATCAGCAAAAGGACTTATCGCTTCAACTATCGCATCTTGCTTTGCAACAAACCTTACTTGCTCTGAACAATATATCTCGATTGTTGTTCCTTCAAGAATGTACGCGAATGCATACACAGAAAAAGGACTACATTCTAAAAATTTATCCAGAGCATTAGAAGATGGCGGAACATTAACTTCTGTTTTTGTACCTTGGAATACATGCGGTGTATTTATACTCGCAACACTCGGCGTAGGTGCTTTCGAATATGCTCCTTATGCTATATTGAATTTCATCGTACCTATTATCTCGATTATTTACGGTATAACTGGTCTCACAATTACGAAACTATCTGACATTGAAAAAGCGGAACTACTAAAAAAACAAAAAGCTCAATTAGAAGCTTAAAGATAACGGTAAATTCAGTTCGTATATTGCGCGAGGACGCCCTTGTTGATAAGGCATTTCCTCGCCGCAAATATGAACATACCCATAATCAACTAGTTTCTTTAATAACCTTTCAGTTGATCGTCGAGTCACTTGTAAGTATTCAGAAAGATCTGCTGCTGTAAACTTCAATGACGGATGTGATTGACTAAATTGAATAATCTTTGATAAATTTGCTGGGCTAAGTTTCGTTTCCTTCGCTATTTTCATTAGTTCCGGGTTGTCGTTCTTCAAACTTTGTACTCTCTGTTCTTTCGGGAACGGACCAAATAGTTCTTTATCACTTGTTAGTATATAAAAACAGTGGTCTATTGGATTATTCTTCGCGAAACCTTGGGCGATTTTAGCATTTTGCTCCGCTTCTTTCACAGTTTTTCCGTAACCAAATCCAATAGCTATCGTTCCTTCTATACTCGCAAATAAATTATTTATCATATTTGTTTTTATAATGGATTCAATATCACCACGAGTTGTATACAAAATGAACGTCATTTCATCAATTGTTTTAAATGAACCACGTAGTTCTTTTGAAATGACATTTAATTGCTCAAGCAAAACATCTCGTAATTCTAAAGAAGAAATAATACAAGCACCAACAGTAGCTGAATGGCTTCTTGCTAACTCAGCTTTTATTTTCGCATTTTTTAACCCATGTATAATAGATTGCTTCGGATCTATCATACGTTCTGAAGGAATACCTATTTTTTGAAGTTCATCATAGACAGCATGAATACTAGTTAAAGCTAAATGAGCTTCTCCAGATTGATATTTAGCTACATGAAAATCAATAACTCTATTTATTTCATCTTTACTCCACAGCATATTTTCATAATCAAACACTTGTGGACTTTCTTTTATACCGATATCCTCGAACACATTTACAATAAATGAGCGGTCTACTAAATCAATTGAGATTTGATGTGGTTGAATACCTTGGTGATACATGACAGAAAGAATGGAAGATGCGATGGTTGTCTCGTCTTGCTGTAAGTACGTACTCGGAATTCGTAATTGTTCTCTTATTTCTTTTGCCATATAATAAGGTAAAGCACCTGAGAAAAAGATGAAATCACAAGGCTTTAAACGCTTTAATAGTTCAGAAGATTCTGCCGGATGAAGGTAAATATATGGATCAATTTCTATTTCTTCTATTTTATGAGCAATAGGTAAAAGTGTCTCCATAAACTCTTTTGAACCGACAACTGCAATTTTTATCATCATTTCTCTAACTCCTTATCATTAATTAACGACTATTTAACGTCAACTATATCAAATGTACAAAACCATTGTAAACAGGAAGGGGTCTCTACCTAATGAAAATTACAGCTATTCATCTTTATGCAATTCGTTTACCGCTTCGCGATCCGTTTGTTATTAGTTATGGTTCTTATTCTGATATGCCTTCTATTATCGTCAAAATGGAAACAGATGAGGGCATTATCGGGTACGGTGAAGGCGTCGCTGATGATCACGTTACAGGCGAATCATGGGAAAGTACTTTTCATACTTTAAAGCATACACTAGCTCCTGCCCTTATCGGCCAAAATCCAATGAATATCGAAAAAATACACGATATGATGGACAATACAATTTACGGTGTTCCAACAGCGAAAGCCGCAATTGATATTGCTTGCTTTGATATAATGGGTAAAAAATTAAATCAGCCTGTATATCAACTAATTGGTGGGCGCTACCATGATGAGTTCCCTGTTACTCACGTTTTAAGCATCGCAGACCCAGAAGAAATGGCCGAAGAAGCTGCCTCTATGATTCAGAAAGGTTACCAATCTTTCAAAATGAAAGTCGGTACAAATGTAAAAGAAGATGTAAAAAGAATTGAAGCGGTACGTGCACGTGTAGGAAATGATATTGCGATTCGCGTTGATGTAAACCAAGGGTGGAAAAATAGCGCCAACACATTAACAGCACTTCGTTCATTAGGTCATGTAAACATCGACTGGATTGAACAGCCTGTTGTCGCAGACGATATTGACGCAATGGCTCATATTCGTTCGAAAACAGACCTTCCGCTTATGATTGATGAAGGATTAAAGAGCTCTCGTGAAATGCGCCAAATTATTAAATTAGACGCTGCTGATAAAGTAAACATAAAACTAATGAAATGCGGCGGCATATATCCCGCTGTAAAACTCGCTCATCAAGCTGAAATGGCAGGCATTGAATGCCAAGTTGGATCTATGGTCGAATCATCCGTTGCCTCTTCCGCAGGATTCCATGTCGCTTTCTCGAAAAAAATCATTACGAGCGTCGAGCTAACAGGTCCATTAAAGTTCACGAAAGACATCGGAAACTTACATTACGACGTACCATTTATTCGCTTAAACGAAAAGCCAGGACTCGGCATTGAAATAAATGAGGATATCCTGCAAGAACTTACCGTCTTTCAAGACGTTGTACGCTAAAGGAGGACTAACGCATGACAGTTCTATACGAAGGCAGATTAAAACAAAATAATGAGCGATTTCACGTTACATTACTCACACTAGAGAACATCGAACAAATCTTATCACTACAAAACGTTGTAGTTGAGACGCTTGAGGATAAAAGTCGCTTACAACCACTATCGTTAGAAGAATTTCAATACATTCTAGAAGGAAATGGCATGATGATCGGTGCTTTTATCAAAAACGAACTCATCGCATTTCGCGCCCTACTCGTCCCTCCTATGGACGATGAACATTTAGGACTTGATATCGGCTTACCAGAAAGTGAACTACACCGCGTCATCTATCAAGAAATCTCAAACGTTCATCCGAACTGCCGCGGAAATGGGATGCAAAAAATATTAGCGACAGTCATCATGGACGAATTACAAAAAGAAAACGGCAAATATGATTATGTGTGCTGCACTGTTGCACCTTTTAACATTCCAAGTTTAAAAGATAAGTTCTCACAAGGGATGGAGATTGCTGCATTGAAGGAGAAGTATGGTGGTAGTATGCGGTATGTTTTTGTGAAGGAATTGCGCGGAGTTAAAAAACAAGATTGGACGGATATTAAGATCGTTCCGATGAGTGATGCTGGTGGACAGCAGGCGTTGCTTTCGGAGGGTTATCGTGGGTATGAGATGGAGAAGGTGGATGGAGATTTTATTGTGAAGTTTGGACGATAATTGCTACGCCAGAAAAAAAAGGAGATGTCTGCTGTGACATCTCCTTTTGCTTTCTCTTCATTGAACATATCGATTGCAACTTCAAATATATCAGCGATTTTTGAAATATATCGACTTACCGACAAATATTGACAATAATCGCAACCTATACAAAGCGTAACATTAAACCGTCATCTTCCAACTAGATAACGCTAACCAGTTCTCCATTTCCTTATAATCAGGCATGATCTTCCCGACAAGACGCCAAAAAGAGCGATCATGATTTAAATGAACCATATGACACATTTCATGAACAACTACATAATCAATTACTCGCTGTGGTGCCATCGCTAGCTTCCAATTGAAGGTTAGTTGTAAATTCGAATCACAAGTACCCCACGTGCGACTACTATCTGTAATACGAATAGAACGTGGTTTTGTTTTAAAGTTACTTTGATGCGCTTTAATACTCTTCTCTACTAATGACTTACACTGCTTATAGTAAAAGCGTTTTAAAGCTTGCTGTATTTTCTCATCTTTAAGATCTTTCACATAAATATGTAGCTTATCTCCTTCAAACACTGCATTGTCTTGCGTAATATTTGCATCTTGAGAAATTTGTATCGGATACATACTTCCTAAATACAAAAAGCCTTCTCCTTGATCGTAATCCTTTTCCTGTGGTCCACGCGCTCGCTCCTCCATTTCCTTACAGGTTGTCTGAATCCAATCCCACTTCTCCTCTAGCAACTGGACTAAATATTCAACAGGTGTCCCTTTCGGAGCTTGTACTTCTACATTTCCGTAAGAATCTACAAAAAGACGCACTGATTTTTTCTTCTTATAAGTTATATGAAAATTAATTGTCTCACCTAAATAAGTATGTACCATTTCATCACCTAACGTATTATTTTACATATAAAAAGAGTAGGATACGAACATCCTACTCTACCTATTATACCATTTGCTGCTTTGACGAACTCATTATCCTCTATACTTTACAGCTAATCCTTTAATGAAATTCCTTGCGTATCTATCGCCGCACTCTTTGTAATTTTTATGGCCTTTTTTTCTTAATAGAGCGCCTAGTTCTCCCTTAGTCACCGTAACGCCTACGCTATCTAATATATCAAGTACATCCTCACTCGTTAAAGATAGTGCTATTTTCATTTTCTTTAGAAGAAGGTTATTCGCACTCTCTTTGCTTTGTACAGGTGCCGGTTGCCCTGGTTTCGGATCTTGCTTACCTCGTTTTAAAGTAATAAATCCATTTAAAAATGCCTCTAACATCATCATATCGCATGTTTTTACGTACTCATCTTCTTCCACATCAGGGTTTTCAGGTTCGTGCTGAGGCGCTCTCTTTATTTTTGTAAGCATATCAACTACGTCTTCTTTCGTTACTTCCATTCCGCCAAGTTTAAAAATTTCTACCATATCTATATCTTTTATATCTAAAGCATATCTTACTCTTTTTAATATATCGTTATTGCTCATTGCCATTGGGTTTCCTCCTGAAATGTTGATTATAGTAATGCTTTTAGCATGTGTAAATGAATGTCGTCAAATTACTACTTTAACACTTTAGGGGAAGGTTTTGTAGTCTTAGGTGGATTAATGCTTGTGGAGATGATTTTAAAACAGCAACATATGCTTTTAGGCACTTTAAATTATCTATTTAAAACCAATTGGATTATAATGATACTAGAGTTCATATAGGAGGGAATCAATAATGAATTATCTAATTGGTTATAAAGATGCTGAACGAAATTTCGGACATGAGGACCCGATGCTAACAGAATATACATATGGAGAGTCAGGGGCTAATACCGACAAACTCCAAAAAGTACAAAAGGGAGATTTTCTATTCTTTCATAAAACAATACATAACAAGCGCTATATAACCGCATATTATCTGGTCGAAGAAGTCGTGATTGTAAAAGATATCAAACAGAATCGTTTAATCATGAATAAATATGATAATCCCCACCTAAAGAAAGAGATACAACAACTAACACCAAGCGAATGTATTGCGTTTGGAAATCCTATTCAATCTAAAGTCCTTCAAGTTCCTTTGGAAATTACCCCTGAATTATTGAGTAAATTATCCAGACCTGCAAACCTTAATCCTAATCAATCTTTATTAAGTGCAATTTCTTCTGCTCTTCGTACTTGGAAAGAATTGAATCCATCTGATATCAATTTATTGTTAGATTTAATTGAGCAAAATGAGTCCAAGGGTAGACTTACTAATAGAGTTTTAACCGCTGAAGAAGTATTTCAAATTTTAGAAAGAGATATCGAGAAATTCATCATTTCTAACCCTTCAATACTTGATGTAAACTATAAAATTGAAAAATCACAACATATCTTCTCAGATGAATCACGTTTAGATTTGTTATTAAGAGATACTACTAATAACGAATTTATTGTAGTAGAAATTAAGAAAGGACCTATTGATAGAAACGCTTTAAATCAAATTAAACATTATATTAAACTATGTAAAAAAGAATTAAAATTAAATACTGTAAAAGGTATTTTAGTTGGTAG
Organism: Bacillus cereus group sp. MYBK245-2; assembly: GCF_051916145.1. Lineage (NCBI taxonomy): Bacteria > Bacillati > Bacillota > Bacilli > Caryophanales > Bacillaceae > Bacillus > Bacillus cereus group sp. MYBK245-2. Next base: position 6,670 of record NZ_JBQAGB010000029.1, on the reverse strand, counting down.
TGGGATAGCACCTTCCTTTGAGGATGATATTAATAAAGCAAAAAGGGATGGAATAACCGTGCGAAATTATGGTTGGGGCTTTACTATTAATTAACACACTTAAAAATGGACAAATCTAATATAGGTTTGTCCATTTTTTTATACTACTCAAATATAAATATTTGTGATACAGTTCAACAAAACTAATCTAAATAAGATTAGTTTTTATTATTTAAATAATTAAATTTAACAAAAAAGGTAGTGCCTTCGGATCCTGTTTGAATTTCTATTTTTGCATTATGACGGGCAGCAATGGCATAACATACGCCTAATCCCAATCCAGTTCCATTATCTTTGGTTGTGTAAAATGGAGTCCCCAGTTTCTCTAATACTTCAGGCCTGATACCATGCCCTTCATCCCGCACTGCAAGCACCACACATTTTTGCCCTTCCTTATAGGTGCTAATGGTTAGAGTTTTCCCTGTACTCATCGCTTCTAAGCCATTACGGTATAGGTTCATTAATAATTGCCTTATCTCATTACGATTTAAGAGTAATTCTGGAACGTCATTTGTATCGACTTGAATATATTTATTTTGATTATGCGTATCAATCTTTATTAAAGGAATAATATCACGGATAATTGAGTTTAAATCTAACATCTGCAAATCTGATTTCTTTGTATTACCGATTGAGAGAAATTCAGTAATAATAGAATTGGCACGATCAAGTTCTTCAACCATTAAATTAAAGTAGTTATTATGTTTCTCATAGTTGTTCTCTTCTTTTAATAACTGCAAAAATCCTCGTACTGTTGTCATTGGATTTCTAATCTCGTGGCTAATACCTGCTGCCATTTGCCCTATTAACTCTATGTTGGATAACCTTTTCAATTCCTGCTCATATTGCTTTTTTTCCGTTATATTTTTACAAATACAACAAATGCCATCATCATACGGATATGCAATAACTTCATACCAATATTCTTCAGAGGTAGAAAGAAATTCGAAATGAACTGTATTTCGCTCTGACATTACACGATGAAGCTCCTTATATATAACTGTATCGATGCTACTTGGGAAGACCTCCCATATATTCTTACCTAATACATCTTTTGCTGTTTTTCTTTGCGGGAAATGTTGATGCTTATTTACGTACGTAAATTCCCATTTATTATTCAAAGTCAAGAATCCATCCGTAATACTTTCAATCACACTTGTAACTTTTTCATTAGCAACAGCTAGTTCTCTCGTTCTTTCTTCCACCATACTTTCAAGTTGATCCATATATAACAAGTTTGAAAACGTAGGAGCTGTAGCATCAACGATAGATTTTGCCAGTTGAATTCGGGAAGCATCGTAATTATGAGCTTTTGCCCCTTTACCAACGACGATTACCCCTAATACTTCTCCCATCGAAACTAATGGCAGCATCAGTAGGCCCTTACTATCTATATTTTTTGTTTGAATAACCTTTCGAAGCTTGGCTTCATAGGTTTTCTCCGTCCAGTCAGTTTCTGCCCAATCACAGTCCGCGCTTAATTTCGTTGTTTTAATCGTTGTTTTATCTAGCCGGTCTAAAAGGTGGGCAGCCATGTTTTTACTCTCTAAAATCTGTCCTAAGTAAAAAAAACATTTATCAAAAATCTCCTGTACCGAGGAACACACTGATAAATCACGGGTAACATTTAGTAACAGCTGCTTCTCGGCAATAAGATTTTCTTTTTGGGTTAAATTTTTTGCGTTTTGAATGGCGACCGCCGCCATATTTACATAAGCTTCAACACTTTGAATTTCTGAATCTGTTAAGTTCATTGGAACTCCATAATCAAATAAAAAAACAAGACCAAATAACTCTTGCCCAAATGAGATAGGCAGAGCTAATAAAGATTTAATTTTGAACGCATCGACTGGTCTCGGATCCGGTCGATGATCCTTTGAGGTATCAGGAATATAGATCGTTTTTTTAGTTTCAATAACTTCTTTTGCCAGTAAGTCTATTTCAGGATCAATTACCTGCGTATCGAGCGTTACGCCATTTATGGTCTCTGGTTTTCCCGCAAACCCTCTAAATGTTCCATCTTCTTCAGGTAAATAAATTCCAACAGCGTCACACCTAACAATCTCCTCTGATATCGCCATTGTTACACGCTGCAATACTTCACGTAGTTCTAATTTTGTATTTATTATTTTTGTTATATTTGCGAGCCTAGAATATCTCGTCTGATCACTTAACATTTACATAGCCTCCAATTATAGGCGTAATAAAGTGAAACTTTATTTAATAAGTGGGGGTTTGGTTCATCCCCCACTTATTATTAGTTGAACCAATCAGGCTTTTATGGGCAGTCCGCCCCCCACCTAACTTCTTTGCTTCCGCTGAATTTTGAGGTGGGGGTCTTACTGCTCGTTAATGCGGGATAAAATTGCTACACTCCATCCCTTCTAACTTTCAAAAGTTACACAGTTTCACTCCCCTGTGTCTCACTAACACTCGCCTCAAACTGATTAAGCAATGTACGCACTTCATCCGTCGACTTCGTACTCATCAACTGATTTCTCAATTCAGCAGCTCCAGGGAAGCCTTTTACATAAATTTTGAAGAAGCGATGTAGTCCTGTGATAGAGCGTGGTAATACTTCTGCATATTGATCTTGAAGATCGAGCTGTAGTCTTAAAAGATCTAGATGTTCTTTACTACTATGCTCTCTTGGTTCTTTTTCAAAGGCAAATGGATTTTTAAAGATGCCTCGTCCAATCATAACACCATCAATACCGTATTTTTCAGCAAGTTCCAGCCCAGTTTTACGGTCAGGAATGTCTCCGTTTATCGTTAGGAGCGTATTTGGTGCAATACGATCACGTAATTTTTTAATCTCCGGAATTAGCTCCCAGTGTGCATCTACTTGGCTCATCTCTTCTCTTGTACGTAAGTGAATAGAAAGGTTTGCAATATCTTGTTTGAAAATATGCGTTAACCAATCTTCCCACTCACTTAACTCTTTAAAGCCAAGTCTTGTTTTTACGCTGACAGGTAGTCCGCCTGCTTTTGCAGCTTGAATAAGTTCTGCCGCAACGTCTGGACGTAGAATAAGACCACTACCTTTCCCTCTTGATGCTACGTTCGGTACAGGGCAGCCCATATTAATATCAATGCCTTTAAATCCTAACTCTGCCATACCAATACTCATTTGACGGAAATATTCAGGATTATCTCCCCAAATATGTGCCACCATTGGCTGTTCATCTTCTGTAAAAATTAAACGACCACGTACGCTTTTCATACCTTCTGGATGACAATAGCTATCTGAGTTTGTGAACTCTGTGAAGAATACATCTGGACGACCAGCTTCACTTACTACGTGACGGAAAACAACGTCTGTCACATCTTCCATTGGTGCAAGTACGAAAAATGGTCGTGGTAAATTACGCCAAAAATTATCTATCATTTCAAATTCAAATCCTCTCACTATGAATACAATTTCAAACTCTCAATAAACCAAAAAGCAGATGGTATAGATTTTCCTATATCAACTGCTTTCCTATTATACCAACTTCAGCCAAGCTACACACTCCACATGAGTCGTATGCGGGAACATATCAACAGGTTGTACTTCCTGCGTCTTATATCCGCCTTCTTCTAGTACTTTTAAGTCACGTGCCAATGTTGCTGGGTTACATGATACGTATACGACGCGTTTTGGTTTCATGTCGATGATTGTGTTAAGTAGTGCCTCATCACAACCTTTACGCGGTGGATCTACGACCATTGTGTCAGCGATTACGCCTTCTTTGTACCATTTTGGAATAACTACTTCTGCTTCTCCTACACCAAATTCAGCGTTTGTCATGTTGTTTAGTGCTGCGTTACGCTTTGCGTCTTCGATCGCTTCTGGGACGATTTCAACGCCGTACACTTTTTTCGCTTTTTGTGCTAGGAATAAGGAGATTGATCCAATTCCACAATAGGCATCAATTACTGTTTCATTGCCATCTAATTTTGCGTATTCTAACGTTTTATCGTATAACACTTTTGTTTGTTCTGGGTTTACTTGGTAGAATGAACGTGCTGAAATCGCAAATTTAATATCGCCGATAAAGTCATAAATATATTCTGATCCGTACAGTACTGTCGTTTTGTCTCCGAAGATTACATTTGTACGTTTCGGGTTTACGTTTTGAACAATTGATTTTACTTCTGGGAATTTCGTAGCAATTTCTTCAATGATCGCTTTTTTGTTTGGCAGTTCTGCTGTACGAGTAATGAAGACAAGCATAATCTCCCCTGTTACTTGTCCGTAACGAGCCATTACGTGACGAAGTGTTCCTTTGTTACGCTCTTCGTTGTACGCCGAAATACCGTGTTTTTCACAAATACGTTTTACTTCTTGAATCAATGTATCGTTTTCTTCTGCTTGAATTAAACATGATTCCATATTAATAATGTCATGCGTTCCTTGACGATAGAAACCAGCTACAAGTCCACCTTCACGTTCTCCAATTGGCACTTGTGCTTTATTACGGTATACCCACGGATTCTTCATGCCAAGTACAGGATGAACAGAAACATCGCTTAGTCCTCCAATGCGCTGCATAACGTCGCGTACTTGTTTTTCTTTCGCTTGTAATTGTCCTTCATATGTTAAATGCTGAAGCTGACAACCGCCGCACTGATTGTACACTGGGCATTCGGCATCTTTACGATATGGGCTCTCTGTATGAAGCTTCATTAAACGACCGAATGCGAAGTTTTTCTTCACTTTAATAATTTTAATTTGCGCTTCTTCACCTGGTAATCCGTTCTTAACGAAAATAGGATAGCCTTTTACTTTCGCAACACCGGCACCATCATGTGTTAAATCTTCAAATACTACATCTATAAACTCGTTTTTTTCAACTGGTGGCGTCATTTTTGTACTCATTTTCCGACCTCTCTTTTTCATAACACTGCGTTACATTTTATCATACTTATATGGTCTATTTCTATTGGAAGAAAAAAAGCTATTGACGATAGTTCTCTGTTAATGTTACGCTACTACTAATTTAATACGGACGATGTTACCTCATATATACTCGATAATATGGATCGAGAGTTTCTACCCGGCAACCTTAAATTGCTGGACTATGGGGAAAACTAATGAATATTAGCCTATGTGCAAAAAAGGACTCATATTGATTAGCTTTCTCTCATAGATGAAAGTGAATCCATATGGGCCTTTTTTTATTTCCATTTTTCTAAAAGGTCAGACATCTTACGTATGACATAAAACCTCTTTGTTTTATTTTTAGTAATACAACGAGCGTTTTATGTACAAACTTTATACGAACTTCTGAAAGGGGCAACTACATGCAATATGTAATGAGCATTATCGGTATTCTTGTCGTTTTAGGTTTATGTTTTGCTTTGTCAAACAACAAAAGTAAAATCAACTTCCGTGCAATTGCTATTATGATTGGTTTTCAAATTTTAATCGGTTGGTTTATGTTTGGCACAAAGATTGGTCAACAAATCATTATTTTCATTGGTAAAGTTTTCAACAAACTAATTAAACTTGGTACGACAGGTGTTGATTTTCTCTTTAATGGAATTCAAAGAGACTTTGTCTTTTTCTTAAACGTACTATTAATTATCGTATTCTTCTCTGCACTACTTTCTATCTTTAGTTATTTAGGTGTTTTACCATTCATCGTTCGTGTTGTCGGCGGTGCGATTTCAAAAATTACTGGTTTACCACGCGTTGAATCGTTCCATGCGGTAAACTCTGTATTCTTCGGTTCAAGTGAAGCGTTAATCGTTATTAAAAATGATTTACAACATTTCAATAAAAACCGTATGTTTATCATTTGTTGTTCTGCAATGAGCTCAGTTTCTGCTTCTGTTACAGCATCATACGTAATGATGTTAGATGCAAAATACGTACTAGCAGCTCTTCCGCTAAACTTATTCTCAAGCTTAATCGTTTGTTCGTTATTAACACCAGTTGATACGAAAAAAGAAGACGAAGTGATTCAAAAATTTGATAGAACGCTATTCGGAGACAGCTTTATCGGTGCGATGATTAACGGCGCGCTTGATGGTTTAAAAGTAGCTGGTATCGTTGCAGCATTAATGATCGCCTTCATCGGTGTGATGGAAGTTGTAAACTACGTAATTAGTGCAGCTTCAGGGGCAATGGGACATGCTGTTACGTTACAACAAATCTTCGGTTACGTACTTGCTCCATTCGCATTTTTAATGGGGATTCCAGCTCAAGATATTATCCCAGCTGGCGGAATTATGGGTACGAAGATTGTATTAAACGAGTTTGTAGCAATCCTTGATTTAAAAGGTGTTGCAGCAACATTATCTCCACGTACAGTTGGAATCGTTACAGTATTCTTAATTAGCTTCGCAAGTATTAGCCAAATTGGCGCGATCGTTGGTACAATTCGTGCTCTTTCTGAGAAACAAGGAAGCGTCGTATCGAAATTTGGTTGGAAAATGCTATTTGCATCAACACTTGCTTCTATTTTATCTGCGACAATCGCTGGATTGTTTATTTAATAAAAAATCACCTTACTCGTTGAAGTAAGGTGTTTTTTTCAGAGTGTTGGGAAACCCTTTAGGGTTCCCAACACTCTGGAATCTTTTTTGATTTTAGCTAATAAAAACAACATAAAATAATAGAATTTAGAAAAATAGCCCTCCACCT
>NZ_JBQAGB010000028.1:0-38682 GCF_051916145.1 Bacillus cereus group sp. MYBK245-2 | reverse complement strand
AACTTTCATTTCCGTTTAAATAACGTAAAACGATTTGTATTTTTTCATCAGCTGTAAATTTAGCCATAGAAAAACTGCACCTCCAATTGTTAGACTGTGTCTAACAATTGGAGGTGCAGTTCATAAGTTTGTGCTCTTTTTATTTTGTAGGAATAATGAAAACAGATATAGCTGCAAGAAGACCTGCAAATGAGAATAAGTAAAAATTCCATGCTAAGTCATATTGCATTGTCATAATAATACCGACAAGAATAGGACCAGTAATTGCGCCAACTCGGCCAAGTCCAAGTCCCCAGCCTAAGGAAGTAGCTCGGATATGTGATGGGAAGTATTGTGTTACATATGCATTTAATATTTGGGTAATGCCAACTGATCCAATTCCAGCAAGACCAATTAAAAGATAGATGATTGTAACAGATGGTTTAATTGTTAATAGTCCAATACATATAGCTGCCATAAGATAGGAGATGCTAATAACAATTTTAGCTCCTATACGATCGGCGATTGCTCCAGCAAATAATGCACCGATAGCGGCAGTAATATTTAGCATAAGTAGGAATGATAAACTAGATCCAAGAGGGTATCCTGCCTGTCGCATCATCTGAGGTAACCAAGTATTTAAACCGTATATTAAAAACATACCCATTATATAAGTGATCCAAAAGAGCAGCGTTGCTTTTCTGTATTCTTTTGAGAATAAAGTAAGAAATCCATTTCTCTTTCGCATATTAGATGAGGGTTGATGCGTTTCATCTTTCACATAGAATTCAATTTGAAAACGATTAAGGATTTGGTCAACTTCTTTTTGGCGATTACGTGATAATAAAAATTGAATGGATTCAGGTAAATAACGAATAATGAAAGGAATAAGGAGTAGTGGAATCATTCCGATGCCAAACATAGTTCTCCATCCGAAACCTTCTAACATAAACATCGACAAAATAGCGCCTAACACGATCCCTAAAGGATAGCCAGTAAACATAAGAGCATAAATAAAAGATTGTCGCTTTTTTGGTGAATATTCAACAGTAAGTGCTGAAGCTGTTGGAATAACACCACCTAATCCGATTCCTCCGATAAACCGAGATAAACCAAATAATTCGGGAGAAGGAGCAAGTGCAGCTAGGCCCATTGTGATAGAAAAAAGTGCTAAGCAGCATATAAGCGTCCATTTCCGTCCAATTAGATCTGTAATGGTTCCAACTAGAATAGCGCCAATAAACATACCAAATAAAGCATAGCTAGCAATTGTACCAGCATGTGCCGGCGAAAGTGCCCAGCTTTTGTCTTCTAGGAGCTTTGGCAGAACGGCACCGTAAATACCTAAATCATATCCATCAGCTAGAATAGCTAGCCAACAAATAAAAACAACAAGTTTTGTAATAGAGCTCGAAAAGATAGTTTCTGTAAATTCTAGATGAGGTGGAGCTGAAGGTTGCATAGTATTCCCCCTTTTTATTTGTAGATGAGTATATTATTTTATTTGGTGTTAATATTTTCCTTCTTGTATCGGAATTTATATGAAAAGGTTTTATAACAAATAAAGAAGCTCAACAGTCATTCTGTTGAAATTCTTTATTTGTTTACTCATTATCAACTCGTTTTAACGGTTGATCTGCCGGACCTTCAATAACATCTCCCTCAATTGAAAAGCGTGAACCGTGGCAAGGACAGTCCCAAGTACAATCACCATTATTCCATTCAACTTCGCAGCCGAGATGTGTACAAGTTGTATCGACAATATGTAATTTTCCATCTTTGTCCTTATAAGCACCTGCTCGTTTCCCATTAACATGTACGACAGATCCTTCACCAACTTCGAGGTCTTCTGGTTTACGTAATGCAGTTTCAATCTTTCCTTCAATTAAATGTTTCGCAACATCAAGGTTTTGGGAGAGGAACGTTTTTATATCTGGATTTGCATGGAAGCGTGATGGTGCATACAGTTCTTTATATGGACTGTCTACTTTTAGAATGGAATCCTTCAGTAAATGAGCGGCAGCAGTTCCAGTTGTCATTCCCCATTTACGATATCCAGTTGCAACAAATATATTTGGATTACTTTCGTTAATATGTCCGATATAAGGGAGCTTATCTAGCGTAATTAAATCTTGTGCTGACCATCTATAAGGAACTTCATCTATTCCAAACGTTGCTTCCGCAAAAGAATAAAGTGCTTCGTAATGAAGCATCGTGTTTATTCCTTGTCCTGTTTTATGACTTTCTCCGCCAATTAAAATTAATTTTTCCCCATTGCTTGTTGTGTAGCGTAAGGAGCGTTTTGGGTCATCAATACTTAAATACATGCCACCTGGATAATCTGTTTTTGCTTTAATAGCAAGAGCATAAGAGCGTTCTGCGTACATTCGCGTAAAGAAAAAGCTATTCGCATCATAAAAAGGAAAGTGTGAACAAGAGACAACATATTCACAAGTAATGCGATGTCCGCCCTTTGTAATGACTTGTGGAGAATCTCCTTTTTCTACATCCATAGCAGTCGTTTGTTCGTAAACTTTTCCGCCCATCTCCACAAACTTTTCTAAAAGTGTTTTCAAATAAAGAAGGGGATGAAACTGGGCTTGATTTTTCATGACAAGTGCAGATTGTACTGGAATTGGAATCGATAGAGATTGAACATAGTCACAAGGTATATTTAATTTTTGATAGGCTTCATATTCTTTCGATAAACTTCTTAATCCCTTATCGGTAGTTGTATATAAATATGAATCTTCATTTGAGAAATTACAGTCGATTTTATATGTTTGCACAGTTTCATTAATAAATTGTAGAGCATGATTATTTGATTCATAGTAAAGCCCGGCTTTTTCCATACCGAAATGATTGATTAATTCATCATAAATAAGATCATGTTGCGCTGTTATCTTTGCTGTTGTATGCCCAGTCGTCCCGTTTAAAATAAGACCAGAATCAAGTAATACAACATCGATGCCTTCTTTTGCAAGTAAATAGGCAGTAGTAATACCTGTAATACCAGCACCGATAACAGCAACTTTTGTCTTTATATTTTCAGATAAAGGGGGAAAAGTCGGGATTTGAGTAGATTCAATCCAATAAGATGATGGGAATTGTGGAAATGTATCGCTTGTCATTAAGGAAACCTCCTGATTTAGAACAATTTTCCTTTTAATATTTCCATATGATATGAAATTCATGTGTGCTGTTTGAGAGGGAGGCTATTTTTATTTAAAAGAAAGATGAAATTATCTTAATATAATTATCAGATGTTGTCGGTATGAAGAGGTAGAAGTTGTGTAAAACTAGATTTAGATGAGTGTATTTGTTGTTTACATAGAGAGTTCTTGAATAAGATAGAGTCTATAGCATGGAAAAGTACGTATATGCATAATGGATGAAACCTTATAAAATCTATGTTTTTTCTTTAGTGAAATAAAGTATAATTATAAAAATATAACCAACTTTTATTACTAGGTCATAAAAGTTATTGACAATGTGGAAATTCTATTGATATGATTTATCATGTGGAAAGGTTGATAGAGAGTAAAAAGAGAAATGTTTTTCATTGATAATAAAAGCGAAAAGTAAGTGACGATAGAGTGAGTATATTTTCCTTATAATAGAGGCTTTTTTAATCACCTAGTAAAATCAATCTGGAAGCAAGAATTGATATATGTAAGTTGCGCAAGGCGCGGCATAAGAAAGGGGCAAAAGGATGAAGGAGCTTCATACGTTTGGGTGGTATGCAGCACGTGTATCACCACATTTGCCGAAAAAGGCATTTAAACCAGTTCCTACTCGTCTGTTTGGTGGACTGGCTTATTTGCTTGTGGCATTGGCGGGGTTAATATCGATTGGTGTATTTGAATTGAATGTGTGGGCTAATCTAGGAATTGCGATCGTTCTTGGATTATGTTTTGCTTCACTTGGGTTTTTAGGGCATGAAATTTTACATGGAACTGTTGTAAGAAAGGCATGGCTTCGTGATTTCTTAGGAGCGATTGCATTTATGCCATTATCAACAGGTCCTAAACTTTGGCGAAAGTGGCATAATGCAACGCATCACGTTCATACACAACATGAAGAGAATGATCCAGATGCATGGCCTACACTTGAGAAGCTTAAAAAGAGTAAGTTTTTGAGCTGGGTATATCGCATGCCTCTTCATGTACGTTCATTCTTTAGTTTTCTGTCACTAACAATTCAATTTACATTGCATTCGACTCGAATGTTCTTTCATTTTATAAAAGAGTTTAAGTCATCCAATCAAAAATCTGTATGGCTTCAACTTCTTTTGCCTTGGACTGTTTGGATTAGTTTATTGTTTATTATGGGACCTGGAAAATGGTTATTTGCATATGTGATTCCATTGTTAATTGCTAACTTTATTGTAATGGCATATATCGCAACAAATCACCGCTTAAATCCAATTGTTCCAGTAAATGATCCGTTAGCAAACTGTTTATCAGTAACAGTGCCGCGTTGGGTAGACGTTTTACATTTCAATTTCTCATATCATACAGAACATCATTTGTTCCCTGCTATGAGCTCTAAATACTACCCGTTAGTAAAAGAGAAAATTAAAGAAATGTGGCCGGAACGCTATCATGAGATGCCGATGACAAAAGCTTTGGCAGCGCTATGGAATACACCACGTGTGTATTATCAAGGAAGTGAATTAGTGGATCCGCATAGAGAGCATTTCTATGGTTCTTTAGGAAATGGGCTAGATCCTCATAATATTTCATATCGTGAGGAACATATAGAGGAAGAAGAGAGTATTAAAAAAGTAAATCAGTAAAAATTGATATATGTTGCAGTGAAAAAGCAAGCCATCTCAGGCTTGCTTTTTCTTATAAAGAGACTTCTTTTTTATTCTTTGTATTAATTTGAACGGAGTTTGTTTCTTTTCGCTGTAATCGTTTTTCTAAAAGATTAACAAGGTAAGTGAATAGGAGAACGAGCACGAGATAATATAAACCAACGATTATATATGTATCTAATTGTTGGAAGTTCCCTGCAGCGATTGATAAACCTGACCCCCATAATTCGGACAATCCTACGTAAGCAACAAGTGAAGAATCTTTTAATCCAATAATAAATTGATTTCCTAAAGGAGGAATAGATTGACGAAATGCTTGCGGTAATACAATACGTCGCATTGCTAAAGAATACGGCATCCCTAGAGAGCGAGCAGCTTCCATTTGTCCACGATCGACAGATTGGATAGAGCCGCGGAAAATTTCAGTAATATATGCACCGTTATGGATTGCTAAAGCAATGGCTCCTGCCCAAAAAGGAGTAAAAACAACAACGGATGTAATCCCAAAATAGAGAATGGCGATTTGAACAATTAAAGGTGTACCACGAATAATGGCGATATATACGTGAGCAATACTATTTAAAACTTTATTGTTAGAGATTCGAAAGAAAGCGAATAGTAATCCAATTAGTGAACCGAGTAATAGGGATGTTAGTGTTAATTGTAATGTGACAATAGTAGCTTTTAAGAGTGTGGGATAGGTAGAGATAAAAATTTCAAACATGCGTTTCACCTCATATTGTATAGATTTTAGTAGAGAATGAAATGCCCCACACAAAGTGGGGCATGATTTATGGAAACTTTGAAGGGCTAAATTACTTCGTTTTTTCCTCTTCACCAAGAATATTACGCCCAAACCATTTTTTACTGATCTTTTCATACGTACCATCTTTAATAATTTCATCTAAAGCTTTATTTACTTTCTCGACCATTTCTTTATCATCTTTACGAATAGCAATTCCCATTTCATCAAGGTTTAGTGGTTTTCCAGCTTCTTTTATATTTGATTTACCTTCTTTGATCATGCGTAAACCAACCATTTGATCTGTAATTACTGCGTCGATACGTCCAGGCTCTAAGTCCATAAGTGCAGTAATATCGCTATCGTATTCTGTAATTTGATCTGTATATTTTGCAACGAGGTCTTTAAAGGTACTAGCTTTTACAACACCAATTTTCTTACCCTTTAAATCTTCTGGAGAAGAGATAGATGTATTCTTTTTAGCTACAAAAATTTGGGCACCAGAACGATAATAAGGATTTGAGAAATTAACAGCTTTTAAGCGTTCTTCTGTAATTGCCATACTGCCCAGTATTACATCATACTTTTTCGCTTTGAGACCTTGGATTAGCGTTTCCCATGGATTTGTAATAGGGGTTGGTTTCATATTCATTTTTTTCGCAAGTGCTTCACCTAGTTCTACATCAAAACCGACAAGTTTTCCGTCATTTTCTTTATAGTTAAAAGGTTTATATAAGCCACTCATCGCATAACGAAATTCTTTTTCACCATTTGAAGAAGTAGTAGCACTTTCCTTACTACAGGCTCCTAGTATAAAGGATGTGCATAATGTAATACTCGCAACAATGGTTAATAGTTTTCTTTTCATAAAACCCCTCCTATATATTGATCATACGGATGGTTTTAAGTATGTTATTGAAATATTTTATTTAGATGATTAGTTGTGCACCGTATGAATGTATTTCTTTTCGTTTGAAACAGAAGTTATATTATAAAACGTTACGTAAAAATTGTTTCGCTCGTTCATGTGATGGAGCTGAAAAGAATTGTGCTGGCGGAGCATCTTCTACAATTTTTCCATCATCCATAAAAATGACGCGATCAGCTACATCTCTTGCGAAATTCATTTCATGAGTAACAATAACCATGGTCATTCCTTCTTCAGCAAGTTCTTTCATAACTTGCAATACTTCTCCAACAAGTTCAGGGTCTAAAGCTGAGGTAGGTTCATCAAATAGCATAATTTTAGGATTCATAGCAAGAGCTCGTGCAATAGCAATACGCTGTTTTTGACCACCTGATAGGAGATGGGGCGTTACATCTGCTTTATCTTGTAGGCCGACTTTTTGCAGAAGCAGATTTCCGATTTCTTTTGCATTTGCTGCTTCTAATTTTTTTACATGAATAGGTGCTTCTATGATGTTTTCTAGTGAGGTCATATGGGGAAAGAGGTTAAAGTGCTGAAAAACCATACCGACATTTTCGCGGACTTTGTTTAAATTTGAATGCTTTGGATCAATTCGTTCACCTTGTAAGTGAATTTCACCTTCATCGTACATTTCTAAAAAGTTAAGACAGCGAAGTAATGTACTTTTACCGGAACCACTGGCACCAATTAAAACGACAACTTCTTTTTCTTGTACTTCTAAATCAATTCCTTTTAAAACGTCAAGTGAGCCAAATGATTTTACTAGATTTCGAACCTGAATCATACAAAACCCCCAGTCAAAAATATATTTTACAAATGTTGCCCCTTATTTCTGTTATTAGTCACAAATTGTCAGAATCCTTTATTTTTTTTAGTTGATTTGATATTCAAGGGAATAATGATTTTTAAAATCCCTATATCTTTCTATAACGAAAATATGGATAATAATATATAGGTAGTACTTATATTACTTATAAAAAGGGGGAAAGAAGAGATGGAAAAAGAAAGGAAGGCATTTTCCTTTGGCTTACGTACACAACTTATGCTATTCACTACAGTTTTAGCTTTAATTACATATTCAACAAGTATATTTTTTATTTATGTGATATATGATTATTTTCAAAGTTATGTAAGTCAAACTGCATATAATATTATCGTTATGTTATTAGGGGTAGTATGGTCTGGAATTTTAGCATATGGAGCAGCCATATTTTTAATTAAACCGCTTCGAAAGTTAGAGGAGGCGGCGAGAAAAGCGGCTGAAGGAGACATTCGTGAAGATGTTCCGTTACCGAAGACTGATGATGAAATTAAATCTTTAAGTATTGCATTTAATATGATGCTTGGGAACTTAAGGGGCATGGTAAAAAATATTGATACAACATTTTCGTATACAAACAATCAAGTACAGCAAATTAGAAAACAAACTGGCGAAGCAACGAAACAAGCACAAGGTGTTTCTGAAACTCTTGCAGAGATTTCTTCTGGCGCTGAGCAATCAGCGGCATCAATTCAAGCGATTGTTTCCGCTGTTGATACAACAACTTCTATTGCAAGTGAAGTAGAAGAGAAAGCAAAACAGTCTGATGAGTTGTCTTCAGAAATGGTTCAAGCTTTAGGGCATAGTACGCGTGTCTTTACGTCTTTAATTCAAGGTATTCAAACATTGGCGAAAGAAAATGAAGATTCAATGCAAAATGTACAGAAGTTAGAGGAAAGAATGAAACAAGTAGAACATATTGTATCTGTTGTGAGTGAGATTGCTAGCCAAACAAATTTATTAGCACTTAATGCTTCTATTGAGGCTGCTCGTGCTGGAGAGCATGGACGGGGCTTTGCCGTTGTAGCTGAAGAAGTACGTAAACTTGCAGATGAAAGTGACCATTCTGCAAGAAATATATCGCAGTTATTACGGAATATGCAAGAGGAAGTGCAACAAGTTGCAACGAAAATGACAGAACAAGTGAAAATAGCTAAAGAAGAGGCGAAACGTGGGGCAGCTACCGAATTAATTTTAAAAGAAATGTCATCAAGTGTTATGGAAGTAGCGGATGCAACGAAGCAAATTAGTATCTATATGAATGAACAAGTGAGTCACATTCATCAAACAGGTGCACAGACGAAGGCTGTAGCAGCAATTGCTGAAGAAACGTCAGCTGGTTCACAAGAAGTAGCACGTGTAACGTTGCAACAATCTAAAAATATGATAGCGATCGATCAATTATTAAAGGATTTAGAGAAGCAAGCAACAGACTTGAAACAAACAATTGAACGATTTTCAATGTAAAAGAGAAGAACAGAATGCTGTTCTTCTCTTTTTTAGCTAGATTTAATATCTATAGTTAAAAGATATAAACTATGAACGTTTCCGCAACATTCTTTTCTGTCCCTTTCGGATGAAAATTATAGCGAGCTATAATATTAAAAGGGGTGTCTTTTATGAAAAAAGAAAAAAGACAACGATTAATTAAACAATTTGTAAAAGAGTATGAAATAGAGAAGCAAGAAAGATTAGTAGAATTGTTAGCAAAAAAAGACGTATTAGTAACACAAGCTACGGTTTCTCGAGATATTCGTGAGTTAAACTTAACGAAGGTACCTTCTCAAGAAGGATTGATGATATATAAAATTTTCTCAGAAGAGCATTTACAAACTGATATAAAGTTAAAGAAAAAATTACGGGAGGTTGTTGTGAAAATTGATTGTGTAGATCAATTAATGATTATTAAAACATTACCTGGAAATGCACATGTTATTGGTGTTTTATTTGATGAGTTAGATTGGAAAGAAAAAATAGGATGTATATGTGGAAATGATACATGCCTTATAATTTCTCAGTCGAAATCAGATAGGGAGATTTTAGAAGAAAGGTTAAATTTAATTATTTAGATGCAAAATCCTGTTTTTAATAAAAATTAAAAACAGGATTTTTGTGTAAATACGGAAGTTAAATATTCAACATATATGCGTAATATATGTATTTTTTATTGAGAAAGCGAGATAGTTTGGTATAAAAATACATATTCGTATGATTTTAAAAAAATAACTTGTTTAATATTTCACAATGATAATGTGGATGCTTTCACAAAGATGAAAGTGCAGAGCATTTATTATGTACTTGTAAGACATCAAACATATTTAAAAGGAGGTACAACAAATGAAACATCCGATACATGTTACTTCAGAAATTGGGGAATTACAAACGGTTTTATTAAAACGACCGGGTAAAGAAGTGGAAAACTTGACGCCAGATTATTTGCAGCAATTATTATTTGACGATATTCCATACTTACCAATTATTCAAAAAGAGCATGATTATTTTGCACAAACGTTACGCAATCGGGGTGTTGAAGTTCTTTATTTAGAAAAACTAGCCGCTGAGGCGTTAGTAGATAAAAAACTTCGAGAAGAATTTGTTGATCGTATTTTAAAAGAAGGACAGGCCGACGTAAATGTTGCACATCAAACTTTAAAAGAATATTTACTTTCCTTTTCAAATGAAGAATTAATTCAAAAAATTATGGGCGGTGTACGGAAAAACGAAATTGAAACAAGTAAGAAGAGACATTTATATGAATTAATGGAAGATCATTATCCGTTTTACTTAGATCCAATGCCTAATTTATATTTTACTCGTGATCCAGCAGCTAGCGTGGGCGATGGCTTAACGATAAATAAGATGAGAGAACCAGCACGTAGACGTGAATCATTATTCATGGAGTACATCATTAAATATCATCCAAGATTTGCAAAACATAATGTACCAATCTGGTTAGATCGTGATTATAAATTTCCAATTGAAGGTGGCGACGAGCTAATTTTAAATGAAGAAACAATTGCGATTGGAGTATCTGCTCGTACTTCAGCTAAAGCAATTGAACGTTTAGCTAAAAATCTCTTTAGCCGACAAAATAAAATTAAGAAAGTGTTAGCAATAGAAATTCCAAAATGTCGAGCATTTATGCATTTAGATACAGTATTTACAATGGTTGATTATGACAAGTTTACAATTCACCCAGCCATTCAAGGGCCAAAAGGGAATATGAATATTTATATTTTAGAAAAAGGATCAGATGAGGAAACTCTTAAAATTACACATCGTACTTCTTTAATGGAAGCATTAAAAGAAGTATTAGGTTTAAGTGAATTAGTTCTTATTCCATGTGGAGGAGGAGATGTAATTGCTTCTGCTCGTGAACAATGGAATGATGGCTCGAACACATTAGCAATCGCGCCAGGTGTAGTTGTTACATATGATCGCAACTATGTATCCAATACGTTATTACGGGAACACGGTATAGAAGTGATTGAGGTGCTAAGTTCGGAATTATCTCGTGGTCGTGGGGGTCCACGTTGCATGAGTATGCCAATCGTTCGTAAAGATATTTAGTATAAATAACGGAGAAAGTAGGGATGAAGTATGTTAATGACTAGACCAAATTTAAAAGGAAGAAGCTTTCTAGCAGAAAAAGATTTTACACAAGAAGAATTGTTATATTTTCTAGATTTGGCAGCAGAATTAAAAGAGAAAAAGAAAAATGGTATCCCGCATCATTATTTAGAGGGTAAAAATGTAGCGCTCTTATTTGAAAAAACTTCCACTCGTACGCGTTGTGCATTTACAGTAGCATGTACAGATTTAGGAGCGAATCCTGAATATTTAGGGAAAGGTGATATTCAGCTTGGGAAAAAAGAATCTGTAGAGGATACAGCAAAAGTGTTAGGGCGTATGTTTGACGGAATTGAGTTTCGTGGATTTAATCATGAAACTGTAGAATCTTTAGCACAAAATTCTGGCGTGCCAGTTTGGAATGGATTAACAGACATGTGGCATCCAACACAAACACTAGCAGATTTATTAACAATTAGAGAACATGTAGGGAAATTGAAAAATGTAAAGCTCGTTTACGTTGGCGATGGACGAAATAATGTTGCTAATAGCTTACTAGTTGGTGGAGCAATCGTTGGAATGGATGTACGTATTTGTACACCGGAAACTTTATGGCCTGCACAAGAAGTAATTGATTTAGCAAAAAAATATAATGAACAGGTAATGATAACAAGTAATGTGGAAGAAGCTGTTGCGAATGCAGATGTAATTTATACAGATGTATGGGTGTCTATGGGGGAAGAAGAAAAATTTGCTGAACGTGTCGAGTTATTGAAACCTTATCAAGTAAATATGAAAATGATTAAAGCAACAGGGAATGAAAACGTGATTTTCTTACATTGTTTACCTGCATTTCATGATGTTGAAACGATGTATGGCGAAGAAGTTTATGAGAAATATGGGTTGAAAGAAATGGAGGTAACTGACGAAGTATTCCGCAGTAAACATTCAAAAGTATTTGATCAAGCTGAAAATAGAATGCATACAATTAAAGCGGTTATGGCAGCTACTTTAGGAAACATGGAGTAAAGAAGAAAGGGAGTCTTCCTTTCTTCTTTCTCCTCCTTTAGACACTATCATTCACTATTGCTTTTGTATTGTTATTGCAATTAAAGAGAGGTGAGTGGAATGGGTGAAGATAAGAAATTAGGGTTGTTTACACTGACGGCTCTTGTAGTTGGGTCTATGATTGGCGGTGGAGCCTTTAATTTAGCGAGTGATATGGCAAAAGGTGCTGGTGCTGGAGCCATTATTATTGGCTGGGTTATAACAGGAATTGGGATGATTGCACTCGGATTATCTTTTCAAAATCTAACTGTAAAACGGCCAGATTTAGATGGTGGTATTTTTAGCTATGCAAAAGCAGGATTTGGTAATTTTATGGGATTTAATAGTGCGTGGGGATACTGGCTATCTGCTTGGCTTGGGAATGTAGCTTACGGTACATTATTGTTTTCTTCATTAGGATATTTCTTCCCGATCTTTGAAGGCGGTCAAAATGTAGAATCCATTATTGGGGCAAGTGTATTATTATGGTGTGTTCACATGTTAATTTTACGTGGAGTTCGATCAGCAGCCCTTGTGAATTTAGTAACTACAATCGCAAAATTAGTACCTGTATTTGTATTTATTGTCATAGGAATCTTCGCGTTTCATATTGATACGTTCTTAGATGGATTTTGGGGGCAAACTGGTTCTTTTTCATGGGGAGCAGTTGGCAGCCAAGTTAAAAGTACAATGCTTGTAACTTTATGGGTATTTATTGGGGTAGAAGGGGCTGTTGTTTTATCCAGTCGAGCAAAAAATAGAAGTGATGTAGGGAAAGCAACCGTTATTGGCTTAATTGGTACACTCA
Source organism: Bacillus cereus group sp. MYBK245-2 (assembly GCF_051916145.1). Lineage (NCBI taxonomy): Bacteria > Bacillati > Bacillota > Bacilli > Caryophanales > Bacillaceae > Bacillus > Bacillus cereus group sp. MYBK245-2. The sequence continues at coordinate 25,969 of NZ_JBQAGB010000028.1, read as the reverse complement.
TCATTTACATTTTAATCACATTATTGTCTCTTGGACTTATGCAGCAAGCAGACATTGCAGGTTTGAAAAATCCGGCTATGGCTTATTTATTTGAAAGTGTTGTTGGAAAATGGGGTGCTATCTTTATTAATTTAGGTTTAGTCATCTCTGTATTAGGTGCTTGGTTAGGTTGGACTTTGCTCGCTTCTGAAATTCCATATTTAGCGGCTAAAGATGGAGTATTTCCAAAATGGTTCGCAAAAGAAAATAAAAATAAGGCTCCAGTAAATTCATTATGGATAACAAATGGTTTAATACAAATATTCTTGTTAACATTCGTCGTTTCTGATCAGGCGTATAACTTTGCATTCTCTTTAGCATCTTCAGCTATTTTAATCCCATATGCTTTTTCAGCATTTTATCAACTGAAACATAGCTTAAAGTCTGAAGAAGCAGATCGAAATAAAAATATAATAATTGGCTTGATCGCAAGTATTTATGGCGTGTGGTTAGTTTATGCAGCCGGTTTAGAGTATTTATTATTAACAATGACTTTATATGCGCCAGGTATTTTTATTTTTTACAATGTTCAAAAGCAAAAGAGTTCGAAGCAAATATTTACTCGAGTGGAATTAGCATCATCCGTAGCAATTGGTGCTTTAGCATTCTTTGCGATTTATGGATTAATTACAGGCAGTATTACTTTATAAAGCGCTGTGAAAGCGAAATCAACTGGAGGGCTGGAATATGGTACGAAGAAAAATTGTAGTTGCACTAGGGGGAAATGCGATACAGTCTGGAGAAGCTACTGCGGGAGCGCAGCAAGAAGCGTTGGAAAAAACGGCGGAACAACTTGTGAAAATAATGGAAAATGATGTGGATATAGTAATTGCGCATGGAAATGGCCCACAAGTGGGGAATATTTTATTACAGCAAAAAGCTGCAGAAACGGAAAAGACACCTGCAATGCCATTAGATACTTGTGGGGCAATGAGCCAAGGGATGATTGGATATTGGATGGAAAATGCGATTGAAAAGGCATTGAAAAAACGGAATATAAACAAAGATGTAGCAACGGTTATAACACGTGTTGTTGTGGATAAAAAAGATGAGGCATTTAAAAATCCAACTAAACCAATTGGTCCTTTTTATACAGAAGAAGAGGCCAGAAGATTAATGGATGAAACAAAAGCAGTGTTTAAAGAAGATGCTGGTAGAGGATGGAGACGTGTTGTTCCATCACCGAAGCCTGTAAGTATTCATGAACATAAAGTGATTAATTCTTTGGTCGAAGATGGAAACATAGTGATAGCTGTGGGCGGAGGTGGAATTCCAGTAATTGATTCTGAAGAAGGGTTAAAAGGAACTGAAGCAGTTATCGATAAAGATTTCGCTGCGCAGAAATTAGCAGAATTAGTAGATGCCGATACGCTCGTTATTTTAACTGCAGTTGATCATGTGTATGTAAATTATAATCAACCGAATCAAAAGAAATTAGAGCATGTCACAGTGAATCAATTAGAAGAATATATTGAAGAACAACAATTTGCTGCGGGAAGCATGCTTCCAAAAATTGAAGCTGCTATTAATTTTGTTAATACAAATCCAAAAAGAAAAACAATTATTACGTCTTTAGAAAAAGTATATGAAGCACTAGAAGAAAAAGCCGGTACTATTATTTCAAAACAGAATGTATGCATGTGTGTTTAAAATTATTATGTACGCTACTTAGTAGTAAAAAAGAATGGAGTTAGTAACTCCATTCTTTTTATTTATTAATATTTTTTGTATTCATTGTTCATAAAGTTTTCATGATAAAATCTGAATATACAAGTTAATTATGATAAAATTCAAATTGAATACGCTTTCTTGATTTTTCGCTCCAACATACAGCAAGAGAGAGGGAATTTTATGAATAGACGGAACGTAGTGAAAGACTTAAAGCAGTTCGAATTATTTGCTCATTTAACAGAAAAAAAATTGAAAGGCTTAACAGAGTTTGTTTATTGGCGAACTTATAAAAAAGGTCAATTTTTATTTTTAGAAGGGGATTCAAGGGAAAGAATTTACTTCATGTTAGATGGTTTTGTAAAGTTAGAGCGGGTTAATCAAAATGGGAACTTATTATACGATGACTATGTAAAGCGGTATTCTATTTTTCCTTATGGTGGTATGTTTACAGACAGAGGATATAACTATACAGCAGAAGCAATGACGGATGTGGAGGTATATTATATTTCAACGGTAATCTTTGAAGATATGGTAAAGTCCAGCAGAACGCAATTGATGTACGTTGTTCAGCAATTATCATCGATATTAAAATTGAATGAAAATCGAGTGCAAAATATTACAATTCCTAATGCACAAGATCGTGTTATCCAAACGTTAAATTATTTAATGCAGGATTTAGGAGAACAGAGTGGAGAAAAGATTGTAATTTCATGTCCACTTACAACAATTGAAATATCCAAAATATCTGGAACATCTCGAGAGACAGTTAGCAGCGTATTAAAACAATTAAAAAATGATAGCATTGTTACAATTTTAGATAAAAAAATTACAATACATGATCCAACATATTTTGAAGAAATCTCTATGTGAAAATTGTATATTGATTTTTTAATTCATAGTGTATATTAATAAGGTTCTTTATATATTTATAAGGAACTTTTTTACGTTTTCCTCTATGAAAAGATAGTATAGTATGGTAATAATAGCTAAAATCGATAATAAAAAACAAAGTGAAGGGGAGAAAGAATGATTCGTATTGAGTATGATCGATTAGTAGCTATTTGTTACAGTATAGGGGTTTTGTTATTATTAAAAATTCCAAATGATAATGAATTAATTGGGGAAAAACTATTCAATGTTTATAAGATCCCGATACATACGTATGTTTATATGGATTATAAAGTCTCAAATATATTGATTGTTTCTTTCATACTACATGTAATTGCATTTATATTATTTTTAAAATGGCTAGGAAAAAAGGAGTCTAGTACATTTAGAAAAATGAATAAGATAAAAGTAGTAGGCATTAGTATTTTGATTTTAATGATGCCGTTTATTTTAAATAACATCCTCCAGACATTAAATAAAACATGGTACTACGCAGGAAAAACAGGGGTAGAAGCAATAGAATATAAAAAAGAAGATAGCCAGTGTAGAATGGAGAAAAATGGAGAGGATATCGAACGAAAGTGTATTGTTACTTTAAAAAATTATCGTAATCATTCACAAGCATTAAAAGTTGTTTTATATGAGGATTCAAAAAGTTATCCAGTACCAAATCCAATCTATTTACAAAAACATGAGACAAAGCAAGTCGAATTTCAAATTCCTGTTGTTTATAGTAGCGTTATTGAAAAAGATGCAGTTCCAAATATAAAAATACATTCACTGCATGAAAATGATACGAAATAAAATTAATCCGTAAGTAAAAGTGTATGAGTAGGAGCAATAATTTGAAACGATATAGAAAATCAACTTGAATCATCCAACATGCTGCGAGGTAATAGCATATTGGATGGTTTTTTATTGTATCCCTCTTTTTTACGTATGAAAAGGTGGGATACTTTGTTGAAAGCGAAATACATTGCAAGGATCATATATGGTTTTCACTTTACGTAATCTTTGAAAGTTAGGGCCATAATAACTAGTTTGCCAATTTTTAATGTCGATATCGGGCCAATTGACATAGTCACCTAGTGTATAAGGATCTAAGCTTTCTCGTAAATCTTTAACCCAGCGTATATTTCGATTTTCTTCATCATCACATTTCCAAGAGGTAATGTATTCTTGCGCAATAATTGCTTTGCGATGGAAATAAGCTGTTTCAGTAGGCGGAATATTTTTAACAGCACCTACGAGCGATTGGTGCCAAATACTCGCATCTTTATTTGGTGCATGTGAAAGAAAATACTGCATGATTTGAATTCCTTTAAGAGGAATAGGTTTATATACGTAGGAACCGGAGCGCTTGAAGTTTTCAGGGATGTTACCACTGTTAAAAAATTCAACAGCCTTTATATAAGGAACTTCATCTATAAAGAGAGAGGGGGTACCAGTTTCAAGAAGAGGAGATAATAAGGAATGGAGTTCAGAGGGAGAGCCAACAAACTCACCTTGTGCTTCAATTTTGTTTTGTTGTTTTGTGAATAATTCAATTGATGAAGTAAGACGTTCGTCTACATAAGGCGCCCAGTTTTGCCAAGCTTGAAAGGCAGCAATAAAATCTTCCCATTCCCATGTAATGGAGAAGATTGATACATTTTTTATAGGGTGTACGCGAAAAGTCAAAGAAGTAATAATTCCGAAGTTTCCACCACCGCCACCGCGGCATGCCCAAAACAAGTTATGGTTTTCATGTTCGCTTGCACGAATGATTTTTGCTCCAAATTTACCACATGCTTGTACCATTTCAACTTCTATTAATTGATCACATGTTAATCCAAATAAGCGTGAAAGCATACCGATGCCACCGCCAAGTGCTAATCCAACAATTCCAACGCTTGCGCTTGTACCAGCCGGTATTGTCACACCATAATTCCAAAGCTCTTTATAAACAGTGCCAAGGTTTGCACCAGCTTCAATTGTTGCTGTTAATTTATCTGTATGAACAGTAATACGATGCATTTCACTCACGTCAATAATAAGTCCTCTATTTAAAAGAGAAAAATTTTCATAGCTATGACGTCCGCTTCTTAAGCGAAATGGTACATGACGCTCGCGTGCCCATTTTAAGGCGTTACACACATCATTTTTATTTTGACAAAACACAATAATACAAGGGAGTTTTGGAATACTTAAATTTAAGTTCATTCGGGCTACGTCATAGTCAGGGTCTGAAGGAACAACGATACGACCTGTTAATTTTGTTTGTTTCAATTTATCACTCCTTTCTAAAATAAGCGGGGCTTTTTATTAATATATGAAAAGTATATGTAACGTGCGTGGACAAGGAGATGAGAAGAATGAGATTTGCCTTTGTGAGAAATAAATAAAGCATAAGAATCAAGAAACTACATAGAGTTCAATGAAAACAGTTGCAAACTATTCATATTTTGTTATGATAGTGTTACGAAAACGTTTGCATAAAAATTCCGATGGGATGCAAAAGGAGAGAATGACTATGAATAAGACATGGTGGAAAGAAGCGGTTGCTTATCAAATTTATCCACGTAGCTTTATGGATTCAAATGGCGATGGTATTGGAGATTTACAAGGTATTATTGCGAAACTGGATTATTTAAAAGATTTAGGAATAGATGTAATTTGGATTTGTCCAATGTATAAGTCACCTAATGATGATAATGGTTATGACATTAGTGATTATCAAGATATTATGGATGAGTTTGGGACGATGGAAGACTTTGATGCTTTACTAGATGAAGTTCATAAACGTGATATGAAGCTTATTATTGATTTAGTTATTAATCATACAAGTGATGAACATCCATGGTTTATTGAGTCTCGTTCATCTAAAGACAATCCGAAGCGTGATTGGTATATTTGGCATGATGGTAAAGATGGTGCAGAACCAAACAACTGGGAAAGTATTTTTAATGGTTCGGCATGGGAGTATGATGAAGTAACAGGACAATATTATTTACACTTATTCTCGCGTAAACAACCAGATTTAAACTGGGAGAATAAAGAAGTTCGAGAAGTGCTATACGATACAGTTAATTGGTGGCTTGATAAAGGAATTGATGGTTTCCGAGTAGATGCAATCAGCCATATTAAAAAAGAAGACGGCTTTAAAGATATGCCAAATCCAAAAGGACTAAAGTATGTTCCATCTTTTGATAAACATATGAATGTGGATGGTATTCAACCTTTATTAGAAGAATTAAAAGAAAATACATTTTCTAAGTACGATATTATGACTGTTGGTGAAGCGAATGGCGTTAAGATTGAAGATGCTGAGCTTTGGGTTGGAGAAGAGCAAGGTAAGTTCAATATGGTATTCCAATTCGAACATTTAAGTTTATGGGATGCAGAAAAGAAGAAAGATCTTGATGTTGTAGGGCTGAAAAAGGTATTAACGAAATGGCAAAAAGGGTTAGAAAATAAAGGATGGAATGCTTTATATATTGAGAATCACGATAAGCCACGTATCGTTTCAACTTGGGGAGATGATAAACAATATTGGCGTGAAAGTGCGACAGCTTTAGGAGCGATGTATTTCTTTATGCACGGTACACCGTTTATTTATCAAGGACAAGAAATTGGGATGACAAATGTTCAATTCCCAAACATTGAAGATTACGATGATGTAGCAATTAAAAATTTATATCGCGAGAAAATTGCAGAGGGCGTATCCCATCAAGATATGATGGAAATTATATGGGCTTCTTGCCGCGATAATTCACGTACGCCTATGCATTGGAACGATGAGATAAATGCTGGTTTCACAACAGGTACGCCTTGGTTTGGTATGAATCCAAACTACAAAGAAATCAATGTTGCAAAGCAAAAGAATGAAGAGAACTCTATTTTCAATTTCTATAAGAAAATGATTGCCCTGAAAAAAGAGCACGATGTACTGAATTACGGTACGTACGATTTACTTTTAGAAGATGATCCGCAAATTTATGCATATACTCGTACATTAAACGATGAAAAAATAGTCGTAATTAGTAATATCTCAAAAGAGGAAGCTGTGTATAATGAGGATTTATTTGCACTAGAACGCAAACGTTTGCTTTTAAATAACTATGAAGTTGCGGAACATGAACAAGTAAATTCAATCATGTTAAAGCCGTATGAAACAAGGGTTTATCGTATTTCATAATAAAAAAGGATGCTCTTAGAGCATCTTTTTTTATGAAAAATAATAAATTTCTATTGCAAAGTGAAAACGCTTTTATTAAAATAGATTTATGAAAACGGTTGCGTAAAGATAAAAATGAAGTAACATAAGGAATCGTTTTCATAATAGAAACAGAAATTATAATTTAAATCATTATGTTGTTATAAATAAAGGGGAGGAAGAACAGATGAAAATTACGTCTTTTGATTTTTGGCAAAAGTTCGGGAAAGCGTTATTAGTTGTTGTAGCTGTAATGCCAGCAGCTGGTTTAATGATTTCTATCGGTAAGTTAATTGGAATGTCTGCTGGGGATATTAACGCAGTTCATACAATCGCTCGCGTAATGGAAGATATCGGTTGGGCAATTATTACTAATCTACACATCTTATTCGCAGTAGCGATTGGGGGATCTTGGGCGAAAGATCGCGCAGGTGGTGCATTTGCAGCGCTATTAGCATTCGTCTTAACAAACAGAATTACAGGGGCTATATTTGGCGTAAACGCTGAAATGTTAGCGGATTCAAAAGCGAAAGTTTCTTCAGTATTAGCAGGGGACTTAATTGTAAAAGATTACTTTACTTCTGTACTTGGTGCACCAGCATTAAACATGGGGGTTTTCGTAGGGATTATCACAGGTTTCTTAGGAGCTACTTTATATAACAAATATTATAACTATAACAAACTGCCACAAGCATTAGCATTCTTTAACGGAAAACGATTCGTGCCATTCGTTGTAATTGTTTGGTCTACAGTAACTGCAATCGTATTATCACTTTTATGGCCATTCATCCAAAGTGGATTAAATGAATTTGGTCGCTGGATTGCAGCTTCAAAAGATAGTGCACCAATTGTTGCACCATTTGTATATGGAACGTTAGAGCGTTTACTATTACCATTCGGTTTACATCATATGTTAACAATTCCGATGAACTATACAGAGCTGGGCGGAACATATACGATGTTAACTGGCTCAAAAATTGGACAAGTTGTAGCAGGACAAGATCCATTATGGCTTGCATGGATTACAGATTTAAATAACTTATTAGCAAATGGAGATACAAAAGCATATAACGATCTATTAAATAATGTTGTACCGGCTCGTTTCAAAGCTGGACAAGTTATCGGTTCAACAGCAGCATTAATGGGTATTGCTTTCGCGATGTTCCGTAATGTTGATAAAGAAAAACGTGCAAAATATAAACCAATGTTCTTATCAGCAGCATTAGCAGTATTTTTAACAGGTGTAACAGAACCAATTGAATTCATGTTCATGTTTATTGCTCCAGTATTATATGTTGTATATGCAATTACAACAGGACTTGCATTCGCATTAGCAGATTTAATTAACTTACGTGTTCACGCATTCGGATTCATTGAGTTAATTACTCGTACACCGATGATGGTTAATGCAGGATTAACTAGAGATTTAATCAATTTCGTTATCGTTTCATTAGTATTCTTCGGTCTGAACTTTACATTATTCAATTTCTTAATTAAAAAGTTCAACTTACCAACACCAGGACGTGCAGGTAACTATATTGATAATGAAGATGAGGCATCAGAAGGAACAGGAAATGTACACGATGGTTCATTAGCAACAAAGGTTATTGATTTATTAGGTGGAAAAGAAAATATTGCTGACGTAGATGCTTGTATGACACGTTTACGTGTAACAGTAAAAGATTTAGATGTTGTTGCACCAGAAGCGCAGTGGAAACAAAATGGTGCTTTAGGACTTATCGTAAAAGATAAAGGTGTACAAGCGGTATATGGCCCGAAAGCTGACGTATTAAAGTCAGACATTCAAGATATGTTAGGTGCGTAATAATATGAAATTGCTAACTTTAAACTGTCACTCTTGGCAAGAAGAAAATCAAATAGAAAAGATAAAATATCTTGCTAAAGTCATTCAAGAAGAAGAGTACGATGTTATCGCATTGCAAGAAGTAAGTCAGTCGATAGGAGCTAAAAATGTATGCGGTAACAAGAAAGAAGATAATTTTGGACTTTTACTATTAGAAGAGTTAAAAGCGTTACATGTAAAAGATTACAATATTACTTGGGATTTCTCTCATATTGGTTATGATGTGTATGAAGAAGGATTAGCGATTATAACGAAGCATAATGTTGTAAAAGAAGATACGTTCTTTATTTCAGAAAATAAGGATACAACGTATTGGAAAACACGCAAAATTGTAAGTGCAACAATTGCTTATAATGGTAAGAACATCACGTTTTACTCTTGCCACCTCGGTTGGTGGAATGATGAAGAAGAATCATTTAAAGGTCAAGTGAATCGTTTGATGGAGCATGTAGATAGCAATGAACTTTCCTTCTTAATGGGTGATTTTAATAATAACGCTCGTTTGCAAGGGGAGGGTTATGAATATATGATGCAAAAAGGTTTGCATGACACATATGAACTAGCAATAGAGAAGGATGAAGGAACAACTGTCCAAGGTGAGATTGCTGGTTGGGATGAAAATAAACATAATCTACGAATCGATCTAATATTGTGTAACCGAAGTGAAAAAGTTCGTTCTTCAAAAGTTATTTTTAATGGTACAAACCGAAATGTAATTTCAGATCATTTCGGTGTAGAAGTACAAGTAGATATATAATAGAAGAAATCCTCACAGATGATAAAAAGCTGTGAGGATTTTTTTGAGGAATACAAGTATTTCCAAGAGAAAATACTTGTATTTTTTATGACATTTCCTATATATTTGTTATTATTGAATGTAAAACCGATTTGGTCATTTTGTATTCATACTTTGACTTACTTCGTTATATAATGTAGTAAGTCAAAGTTAATGGGAAAAAATAGTTCGTTTTCGGTTAATCCAGGATGTAGAAAGTGATATAATTGCAAAATGTATGTATCATTTTCTAAAGAAGGAAAAATATATAATTAGGTGATAACTTCTATGAAACAAATTTGGCGTATTTATAAGACAGATTTACGGAATGTAGCAAAACATTGGGCTGCAATTGTTATTGTTGTAGGGTTAATGATTTTACCATCGTTATATGCATGGTTTAACATTAAAGCTTCTTGGGATCCATATGGAAATACAAAAGAAGTTCCCATTGCAGTTTCTAACGAAGATGCAGGCTCTAATTTAAGAGGAAAAGATATCAATATCGGGAACGAGATTGTAGATTCTCTGAAGAAAAACAAAAATCTTGGCTGGAAATTTGTAGATGAAAAACAAGCAATTTACGGAGTGGAACGCGGGGATTACTATGCAAGCATTACAATCCCAAAAGACTTCTCTGAAAAGATTGCAACTGTTCTGGATGAAAATCCACAGAAACCAGAACTTGATTACTATGTAAATGAAAAGGTAAATGCGATTGCACCGAAAATTACAGCAAAAGGTGCATCAGGTATTACAGAAGAAATTAGTAAAAACTTTGTTAAAACAGCGAACGGTGAGATTTTTAAAATCTTCAATGACCTTGGAATCGATTTAGAAACAAACTTACCAAGTATCGAGAAAGTAAAAGATCTTGTATTTAAGTTAGAAGCGCAGTTCCCAGAAATGAATACACTTATGGATAAGGCGTTAGATGATGCGACTCGAGCAGAAGATGTTGTGAAAGTAGCGCAGAAAGAGTTGCCGGTTGTAGAGAGTGTTATTAATGATGGTCAGGATACACTTAAGAGCTTAGATGCGTTCTTTGCGAGAAATGATGAAACATTGAATCGTGCCCCGGGAACTATTAAGAATAATTTAATTGCAATGCAAACAGGTTTGAATGGTGCGGCGGCAATTACGGATTTCTTAAAAAATCCATCTGTTGATTTCAATCTGGCACTTCCAGATCCATCTAAACTTCCAGAGTTACCAAATGTAACTATCCCGCAAATACCAGCGCTTCCAGAATTACCGCAAGTGAATGGTGAGGGATATAAAAACATTGCTAAAAATATTAATCAAACTGTAAATAATGTTTTTAGCTCAATACGTGTTGGAACAACTTATGCACAAGGTGTTATAAACGGGTTGCAAAATGGTAATTTCGACCCGGAAAAAGCGAAACAAGATCTTAATAAGGTTTCTGAGAATCTTCAAGATCGTGCGGATAGTGTTTCATATGTAATTGATGTCTTTACTAAATTTAAAGATTCGGCATCAACTGATTTTGGAAAAGAATTCTTCCAAAAGAGAATAGAAAGATTAACAAGCCTTAAATCAGCTATCGAAAATGCAAATGGGGGCGTTAAAGATATTGCCAATATTATTGGTACAGGGCAAGAAGTGAAAAAAGATGTAAGAGATGCTACTAATAAAAAGTTGGATGCAATAAATAACTTGGTAAATCAAGCAGAAGCAGATTATAATGCAACGTTCGTAGCGGATTTTGAAAAAGCAGTAAGCACAGCTGAACAATTAAAAAACAAGGCTGAAGGTGTAAAAGAAGATGCTCAGCAACTGAGAGGAAATTTAAATCAAGATATAAACAAAGCTAATGAGATTTTAAACAATGGTAGAGAAGCTTATGATAAGGCTGTAAATGATTATAGCAGATTAAAAACGGAGCTTGGCAAAGCAAGAGAAGACTTGAATAATAAAGGGATTAACGGATTAGATTCTACAAAAGTAGCTTTAAATGATATAAGAGGAGAGTTACAAGCTGGAAAGAATTTAGTTAATGATATGATTCCTGTTATGGAAAATACGAATAAAGTTTTAGCGGATGTAAATAGTGATAAGAACATGAATAACATGATTTCTAAATTGAATAAATTAAAAGATGGTTTACAAAAAGCAATCGATTTAACTGATAAAGGAATTGACGCTATTAATAAAGGTCAAAAGCCAGCAGCAGATGTTATTGAAAGTATTAACGCAGTATCTAAAAGTACTTCGGCCCAAATAAGTGACATCTTAGCTAAATACGATTCAGAAATCGTTCCAAACTTTAATGAAGCAATTGCTCGTACAAAAGAGATGTCTAAAAACACATCTCAAATTTTAAAAGAAGCAGACAAAAAGCTTCCGGATGTTAAAAAAATACTAGAAGATTCATCAAAAGGCTTAGTAGATGGTAAAAAGAAATTAGCAGACATTAAAGCTGAAATGCCAGCTACTGAGAAAAAGATTAAAGAATTGGCAGATAAAATTCGTGATTTTGAATCTGAAGAGGATTTAAAAGATATCATACGCTTATTGAAAAACGATGTTGAGAAGCAAAGTGATTATTTTGCGAATCCAGTAAATTTAAAAGAGAATAAATTATTTGCGATGCCGAACTACGGTTCAGCAATGTCACCATTCTATACAGTGCTTGCATTATGGGTAGGCGCATTATTAATGGTTTCATTATTAACAGTAGAAGTACATGAAGAGGGCGCGAATTATAAGAGCCATGAAATTTACTTTGGACGTTTATTAACATTCTTAACGATAGGTCTTTCACAGGCGTTTATCGTATCGATGGGAGATATATTCTTACTCGGTACGTACGTAGTCGATAAGTTCTGGTTTGTATTATTTAGTTTATTTATTGGTGGAGTATTTGTTTGTATCGTGTACTCACTTGTTTCTATTTTCGGAAACGTTGGGAAATCGATGGCGATTATTTTACTTGTACTACAAGTAGCAGGGTCGGGCGGAACATTCCCAATTCAAATGACACCGAAATTCTTCCAAGCAATTTATCCGTTCTTACCGTTCACATATGCAATTAGTGCAATTCGTGAAACAGTAGGCGGAATGCTGTGGGATATTGTAACGCGAGATTTACTTGTATTAAGTGCTTTCGTAGTAGTTATGATTGTTGCTGCGTTATTACTGAAAACACCAATTAACAAATCAAGTGAAAAATTTGTTGAGAATGCAAAAGGAAGTAAAATCATTCACTAAAATAAAAGGTTCCTACCGATAGAGGTAGGAACCTTTTTGTTTAATCGAATTTTAATTTCTTTAATGCTTCTGCAAATGGGTTATTTAATGGTTCTTCTTCTTTTTTCTGTTGTTTCATATATTTTTGAACGTCACGTTTATCAGCTTTGTTTCCGGATTCTTTTTTACGTCTTTCTTGGAATGTGGATAATTTTTCGCGATAGCCACATTTACATGCAAAGATTTGTCCTGCACCTTCACCGCGTAATTCTAACTTCTTCTTACATTGCGGACAACGAGCATTTGTTGTACGAGATACATTTTTACGATGACCACATTCACGGTCTTGGCATACAAGCATCTTTCCTTTTTTGCCGTTTACCTCTAGCATTGGTTTACCGCAGTCCGGACAAGACTTCGTTGAAATGTTGTCATGTTTATATTTTTTATCACTCGATTTAATTTCAGAAACAATTTCCTTCGTATAGTTTTTCATTTCTGAAATGAAGACTTCTTTTTTCAATTTACCTTTTGCGATAGCCTCGAGCTTTTGTTCCCACTCACCAGTTAGTGTAGGCGATTTTAACTCTTCTGGCACTAAATCAAGTAACTGACGGCCTTTTGAAGTAATATGAATATCTTTACCACGTTTTTCAATTAAGAATGAATTGAATAGCTTATCGATAATATCTGCACGTGTCGCTACAGTACCTAATCCACCAGTCGATTTTAACGTATCAGCAAGTTGTTTATTTTGCGTATCCATATATTTTGTAGGATTCTCCATAGCTGAAAGTAAAGTTGCCTCGTTAAAACGTGCAGGTGCTTTCGTTTGACCTGATGTTTGCATAATTAACTTTACAGTTAATGTATCGCCTTTTGCGATGCGAGGTAAAAGTTGCTCTTTTACGTCATCAGTTACATCATCATCTTCAAAGCGGTTTTCATATACTTCTTTCCAGCCGGCATGTAAAATTGTTTTTCCGCGTGCAATGAACGTTTCATTGCCAACTTTTGTGCGTAACGTTAGTTGTTCGTATTCGAATGCTGGGAATAAAACAGCTAAAAAACGTTTGACAACTAAATCATAAATTTTACGTTCTTTATCTGTGAAGGCGGAGAAGTTAACGTATCCTTCTGTCGGAATAATTGCGTGATGATCGCTTACTTTACTATCATCAACAAATGATTTATTAGCCTTGATAGGCTTTTGTAATACTTTATGTGCTAAAGAACGATATTCTCCAACTCCGCACGCCTTTAGACGTTCTGGAAGTGTCCCAACGATATCAGATGAAATATAGCGTGAATCTGTACGAGGGTATGTTAGCACTTTATGTTGCTCATACAATTTCTGCATAATATTCAATGTTTCTTTCGCAGAGTAGCCGAATTTTTTATTGGCATCACGTTGCAATTCAGTTAAATCGTAAAGACCAGGAGAGAATGACTTCTTCTGTTTTTTATCAATTTCCACAACAGTAGCATTATGTTTATCTAAACCTTTTACAATACCATCAATTTTTTCTTTATTAAAACTGCGGCTATTGCCATTTGCATCTTGCCAAGTTAGTTTTAATTGATTTGTTGTTTGAGCTTCAATGCCATAGTAAGTTTGAGCTTTGAAGTTCTTTATTTCATCTTCACGATTAGCGATCATAGCAACAGTAGGTGTTTGCACACGCCCACAGTTAAGCTGGGCATTAAAGCGAGTCGTTAAAGCTCGAGTCGCGTTAAGACCGATATACCAGTCAGCTTCTGAACGTGCGACAGCTGAAGCGTATAAATTGTCATATGCTTTACCTGGTTTTAAATTTGCGAAACCATCTTTAATTGCTTTATCAGTAACAGATGAAATCCATAGACGTTTGATTGGTTTGTTAATTCGAACCTTATCAATAATCCAACGAGCAACCAATTCTCCTTCACGTCCAGCGTCTGTCGCTACAATGATTTCATTTACATCTTTTCTAAGAAGCTGACTTTTTACAGCATTAAATTGTTTCCCAGTTTGTTTAATAACTGTTAATTTCAAACGCTCAGGTAGCATCGGTAAATCTTCTAAATTCCACTTTTTATATTTCACATCATAGTTTTCTGGATCTGCTAATGTAACAAGATGACCTAAAGCCCAAGTTACAATATATTTACTACCTTCAAGGTAGCCATTTCCTTTTTTATCACACTTCAGTACACGCGCAATATCTCGTGCAACAGAAGGCTTTTCAGCGATTACAACGCTTTTTGACATATTTAAAACATCCTTTCAAATTTCCATACGTTAACTATAGCATACATCTTCTTGAGATTCAGTTTCGCTCCATATTTGAACGGTTTTTAGTGGGATAACATCTGTTTGAAAGTGAATGATCGTGACAGAACATAATATGCACCATGATGAGACTGTGAGAAATAGATAGTTATTATGCGTATTGTTTTATTAGTTGCTTCTATATTGAATAGAAAAGTAAAGAACTTGTTATTTTACTAGAATAAGAGTAGACTTTGAAGTAGAAGAATACTAAACACATGGGAGTTTGTGGATGCAAACTGAGAGTATGACTATTCCGTCATTGACCATTTGAACCTGTTGGATAATGCCAGCGTAGGGAGAGTGTAAAAGCACATGTTCAGGCACTTTGCGTACGCGCAAAGTGCCTTTTTGTGTATCTCCCATAACTATAGTTAGGAGATGAGAAGGATGAATATGAAAGAAATTAGTAAAGTAGTGGATTTGGTGAGAGAATCTAATCCGCTCGTTCATAATATTACAAATGTTGTTGTAACAAATTTTACAGCTAACGGCTTATTAGCATTAGGGGCATCGCCTGTAATGGCGTATGCAAAAGAAGAAGTGGCAGAAATGGCTAGCATTGCTGGAGCGCTAGTATTAAATATGGGGACACTTCGTCCTGAAGAAGTAGAAGCGATGTTACTTGCTGGTAAATCTGCAAATGTGAACAATGTACCAGTACTGTTTGATCCAGTTGGCGCAGGAGCAACGTCGTATCGAACAGAAGTTGCGAGACATATTCCGGCTGAAATCGAATTAGCAATTATTCGCGGAAATGCAGCTGAAATAGCGAACGTTATTAATGAAAAATGGGAAATTAAAGGAGTAGACGCTGGTGTTGGAAATGGTAATGTCGTAAGTATTGCAAAGCAGGCAGCAGATGAACTAAATACAGTTGCGGTAATTACTGGAAAAGAAGATGTTGTTACAGATGGAGAGCGAACTATTGTTATTCGAAATGGTCACTCTATTTTAACGAAAGTTACGGGAACTGGTTGTTTACTAACTTCTGTAATAGGAGCATTTGTAGCTGTAGAAAAGGATTATGTAAAGGCTACAGTAGCGGCATTAACGTTTTATGGTGTAGCCGCGGAACTAGCAGCTGCTAAGACAGTAGAAAAAGGACCTGGTAGTTTCCAAATTGAATTTTTAAATCAGTTAGCCAATACGACTTCGAGTGATATAGAAAAGTATGGGAAGATTGAGGTTATGTAGTAAGGAGGGAAAATAAATGTCACGTATTTCAAAGGCAGAAATGTCTAAGTTATTATCAGTATATTTTATTATGGGAAGTAACAATTGTACGAAGGATCCACTGCAAGTATTGAGAGAGGCACTTGAAGGTGGTATAAAAATTTTTCAATTTCGTGAAAAGGGAGAAGGGGCTTTAACGGGAGAAGAACGTATTTGTTTCGCAAAAGAATTACAAGCAATTTGTAAGGAATACGGTGTACCATTCATTGTAAATGATGATGTGGAACTAGCCCTCGAGTTAGATGCAGATGGCGTGCATGTTGGACAAGATGATGAAGGAATTACTTCTGTTCGTGAAAAAATGGGGGATAAAATTATCGGTGTATCTACACATACAATTGAAGAAGCACGCTGGGCAATTGAAAACGGAGCGGATTATTTAGGTGTTGGCCCTATTTTCCCAACGAGTACGAAAAAAGATACGAAAGCGGTGCAAGGAACGAAAGGTTTAGCTCATTTTAGAGAGCAAGGAATTACAATACCGATTGTTGGGATTGGTGGCATTTCAATTGAAAATACCGCTTCGGTTATAGAAGCAGGTGCGGACGGTATTTCTGTTATTTCTGCGATTAGTTTAGCGGAATCTGCGTATGAAAGTACGAAGAAGCTAGTAGAGGAAGTGAGTAACAGTTTGTAGAAGAAAGCTATGTAGTATTAAAACGCTACATAGCTTTTTATTTTTTGATATCGGTAGTTAGAAAAAGGGGGAGGATTGTTTGAAAAGGAAACAGTTTGTAGAGTTGCAAAATGAGTTGTTTCGTTTATTCGAAAAAAGGGAATTCGAAGCGATTTATAGATGCATAGATAAAGCAAAAAGGGATTTTCCTGAAAGAATAGAAAAAACTAGTTTTTGGGAAGCGTGTGCACTTTCGGCAGAAGGTAAGTATGAGGAAGCAATTGTTAGTTTAAACGAAGCTTTAGAAAAGGGGATTTGGTGGAATCCACATACACTTATGCAGGATGAAGATTTAAAGGGATTACGAGAGAATGCAGCTTTTAAAATAATATTGAAAAAGTGTGAAGAAATCTTTAAGAAACAGCAGCT
The DNA here is from genome assembly GCF_051916145.1 of Bacillus cereus group sp. MYBK245-2. Taxonomy (NCBI): domain Bacteria; kingdom Bacillati; phylum Bacillota; class Bacilli; order Caryophanales; family Bacillaceae; genus Bacillus; species Bacillus cereus group sp. MYBK245-2. The sequence continues at coordinate 8,732 of NZ_JBQAGB010000028.1, read as the reverse complement.
AACAGCTAACCCGAAGTTATTTACTTATGGAAATGAAAAAGCTAAGGCTGGACTATTTTCTTTACATTGGAGAGGATCAAATATAGATGATTTTGCACCATATTGGTGTGAAGAAGAAATACTACATGAGTATATATTAGGTTTTTCCCAATCCTCACAAATACATGGAATGAAGTCGTATAGCTGGGATAATCATGAAATAGCTAAAAAAGACGTTATGAAAACTTTTAATGATTTTGTAAATAAATATAACTTGGAGGACATCATCATCGCGGGAGCTTCTCAAGGGGGAAATATAGCGATAGAGTTAGCGTTAAAGAATATGTTAGCGACTCAAAAATTTATTGCAGTTATACCTGCTATTCGAGATGTTAAGGCAATTGAAAGTATAGTTGCATCAAATGATATAACGAATGTAGAAGGATATATTGTTACGGGAGACAAAGATCTATTTTACGAAAACACACTTCAATTAATGTCAATGTTCGAGGAATATAATGTGAACTGTAAATTAATTGTAAGAGAAGGTTTAGGTCATCTTTTCCCAGAGGACTTTAAACAAATATTAAAAAACATAATGGGAAAATGGACAGTTAAAAATATTTAAACAAACGTTTGATTAAAAAAGCACAAACCCTGTAAATTTGTAGGTTTGTGCTTTTTTTTAAAACATAATTGAAATTAAGAGCATTCCAATTCCGATAGAAGTGAATGTTGCGATTAGGCCTGGAATCATAAAGCTATGATTTAAAACATATTTACCAATGCCAGTTGTACCAGTACGATCAAAGTTAATGGCAGCAACGATTGTTCCGTAGTTTGGAATGAAGAAATATCCATTTACTGCAGGGAACATCGCGATCAGTAGTGCTGGTGGAATACCGAGTGATAATCCAAGAGGCATTAAAGCACGTACTGTTGCGGCTTGGCTATATAGTAAAATAGATAGAATGAATAATGCGATGGCAAATAGCCATGGCGCGCTTGTTACTAGATGCTGAATTGATCCTTGAATCATATTTAAGTTTCCGTTAAAGAAAGTATCTCCCATCCAAGCGATACCGAAAATAGCAACAACTGCTGTTGCCCCCGCTTTAAAGACGTTACCAGACACGATGCTTTCTACATTTGGTTTACAGAAAATAATAATAAGAGCTGCGATCGTTAACATAACCATTTCAATTGTGTTTGGCATGGAAAGACGGGCTAACTTCCCATCAACTATCCATCCTGGACGAAGTGCTTCAAATGAACCGAGAAGTACGACAAGGAAAGTTCCTACTAAGAAAAGGATAACTGATAATTTAGCGCCTTTTACACCAACGAATTCTTTTTTCTCTTCAATCTTAGGAATCATTCCTTCTTTTAATCGTTTTAAGTATTCAGGGTCTTCATTTAATTCTTTCCCCATTTTGCTAGCAACAAATGCAGCTATCATACAAGCGATAAAAGTAGAAGGGATACTTACTTTTAAAATATCTAATAAGGTGATTTTATAGTCAGCTAACATTGCTAAAAGTGCAACTGTTGCAGCTGATATAGGACTAGCTGTAATTGCTTGTTGGGAAGCAATTACGGCAATTGACATTGGTCGTTCCGGTCTAATTCCAGATTCGCGAGAGACTTCTGCGATAACAGGAAGTACAGAATAAGCAACGTGACCAGTTCCTGCACAAAGTGTAAATAGATAAGTAACAATTGGAGCAAAGAATGTAATGCGTTTTGGATTTTTTCGTAATGCTTTCTCGGCCAGATGAACAAGGTAGTCCATTCCTCCAGCGGCTTGGAGTGCACCAGCAGCTGTAATTACTGCTAAAATCATAAGCATGACATCAATAGGAGGAGCTGTAGGTTGTAAGTGGAAGACGAAAACAAGTATTGCCATACCAACGCCACCCATTACTCCTAGACCAACTCCGCCTAGACGTGCGCCAATAAAAATGCAGAGTAGTAACGTAAGAAATTGTAGCCAAAACATGATAAACTACCTCCGAAATTCATTAGTTAAGATATATTCGAATAATTTAATTTAAAAGAAAATTAAAATAAATATTCAAAACAATCCTTGTGTTATATACATTTTTTATTATATAACACAAGAAATGTAACATTCACGTACTTTGTTAAATTATTTTGAAAAAATAATACAGCCAAATTTTACATTTGTATCTCTAAATAGGTGGACATTTTAATTTTTATGTTGTAATCTTTGATAGAGAATAATGTAATTCTCATAGAACTCCCATATCGTTCAACTCGTTCAGCGAGAAAGGCAAACTGATGGAAACATTAGGACGCAAAACTACAGGAGCTAAGGCCGAAAGGCTACGCTAGCCAGTTACCGGACGGATAGGGTTGGTCTTGACCAATGCTTTTTCATTGGTCTTTTTTTATTTGCAAACAAATGAGAAACCTTATCAGTTGTTGATAAGGTTTCTATTTTAATAGTTTTCCTTTATATTAAGTTAATTAAGAAAGGTGATGTGAATGAAAAAATATTGGCACAAGCTATCATTTCTTCAAAAGAATGTATTGTTAACTGTGTTAGTTATTTTGACGCTTGTTGGTACTATGGGAGCGTTAAGTTTTAACATGTTTCAAAATAGCATGATGTCTATATTTGAAAGGCATTCTTTTGAAACAGGAGATACGGTATTACATAAATTAGACGAAGAAATAGTGAGAGATGTTACAAAAGACCCAGTGGCACAAAGAGAAAAGAGAGAGAAGTTAACAGAGAAATTAGATGAAGCAACGGAAGAATTGAATAGTGTTGGACAAACGTACATTGTTGGAGCAAAAAAAAATGAAAAAGGTGAGTTACTAATCGTCGACTTGTCTACAGACTTAGCAAATGTTGTTGAAGTAAGGCCGGGAGAATATTATAAACAACCAGATCTTTGGATGAAAGCATACGATAAGGTAATGAGCACGAAAAAAGCAAACATGACAGTAGTATATGAAGATCTATTAGGATCATGGGTAACGATATTAGAGCCAATTAAAGATGGAGACGGAAATATTGTGGCAATTGTTGCAGCCGATGTAGATGCTTCTATTGTTCCTATTACAAAGGAAAAATTCATTATACAAGGTTTAATGTTTATTTGTATTTCTGTTTTAATTGCAACTGTTATTCAATTCTTAATCGTACGTAACGCACTTGCTCCATTGCGGGATTTACGTGAAGGATTACGCAGAGTTGGTGAAGGTGATTTAAGTATTAAATTAGAGGAAAGACCAGATGATATTGGTATTATTAATGCGTATTTTAATAATACCATCGAGAAGTTTAAAGGAATTATAGATAAAGTGAAGCAGACAGCAGAACAGGTTTCCTCATCTTCACAAGAATTGTCAGTGAGTACGAAAGAAAATAGCATGGCAGTCCAAGGAATCGTAAGTTCTATAGTTGAGTTAAGGGCTGGCGTTCAATTGCAAGAAACGTCAGTACCAAAGTATTTAGATATTGTATATGAAATGGAAAATAGGATGGAAGAGATAACTAATATTGCAAAACAAATGACGAAAGAGTCTGAAGGTACGAAGCATCATTCAGAAAAAGGAAATGGTATTATTGAAAAGACGATGAATCAAATGAACATGATACAAAATGCAGTACAAGATTTATCTTCTATCATTTATTCTTTGGAAGTAAGATCAAAAGAAATTAGTGATATTGTAACTGTAATTACAAGTATTTCAAATCAAGCGAATTCGCTAGCTTTACATGCTACTATTGAAGCTTCACGTGCTGAGGAAACTGGAGAGGGATTTGCCGTTGTTGCTGATGAAGTGCGTAAATTAGCAGAGCAGACGGAAGTATCAGCAAAAGATATAGCAAAATTAATAGGGGAAACACAAGCAGGAACGGAAGAAGCTGTTGTTTCAATGCAAAAAACCTCAAAAGAAGTAGAGTCTGGAATGAAACTTGTTGAAAGTAGTGGTGCTTTCTTTGAAAAAATTTCGAAATCAGCACAAACTGTTACCAATCAAGTTGGAGTTGTTTCTAGCAATTCAAATAATATATTGCAAAATAGCCAAAATATTGTTCGTGTTGTAAATGAACTATCACTTATTGCAAATAAGTATGCGAATAGTAGTAGTAATGTTGAAGAAATCATGAAAGAACAGGAAATGTCTGTACAGGATATTGCTGAATTAGCCAGTTCTTTAAGCTGGCTCTCACAGGAGTTACAAGAGTTAATTGGGGAATTCAAAAGTTAAATGAAATGATTATACATGCTTTTGTTTGTTCAATAAAATAAATCATGCTACAATGAAAACGAATTAAGGACCGGGGAGCCAATTGGCTGAGAGGATGTGAGCAAACATCGACCCTCAACCTGATCTGGATAATGCCAGCGTAGGGAGTTACTTAAAGTGATGTAGCATATGTTATTCTATAATAACTTGCATACAAGGCTTTCCTACGCAGTAGGAAAGCCTTTTCTTGTTTTAAAATTTAATTTCATAAGGGGGATTTTATTATGTCACAACAAGTTACAATTTCGTTTTCAGTAGTACCACAAGCAAAGAACAAAGATGTGTATTCTGTTGTTGATAAAGCGATTGAGGTTGTACAACAATCGGGAGTTCGTTATGAAGTAGGGGCAATGGAAACGACGCTGGAAGGAGAATTAGATGTACTTCTTGATATCATTAAACGTGCACAACAAGCTTGTGTGGACGCTGGAGCAGAAGAAGTGATTACTTCTATTAAAATCCATTATCGTCCAAGCACTGGTGTAACGATAGATGAAAAAGTTTGGAAGTACCGTGATGAATATGCAAAACCAGAAGCAATCTAAAATAATTACAGCAATTTGGCTTATCCTTCTCATTGCGATATGGGAAGGATCTGTTTCATTATTTAAAATTGAACCGTGGGTTTTACCGAAGCCTTCTGCCATTGTTCAAGAATTAATTGGAATGAAAGATTTACTATTACCGAATACGATGCAGACGCTGCAAGAGGTTATAATTGGACTGTTCTTTGCGATTTTAATTGGGACAAGCATTGCAATTCTTATGGACGTTATCCCTTTATTTCGTATTTTAATAAATCCGTTGCTTGTTATTTCGCAAACGATTCCAATCGTTGTACTTGCACCGTTATTTATTATTTGGTTTGGATATGGAATGCTACCGAAAGTAATGGTAGTCATACTCGTTTGTTTCTTCCCGATTGCGCTTAGCATTTTAGAAGGTTTTCAAACGGTAGATAAAAATATGTTGAAGTTGTTGCAAACGATGAAGGCAACGAAATGGCAAGTTTACCAGAAAGTAAAGTTTCCAGCAGTGCTTCCATACTTTTTCTCCGGTTTAAAAATTGCAGTTACATATAGCGTAATGGGAGCGATTATTGGAGAATGGCTCGGTGCCAGTGAAGGATTAGGAGTTATGCTTACAAGGGCTACGAAATCCTTTTTAACAGCCCGAGTATTTGGTGTTGCAGCAATTATTGTAATGGTGACATTATGTCTGTATTTTATCGTGGAGTTTATGGCAAGAATAACAGCACCATGGATATATAGAAAGGACGGCAGAAAATGAAAAAAGGTTTAAAAGTTATGTTGGCTGCCTTATTAGCGGTAGGTGTGGCTGGATGTAATCCGGCGAAGAAAGAAGAAAGTGCAAGTAAAGATCAAAAAGTAAAAGTAGTGCTAGATTGGTTTCCAAATACGAATCATACTGGCTTATATGTAGCGAAAGCGAAAGATTATTATAAAAAGCAAGGCTTAGATGTAGAAATTATTCAGCCTGGTGATAATGTGACGGCAGAGCAAATGATAGCTTCAGGAAAAGCTGACTTCGCAATAAGCGCGCAAGAAAATGTAACGTTGGCTCGTGTGGAAGGTATTCCTGTTGTATCAGTAGGAGCGATTATTCAGCATAATACTTCAGCTTTTGCATCGCTTAAGAAAGATAACATGACTTCGCCGAAAGATTTTGAAGGTAAACGTTATGGTGGCTGGGGAGGACCAGCGGAAGAAGCCACATTAAAGACAATTATGGAGAAAAATCAAGCCGATTTTAATAAAGTGGAAAAAATCATCTTAGGACAAACAGATTTCTTTAAATCAATTGGTCGTGATGCAGACTTTGAATGGATATATTACGGATGGGACGGTATTGAAGCGAAGCGCCAAGGAAAAGAGTTAAATACGATTATGGTGAAAGACTTAGACCCAGCGCTTGATTTCTATAGTCCTGTTATTATTACGAGTGAAAAACATACGAAGCAAGATAAAGACTTTGTGAAAAAGTTTATGAGTGCAACGACAGAGGGGTATAATTTTGCAATTAAAGAACCGAAAGAAGCTGCTGATATTTTAATTAAAGCCGTTCCAGATGTAAATAAAGAGTTAGTACAAGAAAGTCAAAAATGGTTAAGTACGAAGTATCAAGATGATGCAAAAGCATGGGGAGTACAGAAGGAAGAAGTTTGGACGAATTACATGAATTTCTTATATGATAACAAAGTTATTAAGAAGAAAATTGATGTGAAAGATGCCTTTACAAATGAGTTCCTTCCAAGTGAAAAATGAGCGGATTACAAATAAAAGATATTGTGAAATCTTTCGATGGAAAGAATGTATTAGCAAATATTAGTGCTTCTATACGAGAGGGAGAGTTCGTTTCTTTTGTAGGACCGAGTGGTTGCGGGAAAAGTACACTATTAAATATGATCGCAAATGTTGAAAATCCAACAAGTGGAAGTGTAACGTATAACGATAAGCAAATGCAAGAGCAAGATGTTGTAAGTTATATGCCGCAGCAGGATTTATTACTACCGTGGCGGTCAGCTTTGCAAAATATCGTCCTTCCGTTAGAAATTGAAGGAAAGCCAAAAAAACAAAGGCTAACAGAAGGAATGGAAGCATTAAAGCAGTTTGAACTAGATGAATATGCAGACCATTATCCAGATGAATTGTCTGGTGGTATGCGTCAAAGAATTAGTTTTCTGCGCACATATTTATGTGAAAAGCCAATTATGTTACTTGATGAGCCTTTTGGTAAATTAGATGCTTTTACAAAAATGGAAGTACATAGCTGGCTTTTAAACTCTTGGCACCAAGAGAAGCAAACAATCGTTATGGTTACACACGACTTAGATGAGGCAATCTTGCTTTCGGATCGCGTATTTATTTTATCTCAAAGACCAGCATCAATAGTTGGTGAGGTACAAGTGAAATTACCTAGGCCGAGAACGATGGATATGTTAACATCACTTGAGTTAAAGAAGGATAAGGAAGAAATTTTGAGAGTATTAGCACCTTATATGAAAAAATAGAAAAAGTCTTTTAACAGTTTTTAGTATAATTACTGTTAAGAGGCTTTTTTATATAGGGGGAGAAAGATGAAATCTATAGAGCAAATAGTGGATGAATTAACAGCAGATAATCTCGAAGAAGGAAAATCTTTATTAAAAAATCATATTTTATTAATGAAGTATGGTATGGAACATCATGAATTAAACGAAGAAGAAATGACAGAAATTTTAAAGTGGGTTCAAGGCCGGGATCAATTGAGAAAAGATGTTCCAGAATTACGTGATTTACATTTAATTAAAAAGTTTCAAGCGGTATTAGATGAATTTATTCATTCAATAATTTTAAATGGTTATGTAGAAGACGCGGTAGAAATTCTAGAGAGTGTATTAAAAAGTATGGGGGCAGTCGCTCATATTGTAAAAATTATGTTTATTGGCAAAAGGAAAGTTAATAGAAATTCTTTAGAAATGGTAGAAGAGTTGAAACGAGAGTGCTACAACTTAATGGAACAGCGTGCTGCTGTCGGGTTACATGCTCAAATCTTTCACGTTTTAGGTTTCATTCATTCGGTTCAGTTTGATTTAGAAGAAAGGTCACAGGAACATGGGCGAAGTGTAATAGGATTTTTAACAGATTTTAAAACGAATGAATTGAAGTCTGTGCAACAATTTCAAACTGAAGATCATATCCCAGAAGTGAAAAATATAGTGAGTAAAGAGTATGGGATAGAATTACAAAGAAGAATTTATATGTGGAAATCGTTAACAATTATCTTTACAAGTCCATATGCATTAGAAAAGATGTATAAAGAAATTTATGCAGAGAACGATAAAACGTAGAAGGAACAAAAAGAACAATAGAGAATAGAATATAAAAGAGTAGTTTATACTCTTAATATAACGAATGTTAAAGGAGTGAAAGGATAAAATGACTTTATCAACTGTTCTTCAAATGGTTTTAGCTTGATAAGGGAGAAGTCTGCCCATTTTTATCGGTTAAGCTAAATTGAAGACAGCAGGTAAAGAACCTTAATCCTTTTTTACGATAATATGTAATGGGTAAGGTGTATTCACCTTACCCATTCAGAGTGTTGGGAAACCCTTTAGGGTTCCCAACACTCTGGAATCTTTTTTGATTTTAGCTAATAAAAACAACATAAAATAATAGAATTTAGAAAAATAGCCCTCCACCTGACCCTTTTTGGTCAGATGGAGGGCTATTTTTTTCATGTTTTGACAAGCTGCGGTGAGATAAGCTTGTATTTGGACAGACTGCAGCCCTCGAAACCGGGCATAGCGGTAGCCATGTAGTTCTTTGGCGTCCGCAAAGCTTCGCTCTATAGTGGAACAGCGTACTTTATACAATCTTTTCCCTGTAGCTGTTAGCTTGTTTTTTCTAGCAATATCCTTATATTTCTCCCACACATGATGAGTGATAACTTTTTGTTTTTGTTTC
>NZ_JBQAGB010000027.1:0-45405 GCF_051916145.1 Bacillus cereus group sp. MYBK245-2 | reverse complement strand
CAGATACACGCTCGTCACGATGATTTTTTAAAGCACCCATCATAAGAAATCTCTCCTTTTCCTCTTTTTTATCAGTGTTGACACATAAAAAGAGGTTCAGACACAAAAACACCTTACTCGTTGAAGTAAGGTGTTTTTTTATCTATTGTTACTTTTCTCATTCCATACATCTTCTTCAAATGCTATGATGAACAAGGGTATGTCCCCACCTCTCTTACAGCGGTGGGGATTTTAAATATAAATATGTAACATAATACACAATAGAAGGTGATTTTATGAGAAAATATGCTGCAATCGCTTTATGTACATCTGCCATTTTAGCAGGTTGTAATACTAACAATGTAAGTCAAGAACCTAAAAAAGAGAAAAAAATTCAAGAAACTAAGAAACAAGAAGAGACCGTGAAAGAACAAGGGAAAATTTCTTATAACCAAATTACACATGAATCTACAAACACTACTATTCATATGACAGATATAAAAGATGCTTTAACTGAAGTACAATATAAAATTTGGCGTACTGCTGATGGAAGGGAACACACTAAATCTTTTTCTTCTAAAGAAAAGGAGAAACAGTTTACACTTCCTTTTGATATAAAAGAATTTGAAGGAAAACGCGGTGAATTTCAAATTGAAGCAATAGGTATAAAAGAAGATGGGAAAACCATTCCACTCACAAAATCTGCTATTACTTTCGAACAAAAAGTTCCCGTTCTTATGTACCATGCAATCGATGATTATCACGGACAAGGCATTAAAGACTTATTCGTATCACCTGCTAACTTTGAAGCCCAAATGAAATATTTAAAAGACAACGGCTATACATTACTAACTTTTGAACGTTGGGGTGATATTAATAAAGTAAATAAACCTATCTTTGTTACATTTGATGACGGTATGAAAAATAACATGAATGCATTCCATGTTTTACAAAAGCTAAAAGACGATACGTTTAAACCAACAGCAACAGAATATATGATTGTTGATAACGTTGATGTAGAAGGATCACTGTCTACTTCTGAAATAAAAGAAATGGTCGATTCCGGCATTTTCTCAGTGCAATCTCATACAGCGACGCATGCAGACTTACCGAAAATTACAAACTATGAAGAGGAATTAAAAGGATCAAAAGAAAAGTTAGAAAAAATAACAGGTAAGCCCGTTATCGCAGTTGCTTATCCATTCGGTCATGTAGATGATAAAGTCGTTGCAGAAACGAAGAAATATTATCAATTTGCGACGACAACAAAACCCGGAAAATTCATTACAAAAGGTGAACCCGATGAATTGTTAAAAATGAAGCGTGTTCGCATACACCATACGACGACCGTAGAACAGTTTGCTTCTTCGATTCAATAACGATGAGGGCTCAATATATTTTGAGCTCTCTTTTTACGCTATATTTATATATATTTTTTGAATTTTCTTGTATTATATATAGTAAGAAATCTTTCAAATTAAAGGAGATTATACATATGTCATTTGAACAAACGTTAGAGAAATATGCTGCCCTTGCAGTCAATGTTGGTGTTAATATTCAACCAGGACAAACATTATCAATTAGCGCACCTCTTGAAGCTGTACAATTTGTACGCCTCGTTACAGAAAAAGCATATAAATCTGGTGCAAAACACGTATATGTGGATTGGAATGATGAGACGTTAACACGCTTAAAGTTTGATCTAGCTCCTGAAGAAGCATTCGCTGAGTTCCCATCTTGGAAAGCACACGCTCGTGAAGAATTAGCAAAAGAAGGCGCTGCATTTATGTCTATTTATGCAGAAAACCCTGATTTATTAAAAGGTGTAGAACCAACGCGTATCGCAACAGCTCATAAAGTAGCTGGTGAAGCAATGAAAGTATACCGTGATTACGTACAAGCTGATAAAGTAAGCTGGTGTGTCATTTCTGTTCCTACGAAAGAATGGGCTGCGAAAGTATTCCCTGACGTTGCACCAGAAGAACAAGAAGCAAAACTATGGGATGCTATTTTCAAAGCTACTCGTGCTGATTTAGAAAATCCTGTGGAAGCATGGAAAGAACACGATAAAACATTACATACAAAAGTTGATTACTTAAACGAAAAGCATTATAAAGCTCTTCACTATACAGGTCCTGGAACAGATTTAACGATCGAACTTCCAGAAAAACATGTATGGGCTGGTGCTGGTAGCTTAAATGAAAAGAACGTACCATTTATGGCGAACATTCCAACTGAAGAAGTGTTTACAATGCCACTTAAAACAGGTGTAAACGGCCAAGTATCTAGTACAAAACTGTTAGCATTTGCAGGTAACATTATCGATAACTTCACGTTAACATTTGAAAACGGACGTATCGTAGATTATAAAGCTGAAGTTGGAGAAGAAGCTTTAAAACATTTAGTAGAAACAGATGAAGGTTCTCACTTCTTAGGAGAAGTAGCTTTAGTACCTCATGATTCACCAATTTCAAACACAAATATTTTATTCTACAACACGCTATTTGATGAAAACGCATCTTGCCACCTTGCAATCGGAAATGCTTATGCATTTAACTTAGTTGGCGGAAAAACGATGTCTAAAGAAGAACTTGCTAAAAATGGCGCAAACGCTAGTATTACACACGAAGATTTCATGATTGGATCAGCTGAGCTTGATATTGACGGTATTACTGCTGATGGCAGACATGAGCCTATCTTCCGTAAAGGTAACTGGGCGTTTTAAATTTATTACCATAAAGAAACACATTGGATAATCCAATGTGTTTCTTTATTTATTTGGTTTCAATTCAAATTTTATTGTTCTATTTTCACGCGTAAACTCTGGTCTATACGTAGCGATATACGTATTTTCTTTCGCTACGTCAAATAGCATGATATCTTGAATTTTTTCTTCTGGTGCTAACTTTTTACTAATAAAGCTATCAGGGTTATTATATTCTTTAAATCTTGTACCTTTCTTATCGGTAATCTCAAATTCATAAAATGCAAAAGGTATTTCCTTTTTACTATTATTTTCTACTTTGAAAATAATCCCCAAAATCTCCTCTTTCTTTTTATCCTCATCATAATCCGGATATCCTAATTTAACTGAATCGATAGTTACTTGCAAACCATCTACGTCTACTGTCTCCCCTATTTTATACACTTTATCTTGAACATCTTCTTGTTTACTTTCATTACTATCTTTAGTCTCAGTGCAAGCACTTAAACTAAAAGCTATGCCAAAAATTAAAACAATTTGACTTACCTTTTCTAACATACTCTTTCCTCCACATAAGACAAAATTTCATATATATCATAACAAAACGCTTTACTCTTTCTTGTCATATTTTGTCGTATTAATTGCTAACTGCACAAATAGAAAAAAGCTATCTTCTACAAAAGATAGCTTTCATGATGCCGATGAAACCTTAAGCCCAATGACACCCAAAACAATAAAAAGAATACAAAATGCTTGAAATAAACTAATATGCTCTTTAAAAAAGTACACACTAATGATTGTAATAAGCAATGTTCCAACGCCAGACCAAATAGCATAAGCAATACTTAAATGGATCTTTTTCACAACGATGGCGAACACGCTGAAACAAATTCCATAAAACACGAAAATCAGTACACTCGGAACAAGCTTTGTTAAACCATTTGATAGTTTCATCGCAATTGTTCCAGCTACTTCAAAAATAATTGTAACAAGTAATAATAGCCAATATACCATACTAGAATCTCCTTCTCTGTTACCTTATAGAGATTCTAGTATACTACTTATAGTCCCAATGAAATATATTTAATTTCTAAATATTCCTCGATGCCGAAATGGCCTCCTTCACGACCGATACCACTTTCTTTAAATCCACCGAATGGTGCTTGTGCAACTGATGGAAGACCGTCGTTTAGACCGATAATACCGTACTCTAACGCTTCGCTAATTTGGAATGCTTGACTAATATCTTTCGTGAAAATGTACGCTGCTAAACCGTATGGCGTATTGTTTGCACGTTCAATTACTTCTTCAACCGTTTTAAATTTCGCAACAGGTGCAACTGGTCCAAATGTTTCTTCATTCATACAAAGCATCGTATCATTCGCCAATCCAATTACAGTTGGTTGCATAAAGTGTCCGTCTAGCTCTGCAACCTTTTGACCACCATATAAAACTGTTCCACCTTTTTGAATAGCATCTTCAATATGTTCCTGTACTTTCGAAACTGCATTCTCGTCAATAAGTGGTCCTACAGTCGTTCCGTCACCGAAACCGTCTCCTACTTTCAACTGCCCTACTGCCTTTTGAAACTTCTCTGCGAATACTTCGTAAACTTCTTCCTGAACAAATACTCGGTTTGTACATATACACGTTTGTCCTGCGTTACGGAATTTCGAACCGATTACTGCCTCTACCGCTTTATCTAAGTCTGCATCATTCATAACAATAAACGGTGCGTGACCGCCTAACTCAAGTGAAACCTTTTTCATCGTTTGTGCCGCACTAGCCATTAACTCTTTCCCAATTTCCGTTGATCCTGTAAAGGACACTTTTCGAACACGCCCATCTTCCATCCACGTATCAGCAATTGCTTTCGCACTACCTGTTACAATATTTATTACGCCTTTTGGAATGTCTGCTTCATGAGCTAATTCAGCTAATTTCAACGCAGTTAACGGCGTTTGACTTGCAGGTTTTACAACCGCTGTACAGCCTGCTGCAAGCGCCGGAGCTACCTTTCTCGTAATCATAGCAGCAGGGAAGTTCCAAGGCGTAATAGCTGCCATAACTCCGACTGGTTGCTTCATAACTAAAATACGTTTATTTGGATGAGAAGCAGGAATCATTTCACCATACACGCGTTTTCCTTCTTCTGCATACCATTCGACAAAACTATTTGCATAATTCACTTCACCAAGCGCTTCTGCAAACGGCTTTCCTTGTTCTCTCGTCATAATCGCTGCAATCTCTTCTTTATTTTCATCGATAAGTGTAAACCATTTTTTTAATTTCACTGCACGGTCTGCCGCTGTTAACTTAGACCATGATTTAAAAGCTTTATGTGCAGCATCAACGGCTTGCTTTGCCTCAGTTACCCCACCCTTTGGTACAGTCGCAAATATTTCCTTCGTTGCTGGATTATTTACTTCGATTTGTTCTTGCAATGTAATCCACTCACCATTTATATACATCGCCTTTTTCTCTACATTTACAAACGTCGCTTTTTTATCCAATGTTCTCTTCCTCCTCTATAAGTTTCTTTATTTTCCTCGTGGCAGCAGATTGACTTATTTTTAAAAACTCCGCTACTTTATAACTCGATCCATATGTTTTATATGCTTTCAAAATAATATTCCGTTCTACTTCTTCTAACATTTTATAGAGACTTTGACCAGACTGTTCAACTGTTGATTCTTGCATCGCTATTGGCAAATCCTCTATCGTAACGATATCATCAGCAGTTATAACAATTCGCTCAATCACATTTTCAATTTCTCTATTATTTCCTTCCCACGGGTAACCAACAAACATTTGCAATGTGCTAGGCGCTAATTTTACATTCCGACCATATTTCTCGTTAAAGTGTTGTAAATAATGATAAATAAGTGGCAAAATGTCTTCTGTTCTTTCCCGTAGTGGCGGGATTACAATGGGAATGACATTCAGACGATAATATAAATCTTTCCGAAATGTTCCTTGTTTCACCATCATACTTAAATCTCTATTTGTTGCCGCTACAATTCTAACGTCCACCTTTTTTAATTCTCTTCCGCCTATAGGGCGAAACGTTTTTTCTTGCAACACTTGCAAAAGCTTCGCTTGAATTTCAAGCGGCATTTCACCAATTTCATCTAAGAAAAGAGTTCCCTTATGCGCTGATTCTAATAGTCCCTTTTTCCCTTCACGATTCGCACCTGTAAAAGATCCGCCTGAGTATCCAAAAAGCTCTGATTCAATTAAATTCGTTGGCAATGCCGCACAGTTAATTTCATAGAAACTTTCATTCTTCCGGTTACTCACTTCATGTAAATGACGCACCAATCGACTCTTTCCTACTCCTGTCTCACCTAAAACGAGAACAGTACTATCTACCACGGATACTTTCTTGATTGTCTCGACTATTTTTTGCATAGCGATACTTTTAAAAATAAGTCCTTCATGTTCATATGTTTCTCTTAATTCTTTTTTATATGTTTTTAACTGATTATCCATTTCTTCTACCTTTTGACGTAATTGATAGAGTTCTGTAAGATCACGAGAGTAACTGATCACCCTTCTTAAATTGCCCTCTTCATCAAAAACAGGCCTTGTACGAACGTGTAAATACTCTCCTGATTTTGTCGTTTGAACGAGTTCAATCGGTCTCTTTTTTTCAATTACTTCTAACGTTGCCGATGGATAAAAGATACCATCCTTCTGCAATTCTTTTACATGTTTACCTACTAACTCTTTAGCAGCCAATTGATAGTGCCTTTCACATGTACTATTTACACGTACAACGATTCCCTTTTCGTCAGTCACAAAAATTTCGTCAAACGCATATTCAAATACATCTTGTAAATCCATTAACACTCGTTCCTTTTCTGCAACCATCCTAGCCACCCCTAACTTCCAATCCGTCGATTCACTTCACTACCTTTATTATAAAGTGAATTTTCTGGATTTTATATAGAGTCAGCTAGAATGTTTGCTGTTTTATTATTTAACTTTTAAACACGAGCAATATTTGCTTTCTCATAACAGACTTGCAATGATTCTTCAATGATTGTTAATCCTTCTTCAAGTTGCTCATCTGTAATCACTAATGGCATTAGCACACGAATAACATTACCGTATGTTCCTGCTGATAGTAGAAGTAAGCCGCGTTTATTTGCTTCTGCGCATAAATTAGCTGTTAACGTTTTATCAGGTGCTTTCGTCTTACGATCTTGAACGAGCTCAAATGCACACATTGCTCCTAAACCGCGCACATCACCGATGCAATTATATTTATTTTTCATCTCTTCGAATCGGTTTATTACGACCTTTCCTAATTCTATCGCTCTATCATTTAAATTCTCTTTTTCTATTACATCAAGTACTGCTAATGCTGCCGCACATCCTAGCGGGCTTCCTGCATACGTTCCACCAAGTTCTCCTGGTGCAGACTCATTCATAATTTCTTTGCGCCCAATAACACCACTAATCGGTACACCAGCACCTAATGATTTAGATACCGTAATTAAATCCGGAACGACATCATAATGATCAATGGCGAAATATTTTCCTGTACGGCTAAATCCAGTTTGAATTTCATCCGCTACAAATAAGATGCCGTGTTCTGAACAAATATTGCGTACTTCTTGCACAAACTTCTTACTTGGGACGATAAATCCACCTTCCCCTTGAACAGGTTCCATTACAACAGCTGCAATCGTTTCTGGTGCTACTTCTGATATGAAGAAATTCTTAAACTCTTCAATCATAAAGTTATCGTACTGCTCTTCCGTTAATCCTTCTGGGCGACGGTATTCATACGGAAATGGCGCTTTATAGACTTCAGGCGCAAATGGACCAAATCCAAATTTATATGGTTTTACTTTACTTGTCATTGTCATTGTCATTAATGTACGCCCATGGAATCCTTTAGAAAATGCGATAATACCAGGTCTTTTTGTATATTTACGAGCGATTTTCACAGCATTCTCGACTGCTTCTGCACCACTATTTAAAAATAGTACTTGCTTATCAAAACTTCCCGGCGCTAATGCCGCAAGTTTTTCTGCTAATTCAATATATGGCTCATACATCATGACATTAAAGCCAGTATGAATGTATTGATCTACTTGTTTATGGAGCGCTTCTTTAACAGCTGGGTGACAATGTCCTACGTTAATTGTTCCTATCGCTCCAGCGAAATCAATGTACTGATTACCATCAACATCAGTAACAAGAGCACCATTTGCAGATTGTACAAACGTTGGGATGCCGTTACTTACTCCTTTTGGTACTATATTTTGGCGGCGTTCTAGTAAAGATGCTGCTTTCGGTCCAGGAATTTGTTCATTTACTTTAGCAAATTTTTTTGTATTCATTACGTACCCCATCCTTTTCTTTACATTGTTTTCTCTTTTCATTGCAAAATGTATGCCAATATTCTTTTTCAGTATTCATCCTACACACCTTCTATTTCGCCATAAAAAATAAGTCTATAAAGACTCATTCAGAGTCTTTATAGACTTATTTTTCTTACACATTAGACTTTCCTTTTTCCCAAACAAACTCACCTGAATGAGAAATAAAGTCCCCAACAGATTGTACTACTAAATCAGCAAGTGGTTCTAATGTTTGACGATTCCCTGTACCAGATAGTACTCCAATTGCATAGCAATCACCATTTTTCGCTAAATATAAATCAGTCGGTGTATCCCCAACGACCGCTACTTCACATGCCTTTAAATGAAACCTCTCACAGAAGGATTCTATAATTCTTTTATCGGGTTTTTGTGCCGCAAATGTATCTGAAGCTACAACATAATCAAAAAAGGTCTCTAATTGATACTGTTTTAAAAATAATTCTGTCGGTGCGAAATCATCAGCTGTAACAACACCTAAAATAAATCCTCTATCCTTTAAGCTTTGTAAAATTCTCGGTAAATCTGCCGTCATTTTCATGTAAGAACGATGCTCGTACATAAGGGCAAACAGTTTTTCACTTACCCATTCATGCATTTCCTCTTCCTTAGATGACGTAATATACTTACAAAGCCCCTTTGCCACATCAAGGCTTGTTCCTGCCGCTATTGCGCTACGTGGGTGAACAAATACCCCATCCACACCGATCTCTTTTAATAAAGTCGGCTGCATTGACTGTGGCAGTTGGTATAATTTTATACATTCAGCCACAAGTTCTTCAGCCACTTTTATCCAAATTGAATGAAAATCCATTAATGTCCCATCTTTATCAAATAGTATTGCTTTTACTTTCTCCATAACACCCCACCTCTCATCTCTTATCTCCTCCAGTGTATCAATAAAGTATGGATATAAAATAAACGAATTGTAAAAATACCATAAAAATCAAACTAACTTCAAATTTACAATTCTTCTATATAATAAAAAAGGATGCCTTTACAGGGCATCCTCTTGATGTTCAGGAACAAATAGTTCCAGACAATGATACATATTTTCGAATTCCATCGGTGCATCTCCACCATATTCACCATCTAAATTAATCATTAGTTTATCTGGTGAATGCACTTTAATTCGGTTCGCTTGTGTGTATAGTACTTTTGGATTGTTAATATGTTCACCACGCTGCGCTTGTGTTGCAGCTTTAATTAAGTCGGCAATCGAACCTTTTTTCAACACTAATAAATCAAATAAGCCATCGTTAATTGATGCATATGGTGCTACCTTTTCAAAGCCGCCCACTGAACGAGTATTCGTAATTAAAAACATCGTAATTTCTTCTTGTAGTAATTTTCCATCATACTCAATTTCAACGTATGTTGGATGTAGTGATGGTAGCATTTCAATACCTTTTAAATAATAAGCAAGTTGTCCTAATACAGTCTTTAGCTTACTTGGTACTTCATATGTTAATTCTGTAATACGACCGCCACCAGCAATGTTAATAAAATATGTATCGTTTGCTCTACCAAGGTCTAATGGCACAGTTTTTCCTTCACAAATAATATCCGCTGCCTCTTCAATAGAACGAGGTACACCGATTGCACGTGCAAAGTCATTTGTTGTTCCAACTGGAATAATTCCAAATTTCGGACGGAATTCATGACCAACTAGACCGTTTACGACTTCATTTAACGTGCCGTCACCACCAGCCGCAATAACAACATCAAATTTACGCTCTACAGCTTGCCTCGCCGCCACAGTTGCGTCTCCAGGACCCGTTGTCGCATGACAAGATGCTTCATATCCAGCTTGTTCTAATTTTTGTAATACTTCCGGTAAGCTCTTCTTAAATAGCTCACGCCCAGAAGTAGGATTATAAATAATTCTTGCTCGCTTCATCATTTATTAGCACAGGAAATTTCTTTATGTATCGACAAAGAACATACCGAACTTCTATTCAGTATTCCCGTGCCTACCTCCTCTCATCTTCCTATCCTTCTTTTATCTCGCTCAAACAGGCAGTAAGAACCCGATTCGTGTAGCCCATCAAAAGTAAATATTCATTTCAATGGTTTTGTTTTATTTGACAAAAAATTTATGTCCATCTATTTCTTCACAACAATTTACATATAACGAATAATAATTATCTATTATTTCATGAGATGAAAAAACCTCTATTTCTAGATTTATCATTATTCCCACCTTTTTGCAACTATCATACCATAGTTGCTATACAAACATTTTTCCACTTTTGACAGTTAATCAAACGTTTGTTTAAATAATTTTCTCTCATTTAAACAAACGTTTGATTAACCTAGAAAAACACCCATGTACGGGTGTTTTTCTGCTTAATCTTTAAAAGTTACTACTATTATCGCTTATTAATCTCTTCAAGTAAGATTTTGTTAACAAGCGGTGGATTTGCTTGTCCTTTTGTAGCTTTCATAATTTGACCAACTAAGAAGCCAATTGCACGGTCTTTACCGTTTTTAAAGTCTTCGATAGATTGCTCATTATTATCAAGAATTTCTGTTACAACTTTACGAAGTGTACCCTCGTCAGAAATTTGAACAAGGCCTTTCGCTTTAACGATTTCTTCTGGGTCTCCACCTTTTTCAATTAATTCGTTAAATACTTTCTTCGCAATTTTAGAAGAAATTGTACCTTTTTCAATTAATTGAACCATTTTAGATAAACCAGCAGGCGTTAATGCAACGTCTTTTAATTCTTTTTGTTGTTTGTTTAAGTACGCAAGCACTTCACCCATTAACCAGTTCGATGTTAATTTCGCATCAGCACCATCTGCAACAGTTGCTTCAAAGAAATCAGACATTTCTTTCGTTAATGTTAATACGTGTGCATCATAAGCCGGTAAGCCTAATTCTGCAACGTAGCGAGCTTTACGTGCATCTGGAAGTTCTGGAATAGAAGCACGAACTGCTTCTTTCCACTCATCGTCGATGTAAAGTTCAACTAAGTCCGGCTCTGGGAAGTAACGGTAATCATCAGATCCTTCTTTCACACGCATTAAGATTGTTTTCTTCGTTGCTTCATCATAACGACGTGTTTCTTGTTGGATGATACCACCAGATAATAATTCTTTTTCTTGGCGAGCTTGCTCAAACTCAAGACCTTTTTGTACGTAAGTGAAAGAGTTTAAGTTTTTCAGTTCCGCTTTTGTACCGAACTTCTCTTGTCCAACTGGACGAAGGGAAATGTTCGCATCACAACGCAAGGAACCTTCTTCCATCTTACAATCAGATACGCCAGTGTATTGAATGATTGATTTTAACTTCTCTAAGTATGCATATGCTTCTTCTGGCGTACGCATATCTGGCTCAGATACGATCTCAATCAAAGGCATACCTTGACGGTTGTAGTCTACTAATGAGCCGTCAGCTGTATGCGTTGATTTACCAGCATCTTCTTCTAAATGAAGACGTGTAATACCGATACGTTTCTTTTTACCGTCTACTTCAATTTCAATCCAACCATTTTCACCAATTGGCTTATCAAACTGAGAGATTTGGTAAGCTTTCGGATTATCTGGATAGAAATAGTTTTTACGGTCAAACTTCGTTTCTGTTGCGATTTCACAGTTTAATGCCATTGCAGCTTTCATTGCAAAGTTAACTGCTTCTTTATTTAAAGTAGGAAGTACTCCTGGGTATCCTAAGTCAATTACACTTGTTTGTGTATTTGGTTCCGCTCCGAATTCTGTTGGACTCGCAGAGAAAATTTTCGAATTTGTTTTTAACTCAACGTGAACCTCTAAACCAATAATTGTTTCTAAATTCATCTATGCTCGCCTCCTTACAGACTTGCTTTTTTTGTATGATGGTCTGTTGCTTGCTCAAACGCATGTGCAACGCGGTAAATTGTCGCTTCATCGAAGTGTTTACCAATGATTTGTAAACCAAGTGGCATGTTGTTAGCACCGAATCCACATGGAACAGAAATCGCTGGAACACCTGCTAAGTTTACTGGGATTGTTAAAATGTCATTTGCATACATTGTCATTGGATCATCAACTTTTTCGCCCACTTTAAATGCCGGAGTTGGCGTTGTTGGTCCAATAATAACATCGTAGTTAGCAAATACATTTTCAAAGTCGTTTTTAATTAATGTACGTACTTGTTGTGCTTTTTTGTAATATGCATCATAGTAACCAGAGCTAAGAGCAAATGTACCAAGCATAATACGACGTTTTACTTCATCACCGAAGCCTTCGCTACGTGTGTTTTTGTAAAGATCCATTAAGTTATTCACATTATCAGAACGAACACCATAACGTACGCCATCAAAGCGTGAAAGGTTAGCTGATGCTTCAGAAGAAGATAATAAGTAATACGTTGCTAGAGCGTATTTAGAGTGTGGAAGAGATACTTCCTCCCAAGTTGCGCCCATACCTTCTAATACTTTTAAAGCAGCTAGTACTGACTCACGAGCTTCTTCGCCAACACCTTCTCCTAAGTATTCTTTCGGTACAGCAATGCGTAAACCTTTAACGTCGCCTGTTAAACCAGCTAAGTAGTTTCCTACTTCAACGTTAGCAGAAGTTGCATCCATACGGTCAAGACCTGAAATAGCTTGTAATAAGTATGCATTGTCTTCTACTGTACGTGTAATCGGTCCGATTTGATCAAGTGAAGATGCAAATGCTACTAATCCGTAACGAGATACACGTCCGTAAGTTGGTTTTAAACCTACAACGCCGCAATATGCAGCTGGTTGACGGATAGAACCACCCGTATCAGAACCTAGAGAGAATAATACTTCTCCTGCTGCTACAGCTGCTGCAGAACCACCACTAGATCCGCCTGGAACGTAATCTAAGTTCCACGGATTTTTCGTAGCGTAGAAACCTGAGTTTTCATTTGAAGAGCCCATTGCGAACTCGTCCATATTTAATTTACCGATTGTAATTGTGTCAGCAGCTTTTAGCTTTTGCACAACTGTCGCATCATAAATTGGATCGAAGTTTGCTAACATTTTGCTTGCACAAGTCGTACGAAGACCGTTAGTTACAATGTTATCTTTAACACCGATTGGCATACCGAATAATAAACCATTATCTTCAGCACCAATTTTCGCATCTAATTCTTTCGCTTTCGCGCGTGCGTTTTCTTCATCTAATGTAAGAAAAGCTTTTACGTTATCTTCAACATCCGCAATACGTTTGTAAGATTCTTCTACTAAATCCGTAACGGAAATTTCTTTGTTGTTTAATTTCTTATGTAACTCTGATACTGAATGATCAAATAATGACATCGAAATTCCCCTCCTCTATTCTAATACTGCTGGAACACGGATTTGATTATCTTTGTGATCCGGTGCATTTTTTAATACTTCTTCAACTGGTAAACCTTTTTCTGGTACATCTTCACGCATAACATTTTTCATAGTTAATACATGAGTTGTTGGTTTTACATCTGTTGTATCTAATTCATTTAACTGTTCTGCAAATGTAACAATTGCATCTAGTTGTTTTTGAAATTTTTCTGCTTCTTGATCAGTAATTGCAAGACGTGCTAAATGTGCTACGTGCTTTACATTCTCAACGGAAATTCTTGACACGGCTAGGCCACCTCCATAATATATCGTTCAATCTACAATACTATTGATGATACCAAATTTTCAGTACTTCAAGCAAGTCAACACACGGCACTTACAGCATTTTTACATAAAAAAAGAAAGGCAAACGCCTTTCTTTACGATTTACTCTTTATCTAACGGTTTATTTTTCGGAAATCTCTCGTTATCTTCTTCATTATCACGAATTGTTTTTTGTAATACAAAACAAGACATCGTTAAAAATAATGTTCCAAGTAAATAATATCCTTTTACACTAAGCGTTTCATCTAGCGTATAAATTCCAATTAGCATACCTGAAAGCGCGCAAACAAATGAAGTCCATGCTAAAAACGTGAACGCTTGCGTATTACGTCTTCTCATCGTTCTCCCCCTCGTTAGCTGTACATCCATTATAGATAAGTATATTTACCATGATGGATTTTTATGTAAATTCTAGTTTACTATTTATAAATCTATCACAAAAAAATATTATTTTAAAGATAGTTTTCTTTCTAATCTGAAAAAACAGTTAAAAACATTGACATTTATTTCAATTCCACATAAAATAAAAATAAATATTACGAACCTCGAAATATACGGGAGTGGAATTAATTGTTGCAATACGAACATTTTTTAGACTTACTGCTAGATAACGCCAAGAAACTTTTCTATCCTGAAGAATGGGTAAGCTTAGATTTAACACTTTCTAAAACTGAAGTATTTTGTTTACTTTGGATGGAGCGAAATACGGATATTACAATGACAAAAATCGCTGATCTTCTTGATATACCGATGAGTACAACGACAGGTGTTGTAAATCGCCTTGTAAAAAAAGGATATATTGAAAGATACCGTGATGAAAACGACCGACGCATTGTATTAATTCGTTTAACAGAAAACGGCGTAATGCTCGTTCAAGAAGTAAAACAAAATGCAGCCTATTATTTTAACCTAGTGACCGAAGCATTATCGGAAGAAGAAAAAGCATTTTTACTACAAATCTTCCAAAAGATTATGAATTACATTGCTACGTCACAACAAAAAACAGAAGAAAAGGTTTCTACACCTAAAATGAAAAACATTCCGATTGAATAAAACCCTAGTTGGGTTTTTATTCAATTATTTATTTCGTCACTCGTAATATTCGATATTCGAAACAAAGGGGATATGAATGATGAGAATTATTTTGTATACAGGTAAAGGCGGCGTAGGAAAAACTAGCATTTCAGCGGCAACTGCACTTCAAAGCGCAAAACAAGGATTAAAAACTTTAGTAATGAGCACAGACCCAGCTCATAGTTTAGGAGATTCATTTGGTATAAAACTATCTTCTGAACCATTAGAAATTCGTGAAAACCTATGGGCACAAGAAATTAATACAATTTATGAAATGGAAAAGGGCTGGGGAAAGTTACAGAAATATATTACACTACTTTTCACTTCCAAAGCAGCTGATGATATTACAACCGAAGAGTTAACGATGTTTCCCGGTATGGAAGATTTAATTAGTTTACTTCGCGTACTCGATTATTATAAACAAAACACATATGACGTTATTATCATTGATTGTGCTCCAACAGGAGAAACATTAGCAATGCTCAGTTTTCCAGACATGCTCGGCTGGTGGATGGAAAAACTCTTCCCTATTAAAAGAAAAGTTTTAAAAGTTGTTCGCCCTGTAGCTCAACCACTTCTTGGTGTCCCCCTTCCAACCGATGATATTATGGACGAATTAACAAATACACTTGAACAACTTGGAGAAATGAGAGATATTTTATCAAACCGAGACGTAACAAGTATCCGCATCGTTGTAAATCCCGAAAAAATGGTCATTAAAGAGGCTCAGCGTAGCTTTACGTATTTAAATTTATACGATTATAACGTAGATGCGATTATGATTAACCGCGTCATCCCTAACACTGTCATCGATCCTTATTTTCAAGCTTGGAAAGATACTCAAAAGAAATATAAAACATTAATTCAAAATAGTTTTGATCCACTTCCTATTTACGAAGCTCCAATGTTTGAACAAGAAGTTGTTGGCTTACCTATGTTAGAACGCGTTGGAGATGCTTTATTTAAAGAAGATTATTGTCCTACTGAAGTAAAATTTAACGGTCGCACTCAATATGTAAAAAAAGATGGCGATGAGTATATTTTCGTTCTGTCCATTCCCTTCTCTAACAAAAGTGAACTTGCATTAAATCAAAAAGGTGACGAGCTTATCATTCGTGCTGGTTCTGTTAAACGAAACATCACATTACCCAAAACGTTAACACACCTTTCTATTCAAGGAGCAAAATTTGAAGACGATGTACTAAACATTCGTTTTGGAGGTGTCGTGCATGCATGAGGAATTAATAAGGAAGGTAATTCGTACAAAAATAAAAATCGGGATGCATATATTAGAAGAGCTACCTACTCCAATCCAGCAACAAGCTCAGCAAATACTAAATATTTTGCAAGAGGAGCTAGCTGCTTATCCGAAAGAACAAGGGCATCATAAAAATAATTTTAAAAATATTATAATCGAATGAATCTCTCTGGATAGAGGGCCTTTTTAGGCTTTCTATCTCTATATTGGAGCGATGTAAGTTGTTTAAAAAACATTCCACTATTATGCTTTGGATGATTCCCTTGTTATTTCTCATTCATAACCTTGAAGAATCTTTCCAAATGCCACAATATCTTGCTAATCAATTTTCAATTACTTTTATAACTAGCCAACAATTTTTCATTGCAATTTCTGTATTAACTCTCTTTGTCTTACTTATCGTCTTTCTATATCAACTAAACTTCTTGTCTTCTATATACTGGATTATTTTTATACAAGGAGCTATCTTCTTCAACTCTGTTCAACATATTATTTTGTTTTTTATTTACCGCTCCTATAATCCGGGCGTAATATCAGCTGTTTTCATTGTTATCTTTTCTATTTTCTTTTTTTCATCCCAAAAACACTTAATTCAAAAAAAGCAATTCGTAATTACACTCGTGTTCAGCTTATTTTCTTACCCCATTATAATTTGGATTACCTTACTACTTGCTAGTTGCTTTCAGTAATAAAAAAAGACCAGGAAAACTCCTGGTCCATTACTCTACTTAACAAACATTGGATTCTATGTTATACAGAATTGGAAGGTACAGAATTAGGGTTTGTTTTGTTTGTTAAGTAGATTATATGTTGAACGAACTAACAGCGGAGGGGTTCCTTCTGTTAGTCCATTAAACCCAATCATTATTTTACGATCTTTTCAAGCTCATCAAGTGAAAGATCTACTGAAATGGAACCATCATTTGTTTCTTTCTTAATTGCCTCTGTTACTTCTTTTGAATGATATAGTTCAATTACTTTTTTCAGTGTTGGATCATCTTTATCTTTCGTACGAGCTGCGAAAATATTAATATATGGCTTCGCATTTTCATTCTTTGGATCTTCTAAGAAAATTGGATCCTTAGCTGGATCTAATCCAGCTTGACCAGCAACACCGTTATTAATAACTGAAGCTGCAACATCTTTTAATACACGAGGTGTTTGCTGTGCGATAACCGGTGTAATTTTTAATTTCTTCGGATTTTCAGCAATGCCGCTTGGATCTCCAAATAAGCCAAAGTCTTTCTTAAGCTTTAATAACCCAGCTGCATCAAGAAGTTTTAATGCACGTGCTTGGTTCGTTGGATCATTGGGAATCGCAATTTCAGAACCATCTGGAATTTCATTTGCTTTCTTATGTTTTTCAGAGTATAAACCCATTGGTGCAATTTGCGTTGTACCAACAGCTGTAATATCTAATTTATGCTCCTTTTTAAATTGCTCTAAGAAAGCAATATGCTGGAATGAGTTTAGCTCAATATCTCCATCAGCTAACGCTTTATTTGGCGTCGTGTAATCAGAGAACTCAACCAGTTTAACTTTAATTCCTTCTTTTTCAGCTTTCCTCTTCAAAATTTCCCAAGCGTCTCCATCCGTTCCAGTTACACCGACACGAACTACTTTTTCTTTCGCCCCTGCCCCCGTGTCTCCACTTGAGCAACCGCTTAACGCTGAAACCCCTACAATCGCTGATAATGCAAATGCTAAAATTTTCTTCATTTTCTTTCCCCTCTTTCTTTTTATGATCTGCGTAAAAAGACTTTCGCAAAGTAGTTTCCTAAATTTTGAGCTAACTGTACGAGAATAATAAGTAAAACGACCGTTACGAACATAACTGATGTATCAAAACGTTGATAACCATATGTCATTGCTAAGTCACCAAGACCGCCACCACCGACAAGCCCAGCCACTGCAGAAAATTCAATTAAACCAACTGTCATAAATGTAACACCTAAAATTAATGGCGCTAACGCTTCTGGTACAAGGATTTCAAAAACAATTCTAATTGGTGAAGCACCCATCGCTTGAGCTGCTTCGATTACCCCTTTCGGAACAGAAACAAGATTTGTTTCAACCATTCTAGCAATACCGATTGATGCAACTAACGTCATTGGGAAAATTGCTGCCGCCGTTCCAATTGTCGTTCCGATAACACTTCTTGTTAGCGGGCTTAAAGCTACTAAGAAGATGATGAATGGAATCGGACGAATTGTATTAATGATAATATTAAGAATAGAAAAGACCCATTTATTTTCTAAAAAGTTTCCTTTTCTCGTTACATATAGAAGTAAACCTAGAGGTATACCAAGAATTGTAGCAAATATAAGGGTTACAATTACCATTAAGAGAGTATCCCCCGTCGCATCTACTATGCGCGGCCAAAATATACTCCAATCAACTCGCATGAGCTTCTACCTCCTTCAGCTGCACTTGCAGTCTTAGATGTTGTAATGCTTTTTGAATTTCCCTCTGTTCACCTTGCAATTCTACAAGAAGATTTCCAAATAGCACATTTTGAAGTTCAATAATATTTCCGTACAGTACATTTACATCGACATTATAGTTTTTTGCGATATATGATAGTACTGGCTGTCCTGTCTCCTCGCCAGTAAATGTTAGACGATAAATCTGACCACCATTTTGAATTTTTGCTAAAACACTTTCCGGTAAATGATCATTAATAACAGAACGTACAAAGTTTTGAGTCGTCTTTGTTTTTGGTTGTGTGAAAACATCAAACAGTTTTCCTTCTTCAATAACTTTTCCTTTCTCCATTACAGCTACACGGTGACAAATTTCTTTCACAACATGCATTTCATGTGTAATAAGAAGAATTGTTAAGTTGTATTCTCGATTTACTTTCTTTAATAAGTTCAAAATTTCTGTCGTTGTTTCTGGATCTAAAGCTGATGTTGCTTCGTCACATATAAGAATATCTGGTGATGTTGCGAGCGCTCTAGCAATACCAACACGCTGCTTTTGTCCACCTGATAGCTGCTCTGGGTAATTGTTTGCTTTATCTTCTAACCCTACAAACTTCAGCAATTCATTTACTCTTTCTTTTATCTCATTCTTTGGTACTTTCGCTAACTTTAATGGATAAGCAATATTCCCAAATACTGTTCTTGAATTAAATAAATTAAAACTTTGAAAAATCATCCCGATTCTTTGTCTTAGCTTCCGTAATTCTTTCGTCGATAATGATGTAATCTCTTTATCATCTATTGAAATCGTTCCTGCCGTTGGTCTCTCTAACATGTTTACTAGGCGTAATAACGTACTCTTTCCAGCGCCACTAAAACCGATAATGCCAAAAATTTCGCCTTTCTCAACTGATAATGTTACATCCTCCACCGCATGAACAGATTGCCCACCTGTTTCATATACTTTACTTACATTGTTAAAAGAAATCATTTTTTCCCCTCCTATATGCTGTGAAAACTTGAAGCAGAGCTCTCGAGGTAAAATAAAAAGTGCTCTCCTTCTTATCAACCATAAAGATAAGAAGGAGAGCACTTATATGTACTCGTTCACATCTTCTCATCTTCCAAGCCTTTCATAGGCTTGCTGGAGTTAGCACGGTATTAAAAAAACCCGTTGCTGAGGTATCGTAGGGCCAGTCCCTCCACCTCTCTGGATAAGAATGTATCGATTTAATTGTCGTTTAATTAATTCTCATTATAGAACTCAGAATAATAAGAGTCAATACATTTTTTAGAAAAATATTAATTATTTCTTTATTAAAATTTTCAGATGAAAAATTCAAGAAAAAATAGTAATCTTTAAAGTTATGTAAAATTCTCCTCTTGCATATTTTTTAAAAGGATAATCTTCTCTACTAATTGAATACCATTATTTGAATATGAAATCGGAGGAAGATAAATATATGAAAACAGCTCTTTTACTCATTGATATTCAAAATGATTATTTTCCACACGGCAAAATGGAATTACGTAATCCAGTCGAAGCAAGCGCATATGCCCGTCGGCTACTACAGCTCTTTAGAAAGAAAAACGAACCTATTTTTCATATCCAACATGTAGCAATAAAAGAGGACGCTACTTTTTTCCTCCCCAATACAGAAGGTGTACATATTCATGAAAGTGTACGCCCACTTAGAGAAGAAACGGTTATACTCAAGCATTATCCAAATAGTTTTCGCGAAACTGATCTTCTAAAGCAATTACAACGTTTAGCTATTGAACACGTTGTCATATGCGGGATGATGACTCATATGTGTATTGATGCTACTGTAAGGGCTGCCTTTGATTTCGGCTTGCAATGTACTGTTATACATGATGCTTGTGCTACAAAAGACCTTTCTTTTAAGAATGCTACTATACCAGCCGTTTATATTCATAACACAATTTTAGCTAGTTTAAATGGTGTCTATGCAAATGTAATGAGTACAGAGGAGTTTTTAGCTACAAAAAAACACTCTCTTCAGTGAGCAAAACCGAAAAGAGTGTTTCTTGTCAAACCATAGATTTTCTTTCAAATTGTATTATACAGGAAATCCTTAAAATGAATACAAAAAAATGTGACTAATAAGTCAACTTTTCTCATTGTTTTGTTTCTATTTACATGTTTATCCTGATATGAATAGGGTTTAGCTAGTTCCACTTACCAGATAGTAATATATGGTAAGTGTTTTTTATTCAAATTAACTAGTTTCTCCTACTATTTATCTGTTTGTTTTTGTTTCTTTTTCAAATACTCCGCATGCAATTTTTCAATTTGCTGCTTTTTATCAAATTTGACAGGCGTCTGTTTTTCATGAAACTTTGCGACAGCTACCTGACCTTTATAATCCAATTGATATTTTCCCATTTTGTTCACCTACTTTTCTTTTCTTGAAAGAGAATTTATTCAACCAATATAATATACCTTATTTTACTGAAGTAAACCTTATATTATTTTTTCTGCTTATATGTATCTTAATCCACATATAAGCAGAAAAAAGAGATCTTCGCAGACTGCGAAGATCTCTTCTACTATTTCTTATAAAGTTTCAGAAGTAGTTTTTGCTTGCATGTGAAGTGCTAAGTAGTCAGGGCCACCAGCTTTAGAATCTGTACCAGACATGTTAAAGCCACCAAATGGTTGGTATCCTACGATTGCACCAGTACATCCACGGTTGAAGTATAAGTTACCTACGTGGAAGTCTTCACGCGCTTTTTCAATATGATCACGGTTGTTAGAGATAACTGCTCCTGTTAAACCGTATTCTGTATTGTTTGCAATCGCAAGTGCATGGTCAAAGTCTTTTGCTTTACAGAATGCTACTACTGGTCCGAAGATTTCTTCTTTCATTAGGCGAGCATCTTCTGCAACGTCAGCAACGATTGTTGGTTGGATGAACCAGCCTTTAGAATCGTCTCCTTCGCCACCTGCTAAGATTCTACCTTCTTCTTTACCAATTGCAACATAGCTCATTACTTTATCGAATGCAGCTTGGTCATTAACAGGACCCATGTTTGTACCTAATACAGCTGGGTTAGCAACTGTTAATTCTTTCGTTAATTCAACAGCACGATTTAATACGTGATCGTATACATCTTCGTGGATTACTGCACGAGAACATGCAGAACATTTTTGTCCTGAGAATCCGAATGCTGATGCAACGATAGATTTAGCTGCTAATTCAAGATCTGCTTCTTTATCAACAACGATTGTATCTTTACCACCCATTTCAGCGATAACGCGTTTTAACCAAATTTGGCCTGGGTTTACTTTCGCTGCACGCTCATAAATACGGATACCTACATCACGAGATCCAGTGAAGCTAATGAAACGTGTACGAGGGTGATCTACTAAGTAATCACCAACTTCAGAACCACTACCTGGTACGAAGTTTACTACGCCAGCTGGTAAGCCAGCTTCTTCTAATACTTCCATGAATTTCGCTGCTACTACAGGAGTTGTACTAGCTGGTTTTAGTAATACTGTATTACCAGAAACTAAAGCAGCTGTTGTCATACCTGCCATAATTGCGAATGGGAAGTTCCAAGGAGAAATGATAACACCTACTCCTAATGGAATGTAAGAGAAACGATTATATTCAATTGGACGGCTTTCTACTGGAATTCCGTCTTTTAATTTCAACATTTGACGACCATAATATTCCATAAAGTCGATTGCTTCTGCTGTATCAGCATCTGCCTCATTCCATGGTTTACCTGCTTCTTTTACAAGAATAGCAGAGAATTCATGTTTTCTACGACGAACGATCGCTGCAGCACGGAATAAAATGTCTGCACGCATTTCTGGTTTTGACTTTCTCCAAGTTTGGAATGTTTCATCCGCTACTTGCATTGCTTTTTCAGCTAACTCACGGCTTGCTTTTGAAACGCGACCAACAAGTTCCTCTTTATTTGCAGGGTTTACAGAAACAATTTTGTCTTCTGTAGTGATTTTTTCTCCCCCAATAATTAATGGATAGTCTTGTCCAAGATAAGATTCTACTTTCTTTAAACCTTCTTCAAACGCTAATTTGTTAGCCTCTACTGAAAAATCTGTAAATGGCTCATGTTTGTATGCTACTACCATTATTTTTAGCCTCCCCTTAGAAAAACGTTTACATTTTACAACATTATTCTACACGATAATTTAGATTTATTCAAATATTCCTAGACTTATATTTTAAAAATTAATTAATTTTTAAAATATAATAAAAAAATAGAGTTATACAAATGTATAACTCTACAAAATATGAGTATATTCCAAAACGTTTTTGCTAATCAATAAAATAGTTACTAACAAGAATAAAGTTCTTACATATCCAACACCTTTTTGAACTGCAAATTTCGATCCAAAATAAGCGCCCAAAATCATCGATAATCCCATAATAATACCGTATTCAAAATGAATTACGTCTAAAAATAAAAAAGTGATTAACGATACGATATTACTAACAAAGTTCAAAAGTTTTCCAGATGCTGCTGCTTGAATAAAATCCAAACCAATTAATAAAAATGCAAAAATTAAGAAGGATCCTGTCCCTGGTCCAAAAAACCCATCGTAAAACCCTATCATTAAAATAACAAAGAAAAATATTAATGTTTTTCTTTTCGTCATCTTCTTATAGGTAGATACACTTCCCCAATCCTTTTTCGCAATAATATAAATGGCAATAAACACCAACATCACAAGCACTAACGGACGTAAAATATCCGGCGGAATAAACTTTACTACTAAAGCACCTGCGACTGCCCCTATAATAGTTAACGGGATTAACTTTCCTACAATTTTAAAATCAACCTTTCCCGATCGAATAAAGTAAATCGCACTCGTAAACGTCCCCATCGTTGCAGCTAATTTATTCGTTGCAATTGCCGAAGCTGGTGGTAAACCAACAAACATAAGTGCCGGAAGCGAAATTAATCCTCCACCACCAACAACTGAATCAATAAAAGCTGCTAAAAAACCGAATGCAATTAATAAAATAATGACTTGAAAACTTAATTCGTCCATGCGCTTTACCCCTTACCCCATTATTTACAACATTTTAAATTATAACAAAATTACCCAAGAAAAAAAGCCGTTCCATAAAGGAACAGCCCTTGTATTTAATCTAAAATTTTCACATACGGTTCATCTTGCTTCGCTTCACGTATAATAATCGCTTCTGGACGCTCTACAGATTTAATCGTTACTTGTACTTTCATATAATTCGGGAAGTATTCCATAACAAGCCCGGCTACATATTGTGTAAAGCCAATTATTTCTGCTTTCCCATTAAACTGGACAGGAATATCGAGCTTTATTTCTCTTAATTCATCGTCTCTATACATACCAGTACCGATAACAGCTGTATAGTCGCCTTGGAAATAATCACTTAATTTTGCCTTGAAGTTTGATACTCTCGCCAGATCTTCACGTTTATTATCTGTTTTCGCTTGTTCAGATGGGAACAAATAATATTTCTCATTAATTTGTTTCCAATCCTCAACTGTTTCACTGCCTTTTTCAACATTCGCATAAGAAACAAAGTTACCTGGCACAAGCGAAGACTTTGGAGCCTGACGATAAATCGCAAATGTTATCGGAAGGTTTTTTGTCTCAGGATCTTGTTGATGCATAACTTTCAAGATTTCTGGCACCATTTTTTTCCCTTCCGCTAACATCTTTTCATTCGAAATTGCAGCCTCACGCGGATAACCATGCTCTTCCTCATAATAATGAACCGAATTCATCGCTAATCCAACTACAATGCCGCTACGCTCATTTTTTTCGCCTTTGTTCACATAATAATCATGCTCTAAAATATTTGAAATATATATTGGATTTTTTTTATTTTTCACTTCTAATGATTCGGATCCTGTACCTAATGCAGGATTCAACCCTATGTTCGGGAATTTAACCGCATCTTTTTTTAGTGTATCTTCTAGTTTCTTTTGTTCTGCATCTGTACGTTTTCTTTTAACAAGCATCTGTATATGCTGAGTATCTAGGGCCTTTCCGCCTTTTAAAACATTATCTTTCGTACTAAATGATTCTTTCGCAATACGCATTAATCCTGTTTCAAATTCATCTATATCAAGACGATTACTTACTCCTTGCACAACTAAGCCACGTGCGTTTCCTCCCTCAAATGGAATAGTCGTCTTATAATATTCATCCGAAATAGAGTAATTCGGGACGATTGCTTGCTCTTTTGCTTTCTCCGATTTCTCAACCACTTTTTCATCTTTGTCGGCACCTGCACTACACCCACTTACAAGTAGGCCAAGGCTTAATACCGCTAATGCTATTTTTTTCATGGTAAGTTTGCACCTCTTACTTATTTAGCTCTTGTAAGAACCTCTCTTCATTCCAAACCTCAACATTATGTTTCTCCGCTTGTGCTAATTTCGAACCTGCCGCTTCACCTGCAACAACTAAATCCGTACTTTTACTAACACTTCCTGTTACTTTTCCACCTAATGCCTCAATTTTCTTCTTCGCTTCACTACGTCCCATAACTTCTAATTTCCCTGTTAAAACGACAGTTTTTCCTGCGAAGTACGACTCAACGTTTTGTAAATCAGCAATTTTCATGCCTTTATATGTCATGTTCACGCCGTATTCTTTAAATTGTTGTAATAACTCTAATACGTCTTCATTATCGAAATACGTTACTACGGATTGAGCCATTTTTTCACCAATTTCATTAATTGCTTTTAGTTCTTCTTCCGTTGCCTTCACAAGCGCATCCATCGTTTCGAAATGCTCTGCAAATGTACGTGCTGCTTTCGCTCCGACATGGCGAATACCTAGACCGAATAATAATCGCTCTAATGAGTTTTCTTTAGAATTCTCAATTGCTTGTACTAAATTCGTTGCTGATTTTTCTCCAAATCGTTCTAGCTGTAATAATTGCTCTTTCGTCAACGAATATAAATCAGCAAATGTACGAATATAATCTGCCTCAAAGAGTTGTGTAATGACACGTTCTCCAAGTCCATCAATATTCATTGCATTTCTTGAAACGAAATGGATTAACCCTTCTCGAATTTGAGCAGGACAAGTTGGATTTATACAACGAAGTGCTACCTCTTCTTCTAAACGAACTAGTTCACTCTCACATGCTGGGCAATGCGTTGGCATATGATATTCTTCTTCCTCACCAGTACGCTTATCGAAAATAACATTCACAACTTCAGGAATAATATCTCCAGCCTTCTTCACAACAACGTAGTCACCAATTCGAATATCTTTTTCACGAATTAAATCTTCGTTATGTAAAGAAGCACGACGAACGATCGTACCAGCCACTCGCACTGGCTCTAGCTCTGCAGTCGGTGTTACAACCCCTGTACGACCAACACTTAATTCAATCCCTGTTAATCTTGTTACAACTTCTTCAGCTGGGAATTTATAAGCAATTGCCCATCTTGGACTCTTTGCTGTAGTGCCTAGACTTTCTTGAAGAGCAACATCATCTACTTTTATAACGATCCCATCAATCTCATAATCAAGATGCGGACGTTTTTCTTGCCATTCTTCTACATAAGCTATAACTTCTTCAATTGTTTCACATGTGCGTCGATTTGGATTTGTTTTGAATCCAAGTTCACCTAAGAAATCAAGCGATTCACTATGTGATAGGATTGTTTTTTCTTCTACATTCGCAAGACCGTATACAAACATAGATAAGTTACGCTTCGCTGCAATTTTCGGATCAAGTTGGCGGATTGAACCTGCTGCCGCATTACGCGGATTTGCAAATACATCTTCACCATTTTGCTCTTTTTCTTCATTTAACTTAACGAATGAACGCTTCGGCATATAAGCTTCGCCTCGTGCTTCTAACGTTACTTCTTCATTTAAACGAAGCGGGATTGCTTTAATCGTTTTTAAATTTTGAGTAATATCTTCACCTGTTACACCATCACCACGTGTTGCCCCTTGAATGAAGCGTCCTTTTTCATAATGAAGTGAAACAGCAAGTCCGTCAATTTTTAATTCGCATATATATCTTACATTCGCATCATCAATTCCTTGACGTACTCGTCGGTCAAAATCACGTAAATCTCCTTCGTTAAATGCATTTCCTAAACTTAACATCGGTGACTTGTGTGTTACTTTTTCAAATATATCAAGAACCGTTCCCCCAACGCGAACGGAGGGAGAATCTTCACTCATAAACTCTGGGTTCTCTGCTTCTAATTTTATAAGCTCCTGCATATTACGGTCATACTCCGCATCAGAAACAGAAGGATTGTCTAATACGTGATATTGATAGTTAAATGTATTTAACAAATCACGTAGTTCTTCTATACGTTTTTTTGCTATCTCTTTTGACATATCCTCATTCCTTTCCTATTGTTTCGTCACAGGTGCAAATTTTGCTAACAAACGTTTAACACCAATTGGGCTTGGGAACGCAATATCTAATTCTTTTGCATCACCTTCACCTTTTACACTTACGACTGTACCGATTCCCCATTTTTGGTGGGAAGCTTTATCGCCTACTGCCCAGCCGATTTGTTCGCCGCCTGTCGTCTTAGCTGCAGGACGCGCGAAAGCTGAGCGAGAACGTGTTGTAGTTGTCATTTTACTGCTACTTGCCGTTCTTCCTTTTGCACCAAACGAAGTTTCACGCTTCGGCGCTGTTTCATTTAATGATTCTACTAGTTCTGTCGGGATTTCTGTAATGAATCGGGATGCGGCATTCATACTTGTTCTACCAAATAAAGTACGCATTTGTGCATTTGATAAATACAACTCTTCTTCTGCACGAGTAATACCTACATAAGCAAGACGACGCTCTTCTTGCATTTCATCTTCTTCCATTAGGGAACGAGTATGCGGGAATATTCCTTCCTCTAAACCAACAATAAAGACAACTGGGAATTCTAATCCTTTCGCTGAGTGCATCGTCATTAAAATAACTTCCTCACCAGCAGTCGGGTCTTCATCTACACGATCAATATCTGCAACAAGTGCTAAGTCTGTTAAGAATGCAACAAGGCTCTTATCTTCGCTTTGAGATTCAAATGTTTGCGTAACAGATAAAAACTCATCTAAGTTCTCTAGACGACCTTCCGCTTCTAACGTACGCTCGTTTTTCAACATGTCGCGATAGCCGGTTTTTTCAATAACTTCTTCTACCAATTCTGTAACAGATAAATACTCTTGCATATTTACCCAGTTGTGTAATAAACCTGCGAATTCTTTTACTGCCTTTGTAACCTTTGCACTTACTCCAACATGCTCAATCTCATCGAATACAGCTGTTAATGAAATTCCATTTTGTACACCGTAATTAATAATTTTATCGATAGAAGTCGCACCAATTCCGCGCTTTGGCACGTTAATAATACGTGCGAAACTAATCTCATCATCTGGATTCCCAATTAAGCGTAAATACGCCAAAATGTCTTTAATCTCTTTACGGTCGTAGAACTTCGTACCGCCGACAATTTTGTAAGGAATATTAGATTTCAGGAAAATCTCCTCGACCATACGAGACTGCGCATTTGTACGATATAACACCGCAAAATCAGTATATTTTCGTTTTCCCATTTGAATATCGTCGCGAATTTTTTTCGCAACAAAGTATGCTTCGTCCTTTTCCGTTGCAGCACGATAGTAAGAGATTTTGCTTCCAACTTCATTATCTGTCCATAATTTCTTCGGTTTACGATTCGTATTTCTTTCAATAACAGCATTCGCTGCATTTAAAATATTTTGTGACGAACGATAATTTTGTTCTAACAGAATAACTTGCGCATTCTCATAGTCTTTTTCGAATGACAAAATGTTAGAAATGTCCGCACCACGCCAGCGATAAATTGACTGATCTGAGTCACCTACAACACATAAATTTTTAAAACGTGCTGCCAAATGTTTAACAAGAAGGTATTGCGCTTTGTTCGTATCTTGATACTCATCCACGTGAATATACTGAAATTTACGCTGATAAAACTCTAGTACTTCTGGAACACGTTCAAATAGTTGAATCGTCGTCATAATTAAATCATCAAAGTCTAGTGAGTTATTTTTCAAAAGACGTTTTTGATATTCTGTATATACATCGCTCGTTAATTTTTCATATGGATCAGCAATTGTAATTTTCTTCGCATATTTATCCGCAGATAACAATTCATTTTTCGCATTACTAATACCAGCTAAAATAGAGCGCGGCTCAAATTTCTTCGGATCAATATTGCGCTCTTTCATAATTTTTTTAACTACAGTTAACTGATCACCTGAATCTAAAATTGTAAAGTTACGATTAATACCAATGCGATCGATATCACGTCGTAAAATACGTACACACATAGAGTGGAACGTAGAAATCCAAATATCTTCAGCTTCTGGTCCGACAAGTGTATCAATACGCTCGCGCATTTCACGAGCCGCTTTATTTGTAAAGGTAATAGCTAGTACATTCCATGGCGCTACTCCTTTTTCACCAAGTAAATACGCAATACGATGTGTTAACACACGTGTTTTACCACTACCTGCGCCTGCCATTAATAGAAGTGGTCCGTTCGTTGTTTGTACTGCTTTTTGTTGCTGCGGATTTAAACCATTTAATAATCTATCTGTCATACTCATATACGCCTGCACCTACTCTCCTTTTACTGCTTTAACCGTTTTTAACGCTGCTTTTATATCATCATAAATAATATTTCCAACAACTACTGTATCAGCATGCTGCGCCATTTCCTTCGCCTGTTCAGCATTAGAAATACCACCGCCATAATATAACTTAGCTTGTTTCAATTGTGCTTTTACATTTTTAACAAGTTCAACATCTCCATACGTACCGCTATATTCTAAATAAAATATCGGTAAACGTAATAGCTTGTCTGCTAAACGCGCGTATGCAATCACATCATCTTCTGTTACATCACACTTTGCATCTGTAAGCTGGGCTACTTTCGCTTCAGGATTTAAAACACAATATCCTTCCATAAAAATTTCGTCCCAATCCATAATATCCCCAAATTCTTTCAAAGCTTCATGATGAACGCCTGTTACCCATTCCACCTTTCGGCTATTTAAAACGCTTGGGATATAATAAAAATCGAATCCTGGTGTAATTGCTTCCACATCAGAAACCTCTAACACACAAGGAACTGCATATCTACGAATGCTAACTAGCATGTGTAGTACATTATCAATTGTCACCCCATCACTTCCGCCTACAATAACAGCATCTGTTCCAGACTCACAAATCATTTCTAAATGTTCGTCACTTAATTCCTTATTCGGATCAAGCTTAAATACATGTTTCCATCCGGAAATATCGTACATGAAAACACCCTTTCTTTTCTCAAGTTGTATATATTTCTGTTTAAAATAACAGTTTATTTTCATTAGGATTTTTTAAGTTCACCTTAAATATTTGTTTAAAGCGGAGAATTAAGTTTGGAATCCCCTCTTCCACATTTTTTAAACGAGAGGATTTAATTTTGAACTTCCTTTTATGCATTCTTTCATTATAACAAAAAAAGCTACTTACACACACGCACAATCCAACATCTTTTTCCACGTCAAATGTTGGATTACATATCCGAAAAATCAAAAGGGATACTAATAAAAGAAATAGTATTATCTATTTCAACTTTCATAAAAGGAGTGTTTTTCTAATGAAGCAAAATAT
This sequence comes from Bacillus cereus group sp. MYBK245-2, assembly GCF_051916145.1. Classification (NCBI taxonomy): domain Bacteria; kingdom Bacillati; phylum Bacillota; class Bacilli; order Caryophanales; family Bacillaceae; genus Bacillus; species Bacillus cereus group sp. MYBK245-2. The sequence continues at coordinate 15,282 of NZ_JBQAGB010000027.1, read as the reverse complement.
CGGTACAATAAATGCCCTAATTCGAATTACACTCGGACTCGTCCTCTTCGGTTGTAGTGCAACGAAACTCGTGCGCAAACCTTGGTGCACTTGGTCTAACATTTTGCTATGGATTGGTGCAATGAAAGTTGCAGAGGGAATTGTTCGTTTCTGCCCTATTGTTGAAATGTGGAAATTCGGAAAATACATGAACATGGGGGCATTTAAAATGCCTAGCATGAATTTTGCTGAGAAGGGACATACTAAAGAAGAAGCGAATCAAACTTCCAAGCACGACAAACCACAGTCAAATGGAAGTTATGACGCTTCTGACAAAGAGATTGAGTCAGCGATTGAAGATATAATCCTGGCAAAACCGCTTTGAATCATTTGTCACGATGCAAGATGCTCTCAAAGGGACTTAGCTGCTGCAGTGGGCGGTTAAGTCTTCTTTATTTTACCACAAAAATAGAACATACATTCTTATTTCAGACATTAAAATATACATAATCAATAAAATTCAGAAAATTAGGTGTACACCTCTTGCTTAAAATGATATAAAAGTGATATCATTTTTATATCAGGAGGCGATCATATGAAAGAAAAACAAGTGTTTTATGTTAATGGTTTTCTTGGGATTATTGGAATTTTGATTTTAGCCGCTATCGGTGTATTTTTCCTCATGCAAGAAATTTTCATAGGAGCAGCATTAACTATTATTTTAGCTGCAGTTCTTGCTACAGGTATTGGTATTGTTCAACCAAATCAAGCAAAAGTCATTACGTTTTTCGGTAATTATTTAGGAACAATTCGTCAAAACGGTTTATTTTTAACGATTCCGTTCGCGTTCCGTCAAACTGTATCATTACGTGTTGAGAACTTTAATAGTAAGAAATTAAAAGTAAATGATGTTGACGGAAATCCAATTGAAATTGCAGCTGTTATCGTCTATAAAGTTGTTGATTCTGCAAAAGCGATGTTCGGCGTTGAACATTATGATCGATTTGTAGAAATTCAAAGCGAAACGGCAATCCGCCACGTTGCAACGAAATATCCTTATGATAATTTCCAAGATGAAACTTGCATTACGTTACGTGGAAATACTGAAGAAATCTCTGAAGAATTAAAACGTGAATTAGAAGCACGCCTTGAAATTGCTGGCGTAGAAGTGTTAGAAACTCGTTTAACACATTTAGCTTATGCAACAGAAATTGCCCATGCAATGCTACAACGCCAACAAGCAAAAGCAGTATTAGCTGCTAGAAAAGAGATTGTTGAAGGTGCTGTGAAGATGGCAAAAGATTCAATCCATATGTTAGATGAAGAAGGCGTACTTGAATTAGATGACGAGCGTAAAGCGAATATGGTGAACAACTTATTAGTTGCCATCGTTTCAGATAAAGGTGCGCAACCAGTTATTAATACAGGAAGCCTATACTAAAAGGCTGTAAATCACTATGGCTAAAAAGAAAAGCTTTCCATTACGTATTGATCCTGAATTACACGCAGTCATCGAAAAATGGGCGAATGATGAGTTTCGTAGCGTCAATGCACACATCGAGTATTTACTTCGAGAAATGGCAAAGCAAAAAGGGAAATTGAAAAAAGATAAAGATGCATAAAAAATCTCGCTGATTTCTCAGCGAGATTTTTTACATATTAGCTTCTCATCATCTCATGCCCAATTGCACGATATCCTATATCACTTCGGTAAAATAGAGCATCACTCTCAATTTTACCAATTTCTTTATACACCTTATCTTTCGCTTCTTGTAAACTATTCGCCTTACAAGCAACAAATAGTACACGACCACCGTTTGTTACAAAATCACCATGTTTCATCGCTGTACCTGAATGAAACACAATTACATCTTGCAATGCATCTAACCCGTTAATAATATCACCTTTTTTATATACTTCTGGATATCCTTTCGAAGCAAGTACAACGCCAATAACTGCTTCTTCTGACCATTGTAACGTTAGTTCACTCTCATCTAATACAGCGTTACATACATCAACTAAATCATTTTCTAGGCGTGGTAATACAACTTCCGTTTCAGGATCACCAAAGCGAGCATTAAACTCAATTACCTTTGGACCATCATTTGTTAAAATAAGTCCCGCATATAAAATACCTGTAAACGATCGATTTTCTGCAATCATCGCTTTAGCAGTTGGATGCAATACGTTTTTTATCGCCTCTTGAACTGCTGATTCCGAAATTTGTGGTACTGGAGAATATGCACCCATTCCACCTGTATTTGGACCTTTATCTCCATCAAAAGCTCGTTTATGATCTTGAGCAATTACCATCGGATGCACAGTTGTTCCATTTACAAATGCCATTAATGAAAATTCTTGTCCATCTAAAAACTCTTCAATAACGACCTTCTTACTCGCTTCACCGAACTTTACATCTTGTAGCATTTCTTTCACAGCCTGTAATGCTTCTTCAAGCGTCATCGCTACTGTTACACCTTTACCAGCAGCTAATCCATCTGCCTTAATAACAATTGGTGCACCAACTTTTTGAATGTACTGTACTGCTTCTTCATAATCTGTAAAAGTTTCATATGCCGCAGTTGGAATATTATATTTTTTCATCAATTCTTTCGTAAAAGCTTTACTACCTTCAATAACAGCAGCCGCTTTATTCGGACCAAATACGCGAAGTCCCTCTTCTGTAAAACGATCAACAATTCCATTCATAAGCGGAATTTCTGGTCCAACGAAAGTTAATTCAACCCTATTCTCTTTAGCAAATAAAACTAATGCATCAAAATCATTTTCATCAATATCAACTGGTGTTGCAATATCGCGCATACCTTCATTGCCCGGTGCTACATACACCTTTTTCACTTTTGTAGATTGTGCAAACTTCCAAGCTAAAGCATGCTCACGCCCACCGCGGCCAATTACCAAAACGTTCATATTTCATCCCCCAATATTTAAATAAGTACAAACTAGAAGCTATGCTCCTAGTTTGTTTTTTCATATCAATCAAAGGTTATCTTGACTGGACTTTTTAAACATCCTCTATTAGTGTTTGAAATGACGTACGCCAGTGAACACCATCGCAATCCCATACGTATCCGCCACTTTAATAGAATCTTCATCACGGATTGATCCGCCTGGTTGAATGATTGCTGTAATTCCTGCTTTTGCTGCTTCTTCTAATGTATCTGGCATTGGGAAGAAAGCATCAGATGCAAGCGCGCTACCTTGTGCTTTTTCACCAGCTTGTGTAATTGCGATTTTTGCAGAACCTACACGGTTCATCTGTCCCGCACCGATACCAATTGTCATATCATCTTTCGCTAAAACAATTGCATTTGACTTCACATGTTTTACAACTTTCCAAGCTAGTTTTAAATCTTTCCATTCTTGCTCTGAAGGTTCACGTTTTGTTGGAATTGAAATTGTACTTTCATCTAATGATAACGTATCTTCCTCTTGAACGAGAAGGCCACCTTGTACAGAAGTTAGTTTTTTGCTCGCACTTGTCGATTTTTCAATATTTACAGTTAATAAACGTAAGTTTTTCTTACTTTGCAACACTTCTAAAGCTTCTTTTGAGAAAGAAGGTGCAATAATAATTTCTAAGAAAATTTCATGTAACTTTTCAGCTGTAGATTTGTCAATCTCACGATTCGCTGCAATAATCCCTCCAAAGATTGATACTGGATCCGCTTCATAAGCACGTGTGTATGCTTCATGAATATCAGTTCCTACTCCAACACCACATGGATTCATATGTTTTACTGCTACTACTGCTGGTTCTGTAAATTCTTTTACGATGCTAAGTGCTGCGTCTGCATCATTAATATTGTTATATGATAATTCTTTACCGTGTAATTGTTCTGCGTATGCAACAGAAGAAGTTGCTGCGAATGGCGCTTTATAGAAAGTTGCCTTTTGATGTGGGTTCTCGCCATAACGTAAGTCTTGCTTTTTCTCAAATGTCACAGTTAATGTTTCTGGGCTTTCTTCACCCATTTGCTCTGTTAAGTAGTTAGAGATTAACGCATCATATGCTGCTGTATGGCGGAATACTTTCGCTGCTAATTTACGTTTCGTTTCTTCTTTTACTTCACCGTTCTCTTTCAGTTCTGCTAATACAACATCGTAATCTACTGGATCTACAATTACCGATACAAATTTGTGATTTTTCGCAGCAGAGCGAATCATTGTTGGGCCACCAATATCAATATTTTCAATTGCATCAGCAAATGTTACATCAGGCTTAGCGATTGTTTCTTTGAATGGGTATAAGTTAACGACAACAAAATCAATTGGCTCTATACCTAACTCATTCATTTGTGCTACATGCGTTTCATTATCGCGAACTGCTAATAGACCACCATGAATATTTGGATGTAATGTTTTCACACGACCATCCATAATTTCTGGGAAACCAGTTACTTCAGAAATACCGATTACTTGTAAGCCGTTTTCTTCTAGTAATTTTTTTGTACCGCCTGTTGATATAACTTCGATCCCTTGTTCTAGTAAACCTTTAACAAATTCTACTACTCCTGTTTTATCTGAAACACTTACTAATGCACGCTTTTTCATTTACCCTTCACCCCTGGTTGTATGTTAGTTAACAGTTGGTTCTTTCGTAGATTGAACAATTTGATTCACTGTATTTACGTATAATTTATGTTCAACTTGTTGAATTTTCTTTTGTAAGCTTTCTCTCGTATCCCCTTCAGAAACAACTACTGCTTCTTGTGCAATAATTGGCCCTGTATCCATACCTGCGTCGACATAATGAATCGTTACTCCAGTTACTTTCACACCTGCTTCTAACGCTTGACCAACAGCATCTTTCCCTGGAAAACTCGGTAATAGTGATGGATGAATATTAATAATCCTTCCGCCGTAAGCTTCTAGTAAAGTTGGTCCAATTAAACGCATATATCCAGCTAAAATAACATAATCAATTTCATACTCTTCTAGCTTCTTTAATATCTCTTTTTCAAACGCTTCTTTTGACTCATATGCTTTAGCTGAAAAAGCGAAACACGGGATATGATGATAATGTGCTCGCCCAACAGCGCGTGCTTCTGGTTTATCACATACTAATAAACTAATTTCTGCATCCAATCTTTTTTCTTCTACTGCATTAACGAGAGATTGAAAGTTAGATCCGCTTCCAGAAGCAAAAACTGCTAATCTACTCATAGCGCTGTGCCTCCATTAAAAGTAACGCCAGCTCCTTGTACAGTGCGTCCAATAATACGAGCAGTTTCTCCTTGCTCTTCAAGAAGACGAACAACATCTTTTGCATCTTCTTCCTTCACCGCTACTACCATACCAATACCCATGTTAAAAATATTGAACATTTCTTTCTCTTCCAACTTGCCAACTTCTTGAAGTAAACTAAAGATCGGCTGAATTTCCCAAGATCCTAATTCAATTTCTGCACCGATTCCTTCTGGTAACATACGTGGAATATTTTCAATGAATCCGCCACCTGTAATATGTGCCATACCGTATACTTCATATTTCTTCAATAGTTCTAAAATAGGTTTGACATAAATTTTCGTTGGTTTTAATAATTCTTCACCAAGAGGTAGCTCTAAGCGTCCGTAAATGCGATCTAAAGATAGTTCTCCATCTTCTAGTAATACTTTTCGTACTAAAGAATAACCGTTACTATGAATACCGCTAGATGCTAAGCCAATTAATACGTGACCAGCTTCAATTTTTTCACCTGTTACAATTTTCTTTTTATCAACGATCCCAACTGTAAAACCAGCTAAATCGTATTCTTCTGTAGAATACATTCCTGGCATTTCAGCTGTTTCTCCACCAATTAAAGCACAACCTGCTTGGCGACAGCCCTCTGATATACCTTTGACGATGTTTTCAATTTTACTAGGTTCAGCTTTACCACAAGCAATATAATCAAGGAAGAAAAGCGGCTCTGCTCCTTGGACAACAATATCATTTACACACATTGCTACCGCATCAATACCAATTGTGTCATGTTTATCTGCCATAAAAGCGAGCATCAATTTCGTTCCCACGCCATCTGTTCCAGATACTAATACAGGTTCTTCTAATGCAAATTTTGATAGGTCAAACATACCTCCAAAACCGCCTAAACCGCCTAGTACTTCTTTTCTCATTGTTGTTTGTACGTGTTTTTTCATGCGAGATACCGCTTCATATCCAGCTTCAATATCTACTCCTGCTTGCTTATATGCATTCGCCATCGTTATCTACACCTCGTCTTTTAATTTCTCCCTATCCTGTGCGGGCCGTTTTAAGAAAGAAGCTAGCTTCTACATCAAAAAGAAGTAGAAGCTTTTTTCTTCTTATTTCATACTTTCTAAAAGCTCTTGCTCATAATCATAAAGAGCTGTTGGATAATCTCCATTGAAGTACGCCATACATAGGCCACCGTATTTCCCTTCATATGGACGTCCAATTGCATCTACTAATCCATCTTCACTTAAAAATGTTAATGAGTCTGCACCGATCATTTCACGAATTTCTTCTACCGTATGATTTGCTGCAATTAATTCTTTTCTCGTTTGAATATCAATGCCATAGAAACATGGATATTTCAAAGGTGGTGAAGCTATTCTTACGTGAACTTCTGTCGCTCCAGCCTCGCGAAGCATACGAACAATTCGTTTACTCGTTGTTCCTCGTACGATAGAATCATCAATCATAACAACTCGTTTTCCTTCAACTACACCTCTTACTGCTGAAAGCTTCATCTTAACCCCTTGCTCTCGCAGTTCCTGAGAAGGTTGAATAAACGTACGTCCAACGTAACGATTTTTAATTAATCCTAACTCATATGGAATACCTGTCGCCTCCGCATAACCAATTGCTGCTGAAATGCTAGAGTCTGGTACACCAGTAACAACATCAGCTTCAATAGGAGCTTCTGCCGCCAAACGTTTCCCCATGTTTTTACGTGCTGCATGGACATTAACACCAGCGATATTTGAATCTGGGCGTGCGAAGTAAATGTATTCCATACTGCAAATTGCATGTTCTACATCATTTGTAAAACGATCTACGTGAATTCCATCATCATTAATGATAAGTAATTCACCCGGTTCTACATCACGAATGTATGTTGCACCTACTACATCAAAAGCACATGTTTCTGATGCTACAACGTAAGCATCTCCCATCTTTCCAATTGAAAGGGGACGGAATCCATTTGGATCTAGCGCAACGATCATTTCATTTCCAGTTAGTAAAAGATATGCAAACGCACCTTTCACTTTATTTAGAGCTTCTTTTACACTTTCAATTAACGAATCTTTCGTACTACGTTTAATAAGGTGTAAAAGTACTTCTGTATCTGAACTTGTTTGAAAAATACTTCCCTCTGCCTCTAATTCGCGGCGAAGCATTTTTGCATTAATTAAATTCCCGTTATGAGCTAATGCCATACTATGATCAGAAAAACGGAATAGTAATGGTTGAACGTTAGCCACTTCACTTCCACCAGCCGTCGCGTATCGTACGTGTCCGATTGCTGATTTCCCGTTCAATCCTTCTAGCTCTCCTCTTGAAAACACTTCCGATATTAAACCTAACCCCTTGTGACCGACGATTTTTTCTCCATTATTTACGACAATGCCTGCGCCTTCTTGCCCACGGTGCTGTAAACTGTGCAATCCGTAGTATGAAACTTGTGCCGCATTTTCATGCCCCCAAATTCCGAAAACGCCACATTCTTCGTTTAACCCCTTTATTTCAGCAAGCATGGGATTGCCCCTTTCCAAGCCTTTCTCATTTCATCTACATTTGCTGTAAGTAATACTTCATTTTCTTCATTATGAATTGTCACTTCATTTGTATTTGTTACTTCTCCAACTTGAATTGCTTCTACCGCTTTCTCAAACGCTTCTTTATTTTCACGTTTTACAGTTATCACAAAGCGAGATTGCGATTCCGCAAATAATGCCGCTGTTGCTTCCCCGTCTAATTTCACAGTAGCACCTAAGCCGTTAGCACCAATTGCACTTTCTGAAATTGCAACTGCTAAACCACCTTCAGCAACGTCATGTGCAGATTGAATAAGGCCAGCTTGAATTGCTGCTAATACTTGTTTTTGACGTTTTAATTCTACGTCTAGATCGATACTTGGTGATTGGCCGAAAATTTTGCCGTGAAGCATTTTCTGTAATTCACTTCCACCAAACTCAGCCTTCGTCTCTCCGATAATATAAACTAAATCGCCAGCTTGCTTAAATTCTTGTGTTGTTACATGTTTTAAGTCATGTACTAGTCCGACCATCCCAACTGTCGGTGTTGGATATACCGCTTCACCACTACGTTCGTTATACATTGATACGTTTCCGCCTATAACTGGTGTTTGTAATGTGCGACAAGCTTCACTCATACCATCTACTGATTTCTCAATTTGCCAGAAGATTTCTGGTTTCTCTGGATTACCGAAGTTTAAGCAATCTGTAATTGCAAGTGGCTCTCCTCCAGAACATACGATATTACGTGCTGCCTCTGCTACTGCAATTTTACCGCCCATTTCTGGATCTAAATAAATGTAGCGAGAGTTACAATCTGTCGTCATTGCTAATCCTTTTTCTGTACCGCGTACACGTACAACTGCTGCATCTGAACCCGGTGTAACAACTGTGCTTGTGCGAACTTGATAATCATATTGATCATAAACCCACTCTTTACTTGCAATCGTCGGTTGTTGTAATAGAGCGAATAACGTTTCTTTATAATTTTCTACTTTTGGTGTTTCCATTTTCATCTGCTGGAATTCAGCAAAATATGCTGCTTCTTGTGATGGTTTATGATAAATTGGCGCTTCTTCTGCAAGAGCATCCGCTGGTACTTCAGCTACCATTTCACCTTTATGGAATAAACGAAGCATTTTGTCTTCCGTTACTTTCCCCATCGTAACGGCTGCAAGACCATACTTCTCAAATAAGTCTACTATTTCTTGCTCTCTACCTTTTTTCACAACAATTAACATACGCTCTTGTGATTCAGATAGCATCATTTCATATGGTGTCATTCCTGTTTCACGCTGTGGTACATCATCTAAGTACATTTCAATACCCATGCCTGCTTTACTTGCCATTTCTGCAGAAGATGATGTTAAACCAGCTGCACCCATATCTTGAATTCCAACAAGTGCATCCGATTGAATAAGTTCTAAACAAGCTTCAATAAGAAGTTTCTCCATAAATGGATCTCCTACTTGAACTGCTGGACGCTTCGCTTCTGAGCTTTCAGATAACTCTTCAGATGCGAATGTAGCACCGTGGATACCATCACGACCAGTTGATGCTCCTACGTACATTACTGTGTTTCCAGCACCGTGCGCTTGCCCTTTTTTAATGTCTTCGTGGTTAATTAAGCCTACGCACATTGCATTTACAAGTGGATTTCCTTCATAACATGGATCAAACTGTACTTCGCCGCCAACAGTCGGAATACCGATACAGTTACCGTATCCTGCAATTCCTGCTACTACTTCTTCGAATAAGTATTTCACACGTGGTGATTGTAATTCTCCAAATCGAAGTGAGTTTAATAGAGCTACTGGACGTGCTCCCATAGAGAATACGTCACGAATAATACCACCAACACCTGTTGCCGCTCCTTGATATGGTTCAATAGCAGAAGGGTGGTTATGACTTTCCATTTTAAATACAACCGCTTGATTATCACCGATGTCTACAATTCCAGCACCTTCCCCAGGCCCTTGCAAGACGCGCTCACCTGTTGTTGGGAATTTTCGAAGTACTGGTTTTGAATTTTTATAACTACAATGTTCAGACCACATAACAGAGAATAATCCTGTTTCTGTATAATTTGGCAGACGGCCTAAAATCTTTTCAACCATGGCGAACTCTTCGTCTGTTAGCCCCATTTCCGCATATATGCGCTCTTCTTTAATTTGTGTTGGATTTGGTTCAAGCATTAACGACATATGTTTCCCTCCACTGTTTTAAGATAGATTGAAAGACTTTTAACCCTTCAGCACCGCCAAGTAATTCATCTACAGCACGCTCTGGGTGTGGCATCATACCCAGTACATTTCCTTTTTCGTTTACAATACCAGCAATATCTGAAACGCTTCCGTTCGGGTTTTCTACGTAACGGAATGCGATTTGATTATTCTCTTCTAATTGTTTAAGAGTCTCTTCATCACAATAGTAATTCCCCTCACCATGTGCAATTGGAATATTGATTACTTCATCTTTTTCATATTGTGATGTAAACATTGTTTCATTATTTTCAACACGTAACTGAACTGTTCGACACATAAATTTTAAGTTTTCATTTCTCATTAATGCTCCTGGTAATAATCCTGATTCAACAAGAATCTGGAATCCATTACATACACCTAAAATTGGCTTTCCTTGCTCAGCTGCTTTCTGTACTGCTTTCATTGCATTCGCAAAGCGAGAAATAGCACCGCAGCGTAAGTAGTCACCGTAAGAGAAACCACCTGGTAGTAGAATTGCATCATATTCATCTAAATTCTCTGTATCGTGCCAAACGTAATCTACTTCTTCGCCAAGCTCATCTTTAATTGCATGGAACATATCAACATCACAGTTCGAACCTGGAAATACTATTACGGCAAATTTCACTGTGCGACAACCTCCTCAACTTCATAACGGAAGTCTTCCATTACAACGTTTGCTAATAGTTTTTCACACATTTCCTTTACCTTGCTATCTAAGTCGGTTACCGATTTATCAATTGTTAGTTCCATGTACTTTCCAATTCGAACATCCTGTACTTCTGTGAATGAAAGGCTATGAAGTGCTCCTTTTACTGCTGTTCCTTGTGGATCTAATACGCTTTCTCTTAATGTTACATATACCTTAACTTTATACATGTGAAATTCCCCCTAAACGTTTTAAAATCTCTTCATAAGCATCTGTTAAATTTCCAAGATCACGACGGAATACGTCTTTATCAAACTTCTCATTGCTCGTTTCATCCCATAAACGGCAAGTATCTGGTGAAATTTCATCTGCTAAAATGATTTCTCCTTCATCCGTTACACCAAACTCTAATTTGAAATCTACTAATCTTACACGACAGCTTGCGAAATGATCAATCAACACTTGATTGATTTGTAGAGCCATATCTCGTAATACGCTTACTTGCTCTGGCGATGCAACGTTTAATACACGAATATGATCTTCCGTTACAAGCGGATCTCCTAAATCATCATCTTTGAAGTAAAATTCTACGATTGGTTCTGCAAGTACAGTTCCCTCTTCCATTCCTAATCGTTTTGAAAGACTTCCTGCAATTACATTTCTTGTGACAACTTCTAAAGGAATAATACTCACTTTTTTAACAAGTTGTTCTGTTTCAGATAGCTTCTCAACAAAGTGTGTTTTAATTCCTACTTCTTGTAACTTTCTGAACAATAAAGTTGTAATCTCATTGTTCAAACGACCTTTTCCTGTAATCGTCTCTTTTTTCTCCCCATTGAAAGCAGTCGCACTATCTTTGTACTCTACCCAAACCATATCTGCTGATTCTGTACGATAAATTCTTTTTGCCTTACCTTCATACAGCAATTCTAGCTTTTGCATTTCGCAAGCCCCCTGTAGTTTGAAAAATGTGAATAATGTTTTTATAAAGAATGGCACAGAATGACTCTATTCTGTGCCATATGAAATTTTACGCTTCGTTTAATCCAAGGCGTTCAAAGATTGTATCAACGTGTTGCATATGATGCTCATAGTTGAAGCATTCATTAATTTCTTCTTGTGTTAACTTGCTCGTAATACGCTCATCAGCTTCTACAAGCTCTTTAAATTGTACTTGTGTTTCCCAAGCTTCCATCGCTTTAGGTTGTACGATATCGTAAGCTTCCTCACGTACCATACCTTTATCGATTAATGTAAGCATTACGCGCTGAGAATAAATTAAGCCGTATGTTCTTGTCATATTACGTTTCATATTCTCTGGGTATACAGTTAAGTTTTTAACAATATTACCAAAGCGGTTTAGCATGTAATTTAACGCGATTGTAGCATCTGGTAAAATTACGCGTTCTGCTGAAGAGTGAGAAATATCACGCTCATGCCATAATGGAACATTCTCATAAGCTGTCATCATATAACCGCGGATAACACGAGCTAAACCAGTCATATTTTCAGATCCAATTGGATTACGCTTATGCGGCATTGCAGAAGAACCCTTTTGACCTTTTGCGAAAGCTTCTTCAACTTCACGTGTTTCACTCTTTTGTAAACCACGAATCTCAACTGCCATCTTTTCGATAGACGTTGCGATTAATGCAAGTGTTGACATGTAATGTGCATGGCGATCACGTTGCAATGTTTGTGTTGAAATTGGTGCTGCTTCTAATCCTAAGTTTTCACAAACATACTTTTCTACGAATGGATTGATATTTGCATATGTACCAACCGCACCAGATAATTTACCAACACGAACTGTATTAGCAGCTTGTTTGAAACGCTCTACGTTACGTTTCATTTCTTCATACCAAAGACCAAGTTTTAAACCGAATGTTGTTGGTTCTGCATGAACACCGTGTGTTCTTCCCATCATGATCGTGTATTTATGCTCTTTCGCTTTGTTAGCTAAAATACTTACAAAGTTTTCTAAGTCTTTTAATATGATTTCATTCGCTTGTTTTAAAATGTAAGATAACGCTGTATCTACTACGTCTGTAGATGTTAAACCGTAATGAATCCATTTACGTTCCTCGCCTAATGCTGGTGTTTCTGATACAGCACGAGTGAATGCAACTACGTCATGACGTGTCTCTTTTTCAATTTCATAAATACGATCAATATCAAATGATGCATGCTCACGAATTTTTTTAACATCTTCTTTCGGAATATCGCCAAGCTCAGCCCATGCTTCACAAGCTAAAATCTCAACTTCTAACCACGCTTTAAATTTGTTCTCTTCCGTCCAAATTGCACCCATTTCTGGGCGTGTATAACGACTAATCATCTTTTTCCCTCCAACAGTTGTTCTTGATGGTCCCAAATATGCAAACTCTTCGCTTTTTCTAGAGCGACTTCAATATTATCATTTAAAATATTAACATGCCCCATTTTTCGCTGCGCTTTTGCTTCTTCTTTTCCATACAAGTGTAAATAGCACCCGGTTAATCTATTCACTTGTCTTAGGACCCCTTCTATATGTTCGCCTAAAATGTTTACCATGACAACTGGTTTTAACAAATTTGTTTCTCCAAGAGGTAAATTACAGATTGCTCGAATATGTTGGCCGAATTGACTCGTTTCACATGCATCCTGTGTATAGTGTCCTGAATTGTGAGGTCTTGGTGCTAATTCATTAATGTAAATCTCACCATCAGCTGTAGCAAACATCTCTACCGCTAGTGTTCCCACAAGTTCTAGTTCATCCGCAAGCACTTTTGCATAAGCAATAGCTTTTTGAGAAAGTTCTTCTGTAATGCGAGCTGGAACGATGGATTCATGCAAAATGTTATTTACATGAATATTTTCCGCTACCGGAAATACTTTCGTTTCACCACTTACACTACGAATGACAATAACTGATACTTCTTTTTCAAAAGGCACCCATTTCTCTAAAATACACTCTGCTGCATTCGCAAGCTCTCGCGCTGTATCAACGTCATCCTCACTTCTTAAAACAACTTGCCCTTTCCCATCATATCCACCTGTCGTCGTTTTTAAGACAGAAGGATATGATAACTCAGCGATTGCTTCAGTAAGCTGACCTTGATTTTGAACTAATCTATACGTTGCTACTGGTAATCCTGCTTTCTCAATCGCATTCTTTTCTGTAAAACGATTTTGCGTTTTACTTAACAACTGACTGCCTTGCGGTAAGTAAGCATGTTTTTCAAGCCATTGTAAACATCTATAATCAATATTCTCAAATTCATATGTAACAACATCACTGATCTCTGCTAAATGCTGAATTGCTTTTAAATCGTCATATGATGCAACAATTTCAATATCAGCAACTTGTGCACATGGTGAGTTTTTTGTAGGATCTAAAACAGCAATTTTATATCCCATCTCCTTAGCCGCCAATGCCATCATTCTTCCTAGCTGGCCGCCTCCAATAATACCGATTGTTTTTCCAGGTAAAATGATTCTCGTCATACTAGCTCACTACCTTCGCGCACATCTTTTTCAATTGCTTCTCTTCTCAATTCTAATGCATCATATATGTCATCATGGAATGATCCAAGTATTTGTGCAGCAAGTAAACCAGCATTTGTTGAACCAGCCTTACCAATTGCAACAGTTGCAACTGGAACCCCTCCTGGCATTTGGACGATGGATAATAATGAATCTAAGCCGTTTAACGCTTTTGATTGAACTGGAACTCCGATTACAGGAAGATTTGTCTTCGCTGCAACCATTCCTGGTAAATGTGCTGCTCCACCAGCTCCAGCAATAATAACTTTCAATCCACGTTCACGAGCCGTCTCTGCATATTCAAACATATAATCCGGAGTCCGATGAGCGGATACAACTTTTTTCTCATACGGTATATTTAATTCATCTAAAATGTCACAAGCATATTTCATTGTTTCCCAGTCTGACGTGCTTCCCATTATGACTCCAACTAGTGATTTCATATTAGAATCCCCCCGATTCAAATAAAAAAAGCCTGAAATAGAACAGTTTCTCTTTTACTATGAGAGAAAGCGCTCTACTCAGGCATACGTATCCCTTGTGAATAGAAAAATACCGAGTGACTTTCCCTCATAGTCTAACGAATAACGGTCGTTAGGTAGAGACTTGCAGGCCATATCCCCGCGATTATATGAGGTCTTATATATTATTCTTTCTATGGCTATATTAACAATATTTCATAAACAATGTCAACAAATAATCGAATGTTTTTTTATTACTCATCAATAACGTTCGTGTTTTAGTTATATTCAAAAGAATAATTGTAACTATATGCAAGAAGGATAAGCAATTAGAATATATATTTCTAGAGATCTACCATACACAAAACGGTTTGTATAAAGAAATAACAGTTCCTATCATAAGGATTGTTTGGGAGCACTTAGAAAGCCTGAAAAGCAAAAAATCATTACTATTACCCTCAATAGCCTCATTTTCATTCTTTTCTCTCATTAAGATTACTAAATTTACGGATTATGACATTTGATATATAAAAATAAACACAAAAAAACCTAAGTCGAAACGACTTAGGTTTTTGCTTGGCGACGTCCTACTCTCACAGGGACAAGGTCCCAACTACCATCGGCGCTAGAGAGCTTAACTTCCGTGTTCGGTATGGGAACGGGTGTGACCTCTCTGCCATCAT
>NZ_JBQAGB010000026.1:0-48471 GCF_051916145.1 Bacillus cereus group sp. MYBK245-2 | reverse complement strand
TTCATCCTGAGCCAGGATCAAACTCTCCAATAAAGTTAGTTTGTCTAGCATCATAAAATAAAAATTGACGTTTCACGTTGTTTGTTTCGTTCAGTTTTCAAAGAACTACTTCGTCGCTCAGAAGCGACTTTATTAATATAACATTTTGTTATATTTTCGTCAACAACTTTTTTCAATAAGTTGTTTTTCGTTTGTTTTGCTTGTTACCTTTCGTGGCAACGAATATAAATATACCAGTTTGATTATTAAAATGCAATAGTTTTTCTAATAAAATTTTTAACTTAGTAAAAAAGTATAAAAACAGCACTTTTCTTCTATATAAATATAATTTCTCCCAACATCGACATCTAATGCCCCACGTTCATACTCAAATAAAAAAAGCTTTGGAGAAATCTCCAAAGCTTAGTCTTGTTTATGACGCATAGCAGGGAATAATAGTACGTCACGAATAGATGGTGCATTCGTTAATAACATAACAAGACGATCAATACCAATTCCTAGTCCACCTGTAGGAGGCATACCATACTCAAGAGCTTCAATATAATCATCATCCATCATGTGAGCTTCATCATTACCTTGTTCGCGTTCTTTTAATTGTGCTTCAAAACGTTCTTTCTGATCGATTGGATCATTTAATTCAGTGAATGCATTTGCATGTTCACGTGCAACAATAAATAATTCGAAACGATCTGTGAATCGTGGATCTTCGTCATTCTTTTTCGCAAGTGGCGAAATTTCTACCGGATGACCGTAAATAAATGTTGGTTGGATTAATTTATCTTCTACTTTTTGTTCGAAGAATTCATTAATAATATGACCAACTTCCATTGTATCCTTAATTTCTACATTATGTTCTTTTGCAAGTTCACGCGCTTCTTCTACACTCATCGGATTCCAGAAATCTGCTCCAGAATGTTCTTTAATTGCATCCACCATATGAAGACGTGTCCATTCTGGTTCTAGATTAATTTCATAGTCACCATACTGGATTGTTGTTGTACCTAGTACTTGCTTCGCGATATGAGCAACCATATTTTCTGTTAGTTTCATAATATCTTTATAATCAGCATACGCTTCATATAATTCAATCATCGTAAACTCGGGATTATGACGAGTTGATACACCCTCGTTACGGAATACACGGCCGATTTCATAAACTTTTTCTAATCCACCCACAATAAGGCGTTTTAAATGAAGTTCAATTGCGATACGCATATATAATTCCATATCTAACGCATTATGGTGCGTGATGAAAGGACGCGCAGAAGCTCCACCTGCAATTGCGTGCATCATAGGTGTTTCCACTTCAAGATAACCATTGTCATCTAAGTATCTTCTCATTTCACGAATGATTTTACTGCGAGTAACAAATGTTTCACGGCTTTCCATACTTGTAATTAAGTCTAAGTAACGTTGACGGTAGCGTTGTTCAACATCTTTTAGTCCATGATATTTATCCGGTAATGGACGAAGAGATTTCGTTAATAGCGTAAAGCCCGTTGCTTTCACCGAAAGTTCTCCAACGTTCGTTTTGAAAACTTTACCTTCAATACCTACTAAGTCACCTAAATCTGCTGTTTTAAATAATTCGTACTCTTCATCTCCAACAGCATCTTTACGAACGTAAATTTGAACTTGTCCATGTAAATCTTGAATATGCGCAAATCCAGCTTTTCCTTTACCGCGTTTTGTCATAATACGACCAGCGATAGAAACAGAGATTTCTTTCTCCTCTAATTCTTCTTTAGAGAACTCTCCATATAGGCTTAATAATTCATTTGTTGCATTTGTACGTTCAAAACGTTTACCGAACGGATCGATCCCTTGCTCACGTAAGTTATGTAGCTTTTCACGACGAACAAGCAATTGGTCGTTTAATTCTTCGTGGTTCATGTTATCCATGGTATTGATATCACTCCAGCTCTATTAATTTTTACAATATATACAGTATAGCATTTTCTACTCAACTAGAAAAACTGCCAGCAACTAACTGGCAGTTCTTCTTTCTTTCACGTAATTATAGGAAGTGTATAGAAGAATGTCAATCTTCCCTTCCTATTATTAACCAACGTGAATTGTTTGTTGTTTCGCTTCTACTTCTTCTACAAATGTACCTAATACATTCGCTAAGTCTTCACGCGTATTACAAGCATTGATACCATTACGTACAGTTGCATTACCACGAATGCCCTTTAAATACCAAGCTGCGTGCTTTCTCATCTCTCTTACAGCGACATTTTCATTCTTTAAATCGATCAGACGATCTAGATGCAACATACATACGTCAATTTTCTCACGTACTGTCGGTTCTGGCATTAATTCACCCGTCTCTAAATACTTTACCGTACGATAAATCATCCATGGATCTCCAAGGGCAGCGCGGCCAATCATAACACCATCTACACCGATTTCATCAAGCATACGCTTTGCATCTTGTGGCGTTGCGACATCACCATTTCCGATAACCGGGATATTTACAGCTTGCTTTACTTGTTTAATAATATCCCAATCCGCTTTTCCTTCATACATTTGTACTCGTGTGCGCCCATGAACCGCTACCGCTTGTCCACCAGCACGCTCAACAGCCTTCGCATTCTCGATTGCGAAAATATGATCCTCATCCCAACCAATACGCATTTTAACTGTAACTGGTTTTTCTACAGCATCTACAACTGCCGCTACCATTTCATATATTTTATTTGGGTCTAAAAGCCACTTTGCTCCTGCATCACACTTAACGATTTTTGGTACTGGGCACCCCATATTAATATCAATGATGTCTGCTGTCGTATATTGATCTACGTATTTCGCAGCATCTACAAGAGTTTCTTTCTCGCCACCAAAAATTTGTAAACTTAATGGCTTTTCTCTCTCATCAATATATAGCATATCTAATGTTCTTTTATTGTTCAGTAGTATCGCCTTATCACTTACCATTTCAGCACAAACTAGGCCTGCACCGAATTCTTTTACTGTCAAACGGAATGCAGAGTTACACACTCCCGCCATCGGTGCTAATACAACCGGATTTTTCATCTCAATATTTGCGATTTTTAACACTCGATTTACTCCTTCCTTCATGGTCACTTTGGCATTAGCTCATCTATCGAGACCTTTAATGCTTTAGCAACTTCCACTACAAAGTCTTGGGAAGGCGATCGATTCCCTCGCTCAACTTCACCTAAAACAGATACAGATACCCCTAATTCTTTTGCAAAACCTTCTTGCGTATAACCTTTTAGTTTTCGAAAAGCACGAATGCGTCTTCCCCATTTTTCTGCTTCCATACCGTTACTCCCTCTCGCCTTTTCATTTCTTCTACTTGTGAACGTGAAATGTTTTGTTTTATATCTTGATTAATCTCTAACAACGGAACGATAACAAAAGCTCTTTCGAACATCCGCGGATGCGGAACAATAAGATTCTCTGCTTCAATATTTTCTTGATTATATAGTAAAATGTCAAGGTCGATAGTCCTAGGTCCCCACCTAATTTCCCTTTTTCTTCCTAGATCATTTTCTACTTTTTGCGTTACTTTCAATAATTCTTGCGGTGATAAATTGGTAGAAATTTTTATAACTAAATTCAAAAAGCAACTTTGGTCAGTATAGCCAACCGGTTCCGTCTCATATACAGACGAAACATCCTCAACTTTGATATAAGGATTTTTATTCAGAAACTGAATCGCTTCAGTTAAATACGTATAACGTTCTCCAATATTTGAACCTAATGCAATGTAAGCTATATTATTCATGGACGTTCTCTCGTAATTTCTACCGCTACAGCACGATAATGTCCCGGTATCGGCGGATCTGGTTTAATTACCTTTATCGTACATCTTGAAATACTCTCATATTGTTTCAATATATCTGTAGCAATATTTTCAGCAATGCTCTCTACAAGCTTATATGTTCTATCTTCTACAACTTTCCTACATAACTCGAAAAGCTCTCCATAATTAACAGACTGCTCTAAGTCATCACTTTCTCCTGCTTGTTTCAAATCCAATTCCACCGTTAAGTCCACTTTAAATCTCTGGCCCAATTTATTTTCCTCTGGGAATACACCATGATAACCGTAAAACTCCATATCATGAATATAAATTTTATCCAATTACTTTACCCCCTTACCAATCATCGCATCCATCATCTTAGCCATACGCGCCATTTCCTTCACATCATGAACACGAACAAACTCACAACCCTTTTCAATACCAAGACAAACGGTAGCTCCCGTCCCCTCAAGACGTTCTTCTATCGGTAAATCTAGCACATGCCCAATAAAGGACTTTCTCGAAGTACCTAAGAGAACTGGATAACCTAGTACGTTTAACTGTTCTAAATTACGCATCGCTTCTAAATTTTGTTCAGGCGTTTTAGCAAAACCGATACCTGGGTCTAAAATGATATTCTCATCTCGCACGCCAGCATCTTTAGCAATTTTAATACTGTCATATAAGTCAGCAATTATATCAGCCATTAAATTACGATAATTCATATTATCGCGATTATGCATTAAGATAATAGGTACATCGTAATGAGCTGCAACTTCAGCGATTTTTGGTTCCGCCTTCGCTCCCCAAATATCATTAATAATATGAGCACCAGCTTCAATTGCTTGTTTTGCAACTTCCGCTTTATACGTGTCGATAGAAATAGGCAATTTCACCTCTTTTGAAACAGCCTGAATCATTGGAACAACTCGTTTTATTTCTTCTTCCACCGATACTTTAGCAAAGCCCGGACGAGTAGATTCGCCACCAATATCAATAATATGAGCACCTTCTTCTCGCATTTCTTTCGCATGGCGCACTGCAGCATCTACCTCGTTGTAACTCCCACCATCAGAAAACGAATCTGGTGTTACATTTAAAATCCCCATAATTAACGTTTTTTCATTTAAGTTCAATGTATATTCGCCACAGCGCAAGTCATAATCCCACTTCAAACTACACATCTCCTCTTCGTAATTCATTTCTGCTCCACAATTTCTCTCTTTGCATTTCATAAAGATCCATAAACCTTTTTGTAACCACACCTACTTTACCCGGGAAATCTCGCCCCTCTATACGATTAAGCGGAACAATTTCTTGAATCGAGTTTGTTACGAAGACTTCATCGGCTGAAAGTAATTCATCTTTTGTAAAGAGACCTTCCTTTACTTCTATACCCATCTTTTCAGCAACCTTTATAATAAACGCACGAGTGATACCATTTAAAATCCCCGTTTTTAAAGAAGGTGTATATAAAATATCACCTTTTACAAAAAAGAGATTCGAAACAATGCCCTCTGCAACATAACCTGTTTCAGTAAGGAAAATACCTTCCTTATTCACAACATTGCCTATTTCGCGTTTCCCCAAAATGTTATTTAAATAATGGTGAGACTTCAAGCGAGATGCACCCTCTGGTGTATTTCTCACTTGATTTAAGACAACCCCTTCTTTTTCCACTACATCTCCCGGGGCCGCTAAAGGTTTTATAAAAACAATAATAGACGGCTCTTCATACATTTCTGTTTGCAATCCAATTTCATCTATACCCGCCGATACATTAAAACGGACATACGCATGCTCTAATTTATTCTTAACGAGTAAATTCTTCAAAATAAGTATTACTTCATCTTTCGTCATCGACCATTTAATTTGCAACGTATCCAGCGCATCTATTAAACGGTCATAATGATCATCCAATAAGAAAGGATGACCATTATAAATACGAAACGTCTCGAAAACTCCAAGTCCATATAAATAACCGTGGTCATACGGCGAAATTCTCGCTTCACTCGCTTCTACATACTGACCATTTACGTAAATTAACATGATGTCACACTTGGACTATATTTACGAATGAAATTCTGCAACAACTCTTTTCCGTGAGAAGTCATAATAGATTCCGGATGGAACTGTACACCTTCAATCGGTAATGTTGTATGACGGAGCGCCATAATTTCCCCTTCTTCCGTCCAAGATGTTACCTCTAAGCACTCCGGTAATGTCTCTTTCTTAACAATAAGGGAATGATAGCGCGTCGCAGTAAATGGATTAGGGATATCCGAAAAAATCGTCTTCTCATCATGATGCATAAGCGATGTTTTCCCATGCATTAATCGCTCTGCACGGACAACCTCTCCACCAAACACTTGCGCAATAGATTGATGCCCTAGACAAACCCCAAAAATCGGAATCTTTCCAGCAAAGTATCGAATAACCTCCATACTAATCCCTGCCTCATTCGGACTACATGGACCTGGCGAAATCATTAAAAAGTCTGGTTTCATATTCTCAATATCTGAAATAGTCACTTCATCGTTACGTTTAACAACAAGCTCTTGTCCAAGTTCTCCAAGAAACTGCACTAAATTAAATGTAAAAGAATCATAATTATCAATCATTAATATCATTTCTCTCACCTAACCGTTTCTTCGCTACGTTCTTTTGCACGCCATAAAGCAATCGCCTTTTTTAACGACTCTTTATATTCATTTTCCGGATTTGAATCAATTACAATTCCCGCTCCCGCTTGTACATGTGCTTTTCCATCTTTAGCAAGAAGTGTCCTAATCACAATATTCAATTCTGTATCTCCAGAATAACCAATCCAACCAATTGAACCTGTATAAATCCCTCGGCGAACAGGTTCTAGTTCTTCAATAATTTCCATCGTACGTATTTTCGGGGCACCAGTAATTGTCCCTCCAGGGAATACAGCCTTCACTAAATCAAAAGCGTCTTTATCTTCTTCCACCTCACCACGCACATTAGAAACAATATGCATAACGTGTGAGTATTTCTCAATTACCATAAATTCATCTACTTCTACAGTTCCATATTTACAAACACGCCCTAAATCATTTCGTTCTAAATCTACAAGCATGACATGCTCTGCTCGTTCCTTTTCATTCTCAATTAATTCTCTTGCCAACTCTTCATCCTCTTGCTCATTCGCCCCTCTAGATCTCGTTCCAGCAATTGGTCTTGTACTTACTTCAGCTCCTTGTTTCTTAATTAGCAACTCCGGCGATCCACTAACAATTTGAAAATCCCCAAGCTCCAAGTAACCCATATATGGAGATGGATTAATTTCGCGAAGACTTGTATAAATTTCTAATGGATGTGTTTGTAACGTTCTTTCTTGTCTTGTTGACAAGTTCACTTGGAACACATCACCAGCACCAATATATTCTTGAATACATTCAACTGCCTTCATAAAACCTTCTTCAGTAAAAGCAACTGCTTCACTTTTCTTTTCAGGGCACGCAAACGGCATAGTCACTTCTGGCGCTTCTGTCGTCCAAAGAACCTTCCATTCATTTAATCGTTCTTTTGCCTCTTCATGCTTATCTGCATAATGTGTAATAATCCATAATACTTTTTCTTCTTGATCATACACAAACACATCATCAAATAATAAAAAGAATATATCAGGTATATTAATATCATCCTCCGCAAGAGAAGGAAGTTTTTCAATATAACGGATGCAATCATAACTAAAATAACCAATTGCACCACCTTGAAAAGGCGGGTATTCCGGATTATAATCCGTTTTCCATCGCTCCATATATTCCTGCATTAAATCTAATGGGTTTCCTTGCTTTATTGTTTCCTTACCACTTTCACTTATATGTAACGTTTCACCCTTCCCTCGGATTACCGCTACCGGGTTTAACCCCACAATGTTATAACGACCGCCACGCCCACTCTCTAACAAAATATGTTGCGGTTTATCCTTAGAAAGAAATTTATATTGCTTAAAGAAATCTAACTGATATGGAATAGAAAGCGCTAAAGATTTTCTTCGTTGCATATCAACACCCCGTCTTCTTTTATCCCACCCTCTTAGATTAATCATTTCAAACTACATGTGTTATGTATATGGAGAATGATTATACTCGAGGGCTAGTGAAAATAAATTAATTATACTACCTCTTATTTTACATGAAGTTTTCTAGTCATTCACTCTTTTCCTATTTCCAATCCAAAAAGAAAAAGCATCCTTTTTCAAGGATGCTTTTTCAATCACATATAATTAAGACTCAAATTGATAAAGTGGTGTACTTAAATAACGTTCACCGTTACTTGGGATAATAACAAGTACCTTTTTCCCTTTGCCTAACTTTTTCGCAATTTCTGTTGCTGCATAAATAACTGCTCCAGAAGAGATACCAACTAGAATACCTTCCTCTTTCGCCACTCTTCTTGCATATTCAAACGCTTGCTCCGTTTTCACTTGAACAATTTCATCATATACTTCTACATCCAATGTCTCTGGGATAAATCCAGCCCCAATTCCTTGGATTTTATGTGGACCTGGTTTCCCACCGGATAATACTGGTGAATCCGCAGGTTCTACTGCATAAATTTTAATATCTTTATACGCTTCCTTCAGCACTTCACCAGCACCAGTAATCGTTCCACCCGTACCAATACCTGCAATAAACGCATCTAATTGGTCGCCCATTTGTTCAACAATTTCTGGACCTGTTGTTAAACGGTGAATTTCTGGATTCGATTGGTTTTTGAACTGTTGTGGTATAAAGTAACCATTCTCTTTTGCTAATTCAGTCGCTTTACGAATTGCTCCACCCATTCCTTCAGGCCCTGGAGTCAATACTAATTCCGCACCGTAAGCACGTAATAAATTACGACGTTCAATACTCATTGTTTCTGGCATTACTAAAATTGCCTTATATCCTTTAGCAGCCGCTACCATCGCTAAACCAATTCCCGTGTTACCACTTGTCGGTTCAATGATTGTATCGCCTTCTTTTAATAATCCTTTTTTCTCAGCATCTTCAATCATAGCTAATGCGATACGATCTTTAACACTGCTCCCTGGATTCATAAATTCTAATTTTAAGTATATATCTGCGCTGTCTGATTCTACGATGCGGTTCAACTTAACGATCGGCGTTTTCCCGATTAATTCTGAAACTGATTGTGCCACTCGCATTCCTGTCACTCCTAACACCGAGTATTTTTATTGGTTTTATCTATATTTAGATTTTGTCAGAAAATTCCCTGTTTGTCAATGTATTTAGAGGGGGAATTGCCTTATTACAAATTCTCAATTAAATTTGTAATGTCTTCTTTAGAGAACTTGTATCGCTCATTACAGAAATGACAATGAACTTCTGTTTCTTCTTCTTCTTCACGAACTTGCTCTAACTCCGTTTTACCTAAACTAATTAACACACTCTCGATACGTTCGCGAGAGCATGTGCAATTAAATTGAACATCCATCGTTTCTAATACTTTTACCTTATCTTCTCCAAGGACTGCATACAGTAACTCTTCTGGAGAAAGCCCTTGTTCGATCAATGTTGATACAGGAGGAATCTTCTGTAAACGCTCTTCAATGAATGAAATTGTTTCTTCCTGTGCACCTGGCATAATTTGAAGAATAAATCCACCCGCTGCTAATATGCTATCATCTCCATTTACAAGGACACCAACACCTACAGAAGAAGGCGTCTGCTCAGAAACTGCAAAATAATACGTGAAGTCTTCTCCTAATTCTCCTGAAACAATTGGAGATTGACCAATAAACGGCTCACGCATACCAATATCTTTAATTACCGTTACAAATCCTTCAGTACCTACCGCCTGATATACACGTAATTTCCCTTGTTCTGTTCCTTCAAAGTCAACATGTGGATTCGTTACATAACCACGCACATCCCCATTTGCATGAGCATCTACTAAGATCGGACCAATCGGGCCATTACCTTCTACCTTAATCGTTAGCTTTTGGTCACCTTTTAACATTGCACCCATCATTGTACCTGCAGTTAAAGAACGACCAAGTGCTGCTGAAGCTGTTCTCCATGTATCATGACGTCTTTGCGCCTCACTTACCGTATTTGTAGTACGTACACTATACGCACGCACTTCACCATCAAACGCTAACGCTTTTACTAAATAATCTTTCATATTTATTTATTCACCTTTCTCATGCTGTAAATTTGCATTACGCTCATATAACATATACAAACCTTTTAATGTTAAAAATGGATCTACAACATCAATTACATTCGATTCTTCTGAAATTAATTTCGCTAATCCACCTGTTGCAATAACTTTTGGTTCTTGTTTAGCTTCCTCTTTCATGCGCTTAACAATACCTTCCACTTGTCCAACATAACCATAAAGAATACCAGATTGCATCGCACTTACCGTATTCTTCCCAACAACACTGCTTGGTTTTGTAATTTCAATACGAGGAAGTTTTGCCGCTCTACTATATAAAGCCTCTGCTGAAATCATAATTCCCGGTGTAATAACGCCACCCATATAATGCTTTTCTTCGTTAATATAACAATATGTAGTAGCCGTACCAAAATCGACAATAATAAGCGGACTTCCATATAAGTGAATTCCTGCTACTGCATTTACGATTCGATCCGCACCTACTTCACGTGGATTTTCATATTTAATATTTAGCCCCGTTTTTATTCCAGGGCCTACTACAAGCGGCTTAATTTTAAAATACTTTTCACACATGCGCTCTAAAGCAAACATAATTGGTGGTACGACTGAAGACACGATAATACCTTTCACATCTTCAAACGAAAGACCCTCATGCTCAAGCAACTGTTTTACAAGCATTCCATATTCATCTTCTGTCTTATGACGATCTGTTTCCATGCGCCAATGTTGACGAAGTTCCCCCTCTTCAAACACGCCCAGTACAGCATTTGTGTTCCCTACATCCAATACAAAAATCATATTCTCACCACTTATCTTATTTAATCTATATTTGTGCAGTATGTATAAAACTTATAAAAACATCATATCACACATACTTATATAATCAGCTTTTCTGTCCTCATCATTTTACAAAAAGATTACTCCCTATTTCAATTTTTAATACCAGATTTATTTAAATTCTTTTTCTACTTCATTTCGTTACACAAATAAAAAAAGGAGTGACCACCGTCACTCCTTCATTTCTTACTTATCTTCTGATTCTTCATCATCCTTCTTCATGTTGATGTTTACTTTCACATCAGCTGAAGATGTTGGACGTTCTGGCAATCTGCCATAATCACATAAATGATTGATTTGCTCAGCATCTAACGTTTCTACTTCAAGTAACGTTTTTGCAATAAGATCTAACTTATCACGATTTTCAGTAAGAATGTCTTTTGCACGAGCATAACATTCTTTCATAATCGTTTGCATTTCCACATCGATGTCGTGTGCAATTGCATCACTGTAGTTTTGTTCTGAATGGAAGTCTCTTCCTAAGAACACTTGACCACCTTGTGAGCTACCAAATTGCATTGGTCCAAGCTTATCACTCATACCAAATTCCGTTACCATACGTCTTGCAATGCCAGTCGCACGTTGGAAGTCGTTGTGAGCACCTGTACTCACTTCACCAAATACAATCTCCTCGGCTACTCGACCACCAAGTAAACCAGTAATTTTATCAAGTAACTCTGGCTTTGTCATGAAGTAACGATCTTCTTTCGGAAGCATTACTGCATATCCACCAGCTTGAC
This sequence comes from Bacillus cereus group sp. MYBK245-2, assembly GCF_051916145.1. NCBI lineage: Bacteria > Bacillati > Bacillota > Bacilli > Caryophanales > Bacillaceae > Bacillus > Bacillus cereus group sp. MYBK245-2. The sequence continues at coordinate 36,966 of NZ_JBQAGB010000026.1, read as the reverse complement.
CACGAGGGACAATTGTTACTTTATGAACGACATCTGCTTCATCAAGAACAACACCAATTACAGTATGGCCTGCTTCATGGAAAGCAACGATATTACGTTCTTTTTCAGAGATAACACGACTTTTCTTAGCCGGACCTGCAATAACACGATCCGTTGCTTCATCAATGTCACTCATATCAATTTTCTTCTTATCTTGACGCGCAGCTACTAACGCAGCTTCGTTTAATAAGTTTTCAAGATCGGCACCAGAGAATCCCGGTGTACGAGTTGCAATTGCTCTTAAGTTGATATTCTCATCAAGCGGTTTATTACGAGCATGTACTTTCAGTACAGCTTCACGGCCATTTACATCTGGACGATCTACTGTAATTTGACGGTCAAAACGACCTGGACGTAATAATGCTGGGTCAAGAATATCAGGACGGTTTGTCGCAGCGATGATAATAATACCTTCGTTTGCACCGAAGCCATCCATTTCAACAAGTAATTGGTTCAACGTTTGCTCGCGCTCATCATGGCCACCACCAAGACCCGCACCACGTTGACGTCCTACTGCATCAATTTCATCAATGAAAATGATACAAGGAGCATTTTTCTTTGCATTTTCGAATAAATCACGTACACGTGATGCACCGACACCGACGAACATCTCTACGAAGTCAGAACCACTGATAGAGAAGAACGGAACGCCTGCCTCACCTGCAACAGCACGTGCTAATAAAGTTTTACCTGTACCTGGAGGTCCAACTAATAGAACACCCTTCGGAATACGGGCACCAACTTCAGCGAACTTACGAGGATCTTTCAAGAATTCAACTACCTCAACAAGCTCTTGTTTCTCTTCATCCGCCCCAGCAACATCTCTGAAACGAACCTTTTTCTTTTCGTCATTATATAACTTCGCCTTACTTTTCCCGAAGTTCATAACACGGCTACCGCCGCCCTGAGCTTGGTTTAACAAGAAGAAGAATAAAATGAAGATAATAACAAACGGAATGATAGAAGTAAAGAATGTTACCCAAGCACTTGTTTCTTCTGCTGGTTGATACTTAACTTCAGCACCTTGCGCTTTGTCATTAATTTTCTTTTGTAATTCCTCAGTATTTGGTGCGTAAGTAACAAATTGTTCTCCTTGGCTAGAGTTGTTAAATTGTCCTTTTACCTCAAACACACCATTTTTCGGTTGAAGTTGCACATTACGAACTTCACCTTTTTCTAGTTTAGTAATGAATTTATCGTAGCTAACTGATGTCGTTTTTTGTGTCGAACCATTAAAATAGCTCACGATTCCAATTACTACTAGGAATATCAGTAAATAAAAGATGGTATTACGGAAGATACGATTCATTCCTAACCTCCTCTCACGGCATAAACACTATAGTAAATCGTAACATAGAAAAACTTTCCTATACAATTGTGACGCCTGTATTTAATTAATTTGAGTAAACGCTTGGTTTTAATACTCCTACATAAGGAAGATTACGGTACTGCTCTTTATAATCTAATCCATACCCTACAACAAATTCATGCGGTACAGTAAATCCAACATAATCCGCTTTCAAATCTACCTTACGGCCTGTTGGTTTATCTAATAACGTAACAATTTTTACAGACTTCGCTTTACGATATTTAAATAGGTCTACTAAGTAGCTTAGCGTAAGACCACTATCAATAATATCTTCAACGATTAAAATATCGCGACCTTCTACAGAAGTATCAAGGTCTTTTAAAATTTTCACTTCGCCTGTTGAAACAGTTGAGTGACCGTAACTAGATACAGCCATAAAATCCATTTCAAGATATGTATCTGTTCTCTTTAATAAATCTGCCATGAATGGCATTGCACCCTTTAGTACACCAATCGCAAGAGGTACTGTATTTTTATAATCCTCTGCAATAATTGCGCCTAATTCGAGCACCTTTTCTTGTATTTGCTCTTCAGAAATTAATACTTTTTCGATATCTTGATTCATCATTTCATTATCCTCCCGGAAGACTCCTTGCTTTTGTAGTGAATAATCATATATTTATCCTTCTTTGCTGTCTCTTTCGAGATAGCAAATGCAGATCGCTTCAACAAGGGTAACCAAATAACATTCCCTCTTGCATCACAAACGACCGGCCATTCTTCTCTTTTTTCTCTTGGTACTTTCGCTTCGATAAAAATAGCTTTTATCTTTTTGGTGCCATTCATACCTTGTATTGACATGCGATCTCCATTTTCTCTAGAACGAATACGAAGTGGATATGATATATCATTATACTTAGCAACAAAAACTGTTTCATTCATGTTACTTGGTATATCTTCGCTCACCTCTGTTACAAGCTTATCCCCGTTCGATAGCGTAATTGTCCCGGGCACTGATAAATCTTGTAAAAAAGGGGAAACAATTTCTTGTTTAAATCCAAAGCTGCACTCCTCGTATGCGCGAACAATTTTTAAATCACCTGGGAAATCAAGTGAACCCGAAGGTTGTGTCCGCTTAAAAAACTCAATCACTTTGTCAATATGTATAGAGGAAAGAGAAGATGGAATCTTATATTCATAAAGATAGTTTAATATTAGTTGAATCCCTCTTCTTTGTAAAGGCATAGACATGGATTCAAAGGCAGGAATTGATAAGCTAATTTGTTTATCACTTTTTTTGGTAATTACTTTATTCATTTTCTCAAAAGCTAATTCCTGCAAATACGCCTCATCCTCTTGCATCTGCATGCTAAATTTTTGGAATTTCTCATGCACTTGTGGATTTTCTTCTTTCAAATGAGGAAGAACATATTTACGTAATCGATTCCTTGTATATACTTCCTTTTTATTACTTGGATCTATACGAGGAATTATTTTTAACTTATGACAGTAATCAACAATCTCTTCCTTCGTTACTCCAAGTAACGGCCTAATTAAATACCCATTATGAAAAGGACGCTTCACTGCAATGCCTGCATATCCTTTCGGAGTACTCCCTCGTACAAGGCGCATTAAAATTGTCTCTACTTGATCATCACCATGATGTCCAAGAGCTACATACCTCGCATCATATTTCTTCATTATTCTTTCCAAAAATGCATATCTGCATTCTCTAGCAGCAACTTGTGCATTCATCCCGTATTGCTGTTGATATTGCGACACATTAATCCTTATCGTTTCGCAAATAACTCCTAGCTCTTTACAAAGGTCTTGCACAAACTGTAGGTCCTCATGAGATTCATCACCTCGAAACATATGATCCACATGCGCCACTACAATCTCAAACTGTTTTGCTGCTCTTTTTTCTAACAAATAATATAGAAGAGCCACAGAGTCAGGACCACCAGAAACACCTACAACAATTGTTGAGCGTTCCTTTAATACATCATGCTGCTTTACAAAGTCATCTACCTTTTCAACAAATGTATCTTTCAACTTCGTAATCACCTTTCATTAAACAAGAACAGCAACGTTAGTTACCTTGTTTATAATGGTACAACTTTTACAAACATTGTGCAAAAAAAAGATATACAAAAATTACATTTTTATCTTACATCATTCGTACATATTCACAAAAATAATAATATTATCTTTTAAAGCAAAAAACCTAGGCATCCACCTAGGTTTTTAGAAAGAAACATCATATTTCAAGTTTCACTTTATTGCGCTTGCATTCCTACAATTGGAATGGTAGCCCACTTCGGCATATTTTTCTTCACTTTCGCTACTACAATAGTCATATCATCATTTATATAACCATCGCCAGATCGAATCACCTCTTCCATAATGATATCAGCAATTTCTTGCGGATCTTCAGTTTGTAATTCTTTAATTTTCCGCTTCATCCATAATTCATGATTCTCCACATGCTGCGCGCCCTCAAAAATCCCATCACTCATCATAATAAGAATATCACCTGTTTTTAATTGCTCACCCACTACATCAACTTCAACATCCTCAATAATTCCCATTGGTAAATTACTTGCTTCAATTTTCAAAATATTATTTGCGCGTTTAACAAAACTCGGCGTCGATCCAATCTTTAAAAACTTCGCACTCGCATCCCGCAAATCTACCATAGCTAAGTCTAATGTCGTAAACATCTCTTCTGTTGTTCTTAAAGAAAGAATAGAGTTAATAGATTTAATCGCTATCTCCTCATCAATGCCTGACTGAAGTATTTTTTGTAATAATTTCACTGTTTCTTTACTCTCCATATGAGCTCTTTGCCCATTTCCCATGCCATCACTAATTGCAAGGGCATATTTCCCAACACTTAAATCCATCATTGCATAAGAATCACCCGAAACAAACCCACCGCCTTTCGCGGCTGTGGCCAAGCCGGTATCAAGGGAATACGTTTTTGCTGAACCAAATGATATTAAACTGTGGCCGTTCGGATAAGAAGATTTTTCTTCATGTTTCACAACTATGTTTTCCTTCAGGATATCAGAAAGCATTGGTGCAACTAATTTTTCACACTCTCCATGTTCATTAGATGCAACTGGAATCAACATTTCAATATCAATACTTCCTCTATCTAAACAATAAATATCAACATGCTCTATTTCTACACCAAAATCACGAAATGCTTGCAGAATCTGCTCTTCCTGTACTTGATGATTTTCTCTTTCCCTTTGTATCTCCTTGGCAAAATCCTCCATAACTTTTGATACACCTAACAATTGCTCTGCTACTATTCTACGATTTTCTTTCATTTGTTTTCGTAATTTTTGTCCCTCATAGAAGTGATCTAATTCACCTGCTACTAAATCCGTCACTTTCTTTCCTCTCACACAATGCTTGTCCCATTCACGAACTAACTTCCGATTATGCTGCAGAGTTCCTTCTTCTGTTTCGCTCATTATTTGTTTCATATAATCGTACGTTTTATCGAAATTAACTACCCAGCATTGGTCCTTTTTAAAACATGTTTGACATGTTTTTGCAGTAATTGTACTTAAAAACAAATCTGCCTCCGTCTCTTTATCTTCCTCCTCCACATATCCATATACAGAAAAGCTATTAGATAAAGCAGCAAATACATTGGCAAATTGATTGATTTTATTCGCTGTAACATCACGCATCCTTCTTAAATACTGTTGTTGATCTTGCGAATGCTCCTGTGTACCTGGCATAAATTTAGCAATACGATCCATAACAAGTTTCGGTGTTAATAAAAAGAAAGCAATCGCCACACCAGATTCAATTAAAGTTGTCACAATGTTTGTTTGCTTGTCTACATATAGCGTAATCAAGCTTGTCCCAATTAATAAACCTAAACTAACACCTAAGCGTTTCCCTTCTTTTAACAAACCACCAAGCAATCCAGAAAAAGCAAGCAGACTAAGTTGGGACAAACTAGAGACATTTGCTAAGCTTAATATTAACCCAGTGACGACCCCTACTGTAGATCCTGTAGCCGCTCCTGCGATAAACGCAAACACAAGCACTAAATACCTAGTAAAAATATGTTGAATAGAAGCGTCATATATGAACCAATCTGTTGTACCAGTTAAAACAGATGCTAGTAATATAATTAAACAAACAATTTCTTCTGTCTCTAACGCTTGTTGTTTCCCTTTTCTTTCTACTAAAAGCGGGACACTTTGTAAAAATATCATAGTTAATACGAAGCTAAGCCCTGCCTCAATCGTACTAACGAGTAAATCGTACATGGTAACAGTTTGTTGTGCAAAATATACGACAACTAAATGTGCAGTTAATGCGGAGATAAATACTTGGAATGGTACAAGTCCAACAGTTTTACGTGTAAACCGACTAAAGAAGATATTATAAATGAAGAAAGTAAAAATAGATGCAAAGGTAAAGAATAAATTATCTATCGAAACTGAAAGTGCGCCCCCCATTAGAGCCAAGAACGCGAGCGGCATTTTATCCCGCTTCATAACATAAACAGCAGCAAAAAACGGCAGTGCAAACGGTAAAATGTTTGTTAATATATATGCTCGTCCCAAAAGAAAACCAATAACAACAATAATAAATCCCCATCTAAAGAAAACTTGCTCAAACTTCATTCGCAACTTACTCGTCCACTTTACTCCTCCAAGCTGACCTTCATTCATTGCCAATGCACTTGTATTCATAGTATTCCTTCCTGCTTTAGGCATATTTTTAACACCACCTGCATAGTTTAATTACTGTCATTATAAAAGATGATTATTGGGATTTTTGTCAAAACAACAGTTTTCACTTTTATAATCGTTCGACTTTTTATTCGAAATAACTCTACATATATACACAGTATGTATTTTATTTTTAATATTTTAATCGAACATTCAGAAAATATAGGGTGATTTTGTAGAAGTGTTGTATGTCTTAATTTATTTAACAAAAAAAGATCATGCGCATTTGCATGATCTTTTTAGATGACCCGTACGGGATTCGAACCCGTGTTACCGCCGTGAAAGGGCGGTGTCTTAACCACTTGACCAACGGGCCGTTAAATTAAATATAGCGGCGGAGGGGATCGAACCCCCGACCTCACGGGTATGAACCGTACGCTCTAGCCAGCTGAGCTACACCGCCATGTCGTCTTATTTAACGGACAATTAGTATCTTACCTCAGATATAATTTAAAGTCAACACATCTTGAAAACTTTTTTAAAAATATATTTTCACATATAAAAAAGCACCCTGAGCAATCGCCCTGGGCACCTCTCTATATTCTAAGAATTAAACGTTCTTATTATCCGCGACGTGCGCCACGGCCACCACGTTTAGATTCAGTGTTACGCTTTAAAGAAGTTAAACGATCTTCACTGTCCTTTAAGAAACGTGCCATCTTTTGCTCGAATGTTTCTTTTGGAGCGCGGTCGTTACCGCCACCACGGTTATCTCTATTGAAAGAACGATTACGTTGTGGACGTCCAGAACGTTGTTGATCACCACCGCGTTGGTATTCACCACGTGGACGATCTCCTTCTGTTTTTTCACGCTCTTTCGCTTTTTTAATAGATAGACCGATCTTACCATCTTTTTCAACGTTAATAACTTTTACTTCTACTTGGTCGCCCACTTTTAAGTGATCGTTAATATCTTTCACATAATTATCAGCAACTTCACTAATATGAACAAGACCCGTTAAGCCTTCTGGCAGCTCCACAAAAGCCCCAAAATTTGTAATACCTGTTACTTTACCCTGTAACTTGCTGCCTACCTCGATTGACATAAAAAAAATGCTCCTCCTTAGTGGTTAAAAAGTCAAATTTTACTTTATTATATATAATCCTAAAATATAGTGTCAATAAGACATACTCTACTTAGAAACAGGAAAAATTATCTCCCCTTTTCCAGAGAAGAAATAATCCCTTCTAGCAATCTTTAATACGTACTCTTCATCATTTAACTTTTGAACTTCGTCTTTTAGACTCTTTTCTTTGTTCGTTAATGAATCCAGTTCTTTTTTCATGTCCTTAACTTTTGCTTCTTTTGCTTTAATGGAACTGTTTTGTTGATAAAACGTTACACTAATACTCGCAATAATTGTAAAAGCAAAGACAAGAAAAACCGCTAAACGGCGATAAAGTCGCTTCCTGTTCTCATCCGTTTGTATTATATGCTCTTTAACAGGATTTGGACTCTGTTTTTCGATTGTTCTTTGTCTCAGTTCCCTCATTTCCGAGGTCCCCCTAACTTCTTTTTTATACGCTCCCATAATTGGAAGATATGTCCCTTCAATTTTGCTATATATTGCAGGAACCCTACATGCTTCATTATAAAAAGTTTAACACGATTAGGGAGAAGTTTCCATATGAGCGAAGCAATAAATCGAACAGGCCAGAAAAAAACTTTCCATATGAAAAGTAATATCCAAATCACCATTTTCCATAACACATGTCCAATTGAAAGCAGTATACGAAATAAGAATAATATAAATGCAATAAATAGCTGCGCTATAATAATAACAGGTTTTATCATGAGTAGCTGTATAATTTGAACAAAAAAGTGTGTTGTTTGCACAAAAATATAGATGAGAAAATTTAACAGTCTCATGTATATTGCTTTCAACATGCTTTGATATGCCGCAAAACCACATAATAATGCTAAAAATACATATATACGTAGTTCAGCTTCATTTACAAGAAGCAATACGTAAAAAACGAATAATGCTTGGACAATCCAAAATAGTATATCATGTATAAATACAATCCAACGCTTACGTTCTTGACGTTTTAAAAATCGTTGGTATGTATCTAAAGACGCTCCAATCCAAGCACCCATTCCGATCATTGAGAGCATCGTATACAACTGAATTGTTAGACTCATTTAAACAACTTACTAAAGAAGCCTTTAGTTTTCTCCCCTTGATTCTCATCAATATACAGCATCTCATGAACTTTCCCTTTAATCGATACAACACCTTTTTCTACATCTAAATTTTTCATTTGCAAATTTTGACCACGAATTGTTAAAAAGCCCATTACAGTCTCAAGTAAAAACTCTTCGCTATCAAAACTCTCTACCTGCTTTACACCGGTAATATCAATTACACGTCTGCCACGCATAATAATATCATGCTCTACAGAAACATTTTGTTGATTAGAAGACATAGGTGAGTAACCATTATTCACGTAAATCCCCCCATACATTTATACTAGCTAATAGTAATGTATGAAGGGATAATCGATTTTAGAACAAGCCTTCTTCGACCTTTACTTTTTCTTCACGAACTAAGCTATACATATTTGCTGCATCTTCTTTTTTAGTCGTTTCTTTCAATTCATTTATTTTTACAGTTACTATTTTTTGACCAAAACGAATTGTTAATTCATCAGCTACTTTCACATCCGAACTCGCTTTTGCCACTTGACCGTTAATGGATATTCTGCCTTGATCAGCTACTTCTTTCGCCAATGTTCTTCTTTTAATTAAACGTGATACTTTTAAAAACTTATCTAGACGCATATTAAATCCCCCTATTAACGCTCTGTTTGTTTTGCCTCTTCCCAGAAAACATCTAACTGCTCTAATGATAAATCTTGCATCTCTTTATTCATTTCAGCTACCTTTGCTTCCATGTATAAAAAACGACTGACGAATTTCTCATTTGTTGAACGTAACGCTTCTTCTGGATCTATTTTATAATGACGAGCTATATTAACAAACGCAAATAGTAAATCGCCAAATTCACTTAACATCTTCGCCTCATCCATGTTTGCGACTTCTTGTTGGAACTCTTGCCATTCTTCTAAGGCTTTCTCTATCATCGGCTGTACATCCACCCAATCGAAACCAACCTTACCAGCTTTTTTCTGGATTTCATAAGCGCGTAGTAACTGCGGCAAACTTTTTGGAACTCCATTTAAAACAGATTCTTTTACAAACCCTTTTTCTTGTTTTTTAATTTCTTCCCAATTGGCAATTACTTCATCGGCATTATTTACATCCGTATTCCCAAATACATGCGGATGACGACGAACCATTTTCTCAGATAAAGTTCGAATAATATCATCTATAGAGAACCAACCTTCGTCCTCTCCGATTTGGGCATGAAGCATAACTTGTAATAATACATCACCCAGTTCTTCTACTAAGTGATCATCATCCTCTTCATCAATTGCTTCTAACACTTCATACGCTTCCTCAATTAAATACTTCTTTAAAGATTGATGTGTTTGCTTTTTATCCCACGGACAACCATTTGGACCACGAAGGTCTGCAATAATTTCTCGAAGTACATCAAACTGTTGATATAAGGACGCACGTTCCTGAACTGGTGGTACATATACACTCGTTAAGTTATTCAACTCCGTTTCATGATCTAACATGTACAACGGCACCTTTTTCACTTGCTCAAATGAAGTCCCCGCAGCTGTTACGATATACACTTCATAATCATCTGGCAGCATCTCCATTAATGTTAATTTCACATCTGATGCAACGAATGCGTCATATACTTGGCAAAAGATTAAGTGTTGACGTAATTCTAATTGTCCTCTTTCAAATGATGTGGCGTCAATTAATTGGAACCCTTCAATCGGATCAATCTTAAGACTTGCAAACATAGGATCAAGGAAACTTTGCCCACCTTCAATTCGCACTTCAACATTCGCTACTTCACTTTTTTCCAATAGTAGCTGAACCGTTCTTTCCGCTACAAGCGGATGCCCTGGAACAGCATAGATGATTTCTGTATCTTCAGCTTGTTCTAACAATGTATTCGCAATTGTTTCATATACAATTTCAAATGTATCATGTGCTTCATATACATTGTCAAAGGCAGTATATTGTATACCTTCTTTCTCCAACTCTTCTATAACGGGATGTTCCTTCGTTCTAACAAACATGTGATCTGCTTCTTTTATTTTTCGATATACACCCATCGTTAACTGATCTAATTCACCAGCACCTAATCCTAAAATAGTAATGATTCCACTCACAACCTGCCACCTCTATCCACTCTTCTTCAATGAACCTTCTTTTTTCTCTTTTTTCATAACGGTTCCTATTTCCGCTTTTGTAAATACACGTAATTTTAAAATGAAAAACATATATGCCAATCCGCCGATGGCTACACCTAACAACGCCTCAAGTGTTGCAACACCTCTATGACTTGTATCCATCACTAATCCAGACATTTGCAATACACGCATAAACATTATTAGTACAAATCCCATACCGATACCACTAATAACTACACCTAACATATTCCGTTTGTCGATAAGCGATTCGGATACAGCTCGCATAAGTAATACACTATTTAGTATAGAAATTACAATTAACGCAACTAGCGTCGCAATTGCAGCTCCCTTCACACTAAAATATGGCATTAATATATAATTTAAAGCTAACTTTAAACAACCGCCAAATATAACGAATATTGCTGGTTTTAATGTTTGTCCTAACCCTTGCAAAATAGAAGCAGTTGTAATCGACAATGAACTAAATAAAATAGATAAAGATAAAATAGATAAAACATCTGACCCATCACTATTTTCAAACAACATAATATTCGTAGGTTGGATAATACAAGTTAATCCAATGGCTGCTGCAAATCCGATAACAAATGTTATTTTCATCGCTAACCTTACCTTTTCTCGAATAAAGGTAAGATCTCCTCTTTCCTTCGCTGCTGTAATAATTGGAATAAGCGACAACGAGAAGGAAGTTGTCACGACAGTACCTAATTGCATAAGCGGGATACTTCTGTCATAAACACCTTTTAACACCTTTGCACTTTCAGCTGGCTCTCCCGCTCCAATAAGTAGAGAATAGAAAGAAATAGAATCAGCCATTTGTATAAAAATAAGCACTAAGTTACTAACACAAATCGCTAACCCCTGCCAAAACAGGATTTTTATAATCTTCTTTTTCCCTTTAATCCTCTTTACACTTTTGAAGAATATAGAACGAAAGTCATGACGCATATAAAGTATAAGTACGATAATCCCAATCAATCCACCTGCGATTGAACCGAGCATAGCACCTGCACCAACTGTATATAAATCAAATTCGTGAGCAATTAGGAATAGAGATAAAAATACAATAATAGAAACACGAATCGTTTGTTCTATCACTTGCGAAACAGCTGTTGGCATCATATTATTGAATCCCTGGAAATATCCTCTTGCTACAGATAAAAACGGCATCAATATGAATGAAAAGGAAATAACGCGTAATAGCTTATCTAAGTGTATATCGCCCATAGCTATCGCAATTGCTTCGGCACCAAAGAACAATGTAAAAAATCCTATGAAACCAATACCTAATAAAAACCAAAAAGATACACAAATAATTTCCTCTGCTTCTTGTTTTTTCCCTCGCTCTAATCGTTCCGCAACCATTTTTGAAATTATAATAGGGAACCCATAAGTAGCTAAAATTAAACAAAATCCATAAAATGGATAAATTTGTTGGTAAATATAAAAACCAACGTCACCCGCTATATTTTGATATGGAATACGGTAAAAGGCGCTTAATACCTTTGTAACAAAACTTGCGATTGTTAATATAATAGCCCCACGCCAAAAGGCTTGATACTTCTTCGATTCCATGCAAGAAAACTCCTTTTTCTATTCTCACCCCTCGTATTATATCATAAAGAAAAGGACAAGCTTCCTTACCTACACAAGTAAGAATACGTTCGTGCAACGCTAGAAATATTCAATGAAAAAAGGTAGCAAAGCGCTACCTTCATTCAATATACATATATCTCCAAATAATTGATTTCTCAAGAAGAAATATCATAATTAGGAAAGATTGCTACTTCTAAAACCATACACCTTTACTGTTCCATTTGTTTCGCTAAGAAACTGGCAGCAGTATTGACCGCCTTGTGCTCTATTTCGCTTATAATCGCTTCTTTTGAAAAAATAATGACAGCCCCAATTGGGTCTCCATTTGCAACAATCGGCCCAACTGTATAAGAATGAACCTTTTCTGTTACACCATCAATAATGGAAATATCACTTTCGTCCGTCATAATAACAGACTTTCTTTCTTCCATCGTTTTTTCAATTAGATCGCCAACGCTTTTATTTAAGTATTCTTTTTTTGATACACCTGATACTGCGATAATAGAATCTCGATCACATACAAGCACATTATGTCCTAAGCTATCATATAAAGCATCTGCATATTCTTTTGCAAAATCACCTAGCTCGCTAATTGGAGAATATTTCTTTAAAATTACTTCTCCATCGCGATCTACAAATATTTCTAGTGGGTCCCCTTCTCGAATACGTAAAGTTCTACGAATTTCCTTCGGGATTACTACCCTACCTAAATCATCAATTCGACGTACGATTCCAGTTGCTTTCATTCTAATGCTGCCTCACTTTCTACTGATGATCAAAGTGGTGAATTTACCTGTTCATGTAAAAATCACCAACTGTTAGACATAGTATTTTACACATTAGTTCTTCTATGCACGTCGAATTGCATTTTTTTATCTAATATTAGGCATTTATGACTTCTTTTTTTACATCTGGCAAGCCTTTTAATAAATTTTCAGCAATTGTTAACCACTTCGATGTCTCTAAGCCATTTGTTTTCATGACGATTTTCAATTGTGATCCTTCCATTCCTAGACCGATCATTCGTCCAAAACTATTTCCAAGCATGAATAATTTTCCGCCATCAATGTTTTGACTCGCTTGTTCTGAGAACAGAATTGTTACTTCAAATTTATTTTGCTTAATTAATTCAATTTGTTCTTTCATTGCTAATACTTTAATATTTGCGATTTGTAATAAGTAACCAACTTCTTGCGGGTAATCACCAAATCTATCTATCATCTCTTCCTGCAACTCTTCAATATCCTCAATTGCAGAAACACCTCTAAACTGTTTATACATCATAATTTTTTGTTTACTATCAGAAATATAAGCATCCGGTAAATATGCATCTACTTCTAAATCAATTTCAACATTAACTGTATTTTCAACTCCGTCTGTTCCTCTACGCTGTTCAATTGCATCTTTTAACATTTGAGAATATAAATCAAATCCGACAGAATCAATAAATCCATGTTGTTCGGCTCCTAACAAGTTACCAGCACCACGAATTGATAAATCTCGCATCGCAATTTTGAAACCAGATCCAAGCTCTGTGAACTCCTTAATGGCTTGCAGGCGCTTCTCCGCAACTTCCGATAACACTTTATCCCGTTTGTATGCAAAGTAAGCATATGCAACACGATTAGAACGTCCAACACGCCCACGAAGCTGATACAACTGCGATAATCCCATACGATCTGCATCAAATACAATTAATGTATTTACATTTGGAATATCTACACCCGTCTCAATAATCGTTGTACTTACAAGAACATCATGCTGTCCTTCTAAAAACGATAGCATAACAGACTCTAATTCACTCTCGTTCATTTTCCCATGTGCATAAGTTACACGCGCATCTGGAACTAACATCGAAATTTCATCTGCTTTTCGTTCGATATCCTCTACACGATTATATAGGAAGTAAACTTGACCACCTCTTGCAAGCTCCCGTTCTATCGCTTCTCGCATTAATGCTGGATTATACTCTACTACATATGTTTGAACCGGGAAACGATTTTCCGGCGGCGTCTCAATAACAGATAAATCACGCACACCAAGCATAGACATATGGAGCGTACGCGGAATCGGAGTTGCCGTTAGTGTTAATACGTCAACATTTGCTTTTAGTTGTTTAATTTTTTCTTTATGCGTTACACCAAATCTTTGTTCTTCATCAATAATAAGAAGACCTAAATCTTTATAAGTAACATCTTTAGATAAAATACGGTGCGTTCCGATTACAATATCTACTGTGCCATCTTTTAAACCTTTAATTGTTTCATTTTGCTGCTTTCTCGTACGGAATCTACTTAATAATCCTATATTGATTGGATAATCTTGAAAACGCTCTCGAATTGTTTCATAGTGTTGTTGTGCAAGGATTGTTGTCGGCACTAAAATTGCAACTTGTTTTTCATCCATAATTGCTTTAAACGCCGCACGAATAGCTACTTCCGTCTTTCCATATCCTACATCACCACAAAGAAGCCTATCCATCGGACGTCCGCGTTCCATATCCTTTTTAATCTCTTCAATAGAACGTAATTGATCCTCTGTCTCTTGATACGGGAAAGAGGACTCGAATTCTTGTTGTTCTGCCGTATCCGGTGTATATGCATAACCCTTTGAAGCTTCGCGCTCAGCATATAGTTTAATTAGGTCATCCGCAATGTCTTGTACAGATTTTTCAACTTTCGTTTTGACCTTCTTCCAATCATTTCCACCCAGTTTATAAACTTTCGGATCCTTACCCTCAGATCCTACATATTTTTGCACTTGGTCAATTTGTTCAATTGGAACGTATAACTTATCATTACCTTGATATTTAATATTCAAATAATCTTTATGAACACCGTTAATCTCTAATGTTTCAATACCTAAGAATTTACCTATACCATGATTTACATGAACTACATAATCCCCAACTTTTAATTCCGAATAACTTTTAATACGTTCAGCATTCGATAACTTTTGCTTACGTTGTGATTTTTTAACTTTCTTATGAAAAAGCTCTTTTTCAGTAATGACAACAAGCTTTTGCATCGGCATTTCAAATCCTGCATGTAAATCACCTACAGCAATTTGTAACCTTCCAGGCAATAATATATCTGTGCCTTCTACAATATCTGCCTCAATATCATAATCACTTAAAATATGTTGTAGTTTTTTCACACGTTCATCATCTGTACCTAACACAACAGTCGTAAAATGCCCTTCGTTCCATCTATCAATTTCAGTTTTCAACAACTGCATCTGCCCATGGAAATCTTGCATTGTTTTACATGTCACATTCACAATGTTTTGCGGATGTGTATGTGCTATATGACGTAAGAATAACGTTAAATATACAAAACTTCTTTTTTTATGATGAAGAAATTCTTCAAACGAATGAGAGAAAGATAAATCTTGAATAATTGTTCCCTCACCGAGAAGGGATATATACCATTCCGCCTCTTCCGTTTCAAGATGTGATGCTGTTTCTTGAATACGTGAAATCTCATCTAAAATAACCACACCATCTTCTGGTAAATAATCTATCAGACTAGCAGGTTCTTTATAGAAAATAGATAAATATTTAAACATCTGTTCTATACTTTGCCCGTTTTTTAACATCTCAATTTCATGACTTACCGTCTCAAGCACTGTAGTCTTCAACTTATCATCAGAAAGTTTTTGCATCGTCTTAGTCAGACCTTCTTCAAGATGCTTAATTCCTGATTTCAATTCTTCCTGCGAAAATAAAAACTCTGTTGCTGGACCAAATCTAACACTTTCTTTTTTATCTTGAGAGCGCTGTTCATCCACATCAAATAATCGAATAGAATCGACTTCTGTATCGAAAAATTCAATACGAAATGGTAACTCTTCAGTTAGTGGATATATATCTAATATTCCCCCACGCAAACTAAATTCTCCAGGAGCTTCTACCATAGACTTACGCTCATAGCCGATATGATGTAAAGTATGCAAAAATGTATCTAAATCAATCTCTTGCCCTAGACTGATTTCGATTTGCCTTTGCTTCCACAACTCTTTCATTGGTAAAAACCTGCGTAGTCCTGCAACTGGTGCTACAATAATCCCATGCTCTCCTGCAGCTAAGCGATTTAACACTTCAATACGTTGCGCCTTCAATTCTGGGCTTGCAACACCAAGTTCTGATGCTATCAATTCATTTACTGGATATAGCCATACATCTTTTTCACCAAGTAACGCCACTAAATCTTCATGTACTTTTTGTGCTTGATATAAATTATGCGTCACAATAAGTTGTGATTTTTTTGTTTTTTTATATAAGGCCGCCATTAATAACGAACGAGAAGAGGTTGCCATACCTGATACAAGTTGCTCTTTTAAACCATCTTCTAATCCATTAATGACCGATTGGATCTCTTCATTTTTATAAAATTGCTCTAATAAACCTATCATTTTCAAAACCCCTCTCAACATAAAAGAGCAAGCCACTATATTTTATGCAAATATTTCGGAAAAAGAAAACAGAAAAATGCTTTGGACATGCCAAAGCGACAACATTTTATTGCAGAAATTTTTCATATTCATAATACTCAGGATAAGATGCGAGCGTTTCTTGACACAATTCACAAATCGTTTTTATATATATATTTCCATTCTCATGAAAATGAATCATTTCTACTACTTCTTGCTCTGTTAGTTGAAATAAAACGTCGCTATATACTTTTTCTGCGGTAACGGAGCCTACATTACTCCCGCAATGTCTGCAATAATAATACCCTTCCATACTAGCCTCCTAAAAATCCAATTACTGCTAGTATGGGTAAAAATAAAATAAAATATTCCCAATCGTACCCTTAACTATTGAAAGTATTCATAATTTGAAGAAAAGGTTTATTTAACCATTCTTCACATGCATCTGCTGCTTTTTCAATAGAATGATTTACATCAGGAATCTCTTCTGATGTAAAACGTCCTAATATGTAATCTACTACCTTCATTCCATTTTTCGGACGATCGATTCCCATGCGGATACGTTGAAACTCTTGTGTTCCTAAATGTGAAATTGTTGATTTCACACCATTATGTCCACCCGCACTGCCTTTCATACGAAGGCGTAATTTACCTACAGGGATGTCTAAATCATCGTACAGAACAACGAAGTCCTCTACATCAATTTTATAGTAATCCATTAACGGACGAATACTTTCCCCAGATAAATTCATATATGTAAGTGGCTTTAATAAGATTACTTTTTCTCCATTAACAAATCCTGCACCAAATACTCCTTTAAACTTTTGTTCGTTCAAAGAAATATTCCAACGCTTTGCAAGTTCATCAATCGCCATAAATCCAATATTATGCCTTGTTAATTCATATTCTCTACCTGGGTTCCCAAGTCCTACTATCAATTTCATTCTTGTACCACTACTTTCTTTTTTCGATACGAAAAGACGTAACCAATCTTGGTTACGTCTCATTCTATCCAATTAATTGAATAATACACTTACAGATTCTTCTTCGTATACACGAATGATTGCTTCTCCGATTAGTGGAGCAACTGAAAGTTCATGTACTTTGTCGATTTTCTTCTCTTCTGGTAATACGATAGAGTTCGTTACAACTAACTCTTTAATATTTGAGTTTTGGATACGCTCAATTGCTGGACCAGATAATACTGGGTGTGTACAGCAAGCATATACTTCAGAAGCACCGTTCTCAACAAGAGCGTTTGCTGCTAATGTAATTGTACCAGCTGTATCAATGATGTCATCAATTAAAATTGCTGTTTTACCTTCAATATTACCGATAATGTTCATTACCTCAGATACGTTCGGACGAGGACGACGCTTATCAATAATAGCGATTGGTGCTTTTAGGCGATCTGCCATTTTTCTAGCACGAGTTACTCCACCGTGGTCAGGTGACACGATTACGATATCTTTAAGACCTTTTGTTTCAAAGTAATCTGAAAGAATCGGTACACCCATTAGGTGGTCGATTGGGATATCAAAGAACCCTTGAATTTGTGGAGCATGTAAATCTAGAGTGATTACACGAGTTGCACCTGCTGTTTCAAGCAAGTTTGCTACAAGTTTCGATGTAATTGGTTCACGAGAACGCGCTTTACGGTCTTGACGCGCATAACCATAGTAAGGAATAACAATATTAATTGTTTTTGCAGATGCACGCTTTAATGCATCGATCATAATAAGTAATTCCATGATATGTTCGTTTACTGGGAAGCTTGTAGATTGAATAATGAATACATCGCAACCACGGATACTTTCTTCAATGTTAATTTGAACTTCTCCATCACTAAAACGATCAACAGAACATTTTCCTAGTCCTACTCCAATGTGCTTTGCAATTTGCTCAGCAAGTTCCTTATTAGAGTTTAAAGAGAATACTTTCAAATTAGAATTTAGATATTGAGTCGACATCTAGATTAACCCTCCACATTATGATTTTTTCTTATTCAGCAATTGATCAACATAGTCTTCTTTGTTAACTTGACGTGCACGTGCTACAGACAATGCTTTTGATGGAACATTCTCTGTAATTGTAGAGCCTGCTGCCACATAAGCACCGTCTTCAACTGTTACAGGAGCAACAAGGTTTGAATTACATCCAATAAATACCCCGTTACCAATCACAGTTTTGAATTTATTCTTACCGTCATAGTTCACCGTAATTGAACCACAACCAAGATTCACGTCTTCTCCAACTTGTGCATCCCCGATATAACTTAAGTGTGAAGCTTTACTTCTATTACCAAAAACAGTTTTTTTGATTTCCACGAAGTTTCCAACGCGTACTTCATCTCCAATAACTGAATCTGGGCGAATATGTGCAAATGGGCCAACCGATACTTCTGTACCAAGCTTGCTATCATGTACAGTAGATTGACGAATTGTCGTACGATCTCCAATTTCACTATCGCGAATTACTGTATGCGGCCCAATCTCACAATCAGAACCAATTACAGTGTTCCCCTCAATAATTGTTCCTGGATGAAGAACTGTATCACTACCGATAATTGCATCAGCAGAAATATACGTGTTACTTGGATCAATAATAGTAACACCATTTACCATGTTCTTTCGGTTGATACGGTTTTTCATAATAATTTCCGCTTGCGATAGAGCGACTCTGTCGTTAACACCTAACGTTTCATCGAAGTGCTCTGTTTGATAAGCTGATACAATATGACCTTCATTTTTTAAAATTTCAATAACATCTGGCAGGTAATATTCACCTTGTACGTTATCATTTGAAACTTTAGAAAGTGAAGCGAATAAAGCTTTATTATCAAAACAATACGTACCTGTATTGATTTCTTTAATAGCTAATTCTTTCTCATTTGCATCCTTATGCTCAACAATCTTTTCAACGTGACCATTCTCATTACGAACGATACGACCATATCCAGCAGGTTCTTCTATGTAAGCTGTTAATACCGTTGCCATTGCCCCTGCTTCTTTATGTTGCTGAAGTAATGCTTCCATCGTTTCAGCAGTTATTAGCGGTGTATCACCACAAATAACTAAAGTTGTTCCTTCTTCGTTTGCAAGTACACTTGCAGCTTGATCTACAGCATGTGCTGTACCAAGTTGTTCTGCTTGTAATGCAAACTCACTTACGTTTCCTAGCTGTTCTTGTACCATTTCAGCACCATGTCCTACGACTGTTACAAGTTTCTGCAATCCTAATTGAGATACTTGATCGACAACATGTTGTACCATAGGTTTTCCACATACAGGATGAAGCACCTTGTATAGCTTAGACTTCATACGTGTGCCTTTACCTGCCGCTAGAATCACTGCAAATCTGTTTGACATATAGACCCTCCATCGCAACCTATTTATCCATTAACGATATTATCCTAAATCATCATATATTTCAAGAAACACATTTTAACTATTAAATTTTACCATAATTCTTATAAGATGTTTTACTCTTTAGTATCTTTTTTAAGAAATAAGCTATACTATTTAAAATGATTTTGAAAAAATTAGAAGTTCCCATCCTTCTTTTTATTAATTTAGAATTTTCCGAACAAATTATATGTATAAACACAAAAAAACAAACCCCTGTAAATGCTTACAGGAGTTTGTTGCAAAATTATAGGGCTTCTCTAAAAGGCCCTTTTCATTCGAATTTTACGAAGCACCCGCTTCTTCAAACTCAACCTCTTCTAACTCGCCTAAACGATGATACTCTGTTAAAACCGCATCTTGAATTTTAGAGCGTGTACCAGAATTAATTGGATGTGCAATATCACGGAATTCTCCATCTGGAGTACGTTTACTTGGCATTGCTACAAATAATCCATTATTACCATCAATTACACGAATATCATGAACAACAAATTCATGGTCTAGAGTAATAGAGGCAATTGCTCTCATGCGGCCTTCTGTGTTTACGCGGCGTAATCTTACGTCAGTCACTTCCATCTTGTGTTCACCACCCTTTTCTAAATAAGCGATATATTTGTATAAATTCCACAAAATTTCTATTTTCCCTTTAATTTTTTAAAAATTTTTAAGATAAAAATTTTTAATGTAATTGAATATAGAGATTAGTAGAGGTTATCGCTTACAAAGGATTACTTAACTAGGGCAATTACTTCGATTTCAACTGAAACATCTTTCGGTAATTTTGCTACTTGTACACAAGAACGAGCTGGCTTATGAGCAGAGAAATAAGATCCATATACTTCATTAACAGCATTAAAATCATCCATATCTTTTAAGAATACTGTTGTTTTTACTACCGTATCAAATGAAGCACCTGCTTCTTCTAATACTGCTTGTAAATTTTGAAATACTTGCTCTGTTTGTACTGTTACGTCTCCTGCTACAAGCTCTCCACTTGCAGTTAACGGAATTTGTCCTGAACTGTAAAACATATTATTTACAATAATCCCTTGTGAATATGGTCCAATTGCTTGTGGTGCATTTTTTGTTTGAACAACTTTCATACTTTTCACCCTTTTATTATTTATTTTTACTCTTTAAAAATAGTGCACGAAAAGCAGTTTGTCCATCTATTTTGTAACTTATAAATAGAATAAAAAAAGATAAAGCTATTTGCTTTACCTTTTTACTCAGCCTCTACAAGCCCTTCATCAAATGGTGCCAGTGAATAATTTCCCTTTTCCACTTGAATCGCTTTTTCTTTCACATCAACTTCCGATAGACGAATCAATGATACATAGTTATTAATTAGTCTTTCTTCAATATCCGTGGATTCTACTAATACACCAATACCAACAACATTAGCCTTAAACTCTTCTAACATACTCATCATACCTTGAATTGTCCCGCCAGCTTTCATGAAGTCATCAATAATTAAAACATTTGATCCTTCCGGAAGACTACGCTTTGCTAACGTCATTGTTTGAATTCGCTTAGAAGAACCTGATACATAGTTAATACTAACAGTGGGTCCTTCTGTTACCTTATTATCTTTTCTTGCAATCACTACCGGTACATCTAAGTAGTTCGCCACTGCATATGCAAGTGGAATCCCCTTCGTTGCCACCGTCATAACTGCATCAATTGGTTGCCTAGCAAAAACAGAAGCAAACAAACGACCTGCGCCATTAATATGACGAGGATTACTTAAAAGATCTGTCATATATAAGTAACCACCAGGCAAAATACGATCTGGATTTTCGAATAAGCTACAAAGCTCACCAATAATTAGATCTGCCTCTTCTTCACTTATATATGGTATATATTTCACTCCTCCTGCTGCTCCTGGTATCGTTTGCAATGTGCCGACCCCTTGTTGTTCAAACGTTTGCTTAATAATAACTAAATCTTCACTAATAGAAGACTTAGCTGATTGATACCTTTCAGCAAAAAAAGTGAGAGAAACTAGCTGACGAGGGTTTTGTAACAAGTAATAAGTCATATCGACTAATCTTGTACTTCGTCTAATTTTCATACTCTCACCTCAAATCACGAATATTCTAAACAAATCATAACGTATTATACGTCTTTATTCAAGCGTTTCTCGCTCTCCTAATAAACGTACTGCGTATACTTGTTCACAAAATCCTTTTAATCCGTTATATATACGATGCATTCGCGAATCATGGTGCACCAGACCGAATACAGTTGGACCACTACCACTCATTAATACAGCATCTGCCCCAAATCGCTTCATCTGTGCCTTAATACGTGCAACTTCAGGATGCATCGCAAACGTTACATCTTCTAAAACGTTACCGACAGTATCACAAATCCCTTTGTAGTCTCCAGCATTTATGACATCCACCATTTTATCTACATTTGGATGTGTAACTCGATTTAACTTTAAATTTCCATACACATCAGCAGTAGATACACCAATATGGGGTTTTGCTAAAATAACCCAACAAGAAGGTGGAGTTTTTATGTGCTCAATCTGCTCTCCTCTTCCAGTGGCAATTGCTGTCCCACCATATACGCAAAACGATACGTCTGACCCAATTTCTGCGCCAAGCTCTGCTAACTGATCAATTGTAAGCCCTAAATTCCATAATTTATTAAGACCACGTAATGTTGCTGCTGCATCACTACTTCCACCCGCTAATCCAGCTGCTACTGGAATCGTTTTTTCAATAGTAATAGATACACCTTTTTTTACATTAAACTTCTCTTTTAATAATTTCGCTGCTTGATAAGCCAGATTTCTTTGGTCGTCTGGGACATACCGATTATGGGATAAAATTTCAATACGGTCTTCTGCTAATTCCATTAGTTCTAAACGATCCGCTAAATCAATTGTTGTCATAATCATTTTCACTTCATGATATCCGTCTTGTCTTTTTCCCAGTACATCTAACGACAGATTAATCTTTGCTGGTGCTTTCACTAGTAGCTTCAATCTATTCACCCACTCTATGTACTCAATCTTTTATCGTTTATTTTACCATAAATTTATAGTAAGACGATGACACTTCCCTAATTATAACGAAAAGCATTCAGAATGAAACTACTTATGTAAAATGATGGCACCTTTTATAGTACAAAAAGCCGAGGAATCACTCCTCGGCTACCGTAGCATAGAAAGTATCTTACAACTACTGGTTTTGTTTCATTAATTGCTGTTCTGCAATTTCTATAGCACGTTTCACCATGTTACCAGCATCTTTCGCACGAATTCCGCCCCATCCTTCTTTCTGAACAACATCATAAAAGCCCAACTCTTTTGCAAGCTCTTCTTTAAATTGATTTGACATGACACCTCTTCGTCTACTCAATGCAGAGTCCCTCCTTATTTTGCTACGGTATCATTAGTATGCAAAATAATATAGCTTTTCATTTGTGGGAATATATGTAACGATACATGAATTATAAAATCACTTCATTATGAGGTTCACCATAAAATGTTAACTCTACTGTCTCTGTTAAAACATCCGCATAGCTATACGATACACGTTGTAACGCATCTTCTTGTTGATCCAGTTGTACAACAAAAACAGAACGGTACGTTTCTGCAAGTACACCTGATTGTTCTACAGTTTTTCTTCTCCCACTGTTCGCCTTTAACATCAGTCTCTGTCCAAGATGGTGATCTAATTCGCTTTTAATTTCATCTAAACGTTTTGACATATACTTCGTTACACCTCGCTGTAATTTAGATTGAACACTTAAAACACGATATATCTATCCCAATTATTAACCGCAACTCACAGACAATATCATTATAAAAGCATCATGCGTTCGAATAGATAGAAGAAATACTATATTGTAAAAGTATCATTATGTAGTCTGTGCGTTCTTGTCTCTTTTTATCCAAACTGATTTAAATCCTTTCCATACAAAAAAGCAAGATACATATGTACCTTGCTTATTCTTCATAATGTTGAAAAGGTAATCCAGTTCGTAAAATCCCCCTTGTTTCAATCCCGCCAAGTCCCTTTTCACCAGTAATCGTATTACGTACAACATCCCATACATTAACCCTTTCCATAAATGACGTAAAACTAATTTTACCAACCACATATACAGGGTCTAGTGCGTGAATATTAATTCTAGATGGGGAACTAGCAAAATTAGCGCCTGCTCGAATTAATGCTTCAAAGTGTGATTGACATGCCCCAGCAAAAATAACGAGTTGATCCAACGATGGATATTTTTTTCGCACTTCTCGAACAGCCTGTACAAAATGCCTTGAATGCCTATATGCTGCTAAATCTCCCTTTACTCCTTTTGATTTTGTATACGCATCGTGCCCTGTAATAACTAAAATGTCCGGACGAAAATGATCTATTAAATCTACTACCTTTTCATGCATCTCTGTTTCTTTACAATGAATACCTTGTACAGGAACACCAATTTTATTATATAAATCTAGGCACTTGCGCAAATATAACGGGTCTCCATCTATGTGCAAGACACGCCCTGGCATTTGAAAATAATTCACTTCACTTGTATATCCACCAGTTGAAGTGTGTTCATGCCTTTGTTTCATTAATACGTAATCTTGTTGAAACAAACGATACGTCCGCTCCATCGTTTCTTTCTCACGCTTCGCTCTCTTTTTATGTTCTCGTTGATCTATACTAATTAAATCTTCAAGTGGCGCATCTGCCACCAATCTAATTTCCTCTCCAAACAATATAGCTATCTCGCCTTTTATTTCTATAATACGAAAAAGAATATCCCTATTATGAGAGTATCGTTCCACTAATTCTCCAACATGTAAAGCCATTCTCCTACCTCCAAACTCATTAGGCCATCTTACCTGTTTTTAAAGTATGAATGTAAGAGGGGAAAGGTGACAAAAGGGACAGTTCAAGTTGAACTGTCCCTTTTATATTCTTATGATAACTTATGAAGAACTAATGCATTACTTAATGTTGCAAACTCCTCGATAGATAGCGTCTCGCCTCTTCGTTTCGAATCAATTCCTACTTCTGTTAAAATTCGATCCAACAGCTCTTTATCTTTCGGGAAACCATTTAAATTATTTGATAAATTATTCATTAAAGTTTTACGACGCTGTGCAAAACTTGCTCGTACTACTTCAAAGAAGAATGTCTCATCTGTTACCTCTACCACTGGTTTCGGACGCTTTAGGAGGCGGATAATTGCAGAATCAACATTTGGTTGTGGTACAAACACCGTACGCGGTACAGTCATAACTGTTTCTACCTCTGTATAATACTGAATAGCAATGGATAAAGAACCATACTCTTTCGTTCCAGGTTTAGCCGCTAAACGATCCCCAACTTCTTTTTGCATCATAACAACGAATCCACGAACCGGTAATTTCTCTTCCAGCAATTTAAATAAAATTGGCGTCGTAATATAGTATGGTAAGTTAGCTACTACCATTACATCTTGCCCTTCTTCAAATTGCTCACTAAACACCTCATGTACATCTGCCTTTAGTACATCTTTATTGATAACAGTAACGTTGCCATATGGAGCTAACGTCTCATCTAAAATCGGTAATAACCTTTGATCAATTTCAAAAGCCACTACTTTTTTAGCACGCTTCGCTAATTGTTCTGTTAATGCACCGATACCTGGTCCAATTTCAATTGCACCACTTTCTGAACCAATTTCAGCGTGATCAACGATACGATTTAATACATTCGTATCAATTAAAAAATTTTGTCCTAAACTTTTTTTGAATGAAAATCCATACTTTTCAACAATGTCTTTCGTACGATTTGGCGTTGCGATATCCTTCATTTTCTTTCCTCCTGTATGACTTGCTTATACGCTTCTGCAAATGATTCTTTTGAAACTTGAAACATTTGTAAACGTTTATGTAACTGTTTTGCGTTTGTATAACCAATCTTTAATAGCTTACCCATTCTTTCTCTGCGACTCTTTGCCATTTCTCCGCCCACTAAACCTGCATCGACTAAATCGCTCCAACTGATTTCACTTGTGTAAGCTTCCATTTCTTCATGTATATTCTCTAAAGCACGGCGAATTGATTCATTAGAAGCATGTTCAATTCCGACACCTTTTTTCCTCTTAGCAAGTGCTTCTTCCTTCGGTAAAAACGCATGTTTACATCCAGGCACCTTATCAGAAATAATTTTTCGAATACGCTCTCCAGGATAATCCGGATCTGTGAAAATAATAACGCCTCGTTTTTGCAGCGCTAATTTAACTTGTTCAATAACATGATCACCGATTGCTGAACCGTTCGTTTCAATTGTATCCGCATCAACAGCACGCTTAATCGCAACTGTATCATCTTTACCTTCTACAACGATAATCTCTTTAATTTTCATGCTTGCCTCCACACTCGTTTCGTCTCTACTTAGTAAAACAAAAAAATGACGACTTTTCCATTATTATTTTCCCCATTGTTACATTTTAAAAAGTAGAATGTCCAAAACTTTGTTCTCTCTCCTTATTGTACCACTTACTCATTCGCCCTTATCTTCTCTGTCACGCCTGCTATTTTTTCACAAAAATAAAAAAGAATGGGTTCTCCCACTCTTTTATTCAACGCCAAATAAAGCTTTTGCATTTTTCGTTGTCATTTCTGCTACTTCCTCATAAGAAATTCCTTTTAAGTTCGCAATTTCTTCTGCTACGAGTTTTACATAACTTGGTTCATTTCGTTTCCCGCGAAATGGATGCGGTGTTAAATACGGACAATCCGTCTCTATTAATAATTTCTCTAATGGAATCTCCGTAGCAACTTCTTTCGGTTTCTTAGCGTTTTTAAATGTAACTGGTCCACCTAACGAAATTAAAAAGTTCATATCAACACATCGCTCCGCTACCTCTACGCTACCGCTAAAGCAATGCATAATGCCTCCTACTTCAGCTGCATTCTCTTCTTCTAGAATATCCACAATATCTTGAGTTGCATCGCGGTTATGTATAATAATCGGCAATTTTACTTTTTTCGCTAATGCAATTTGTTTACGGAATACTTCTTTCTGTATTTCTTTTGGAGACTTATCCCAGTGATAATCTAAGCCCATCTCTCCAAGTGCAACGACCTTAGGATGAGAAGCAAGTTCTTCTAACCAAGCTAAATGCTCTTCTGTCATGTCGATTGCATCAACAGGGTGCCATCCAACCGCAGCATAAATAAAATCATAGGCTTCAGCTAATTCAATCGCCTTTTTTATCGTTACTTCATCAAAACCAACAACAACTGTATAAGTAACACCCGCTTCTTTCATTCGGACAATCACTTCTTGCAAGTCTTCTTCAAATTGCTCTGCATTCAAATGTGAATGTGTATCAAACAACATAATACATAACTCCTTTTATATTGAAATCAAATTTATTCTACGCAAATAAGCTCTTTTATAACTTAACGATAACAATACTACAATCTTAATGCAAAAATTGAGGTGTAAAAAGAAAAAAGACGCTTCACACATGTTACACGTGAAACATCTCTTTTCTTGTCTTAATTACTTAATTTTTGTACCGTTTGGTAGATTTTGGTCGATTGATGCTAATGACAATACGCCATTCTCTTCACCTGCTAAAATCATACCTTGTGATAATTCACCACGTAATTTTACAGGTTTTAAGTTTGTTACACAAATAACTTTTTTACCTTTTAAATCTTCCGGCGAATAGAACTTTGCAATGCCAGAAACCACTTGACGTTTTTCTGTGCCTAAGTCTAGTTGAATTTTTAACAACTTGTCTGCTTTTTTCACAGGTTCCGCAGATAGAACTTCAGCTACGCGTAATTCTACTTTAAAGAAATCATCAATTGTAATTTCTTCTGCCTTCGGTTCTTCTTCTTTTTTCTCTTCTACTTTAGGAGCAGAGGCTTTCATTTGTTCTTTAATGTACGCTACCTCTACTTCCATTTCTAAACGAGGGAAAATCGGGTTTCCTTTTTCTACTTTTGTTCCAGCTGGAATGCATCCAATTGTAGACAGGCTTTCCCAAGATGTATGTGCTTCTTCAGTAAGGCCAAGCTGAGCAAACATCTTGCTTGGTGCTACTGTTAAGAATGGCATA
Source organism: Bacillus cereus group sp. MYBK245-2 (assembly GCF_051916145.1). Taxonomy (NCBI): domain Bacteria; kingdom Bacillati; phylum Bacillota; class Bacilli; order Caryophanales; family Bacillaceae; genus Bacillus; species Bacillus cereus group sp. MYBK245-2. The sequence continues at coordinate 9,040 of NZ_JBQAGB010000026.1, read as the reverse complement.
AGCATAATACCTGTTTGACGAAGTACTTCTGCTAAGTGAGCCATTACAGAGGCTAACTTTTCACGATTATTCTCATCTTTCGCTAATACCCACGGTTGTGTTTCGTCAATATATTTATTCGTACGGCTAATCAATTGCCAAATTGAGCTTAGAGCTACAGAGAATTCCATATTCTCCATTGCTTCTTCTACTTTTTTCAATGTATCCTGTGCAAACGTTACTAACGTTCCATCAAATTCCGTTACATTTGCTTTAAATGCAGGGATTTCTCCGTTAAAGTATTTATCAATCATAGCTACTGTACGATTTAATAAGTTACCTAAGTCATTTGCTAAATCGAAATTAATACGCTCCACAAATCCTTCTGGTGTGAATACGCCATCAGATCCGAACGGAACTTCACGAAGTAAGTAATAACGTAATGCATCTAATCCGTAACGATCGATTAATGTAACTGGATCTACTACGTTTCCTTTTGACTTACTCATCTTTCCATCCTTCATTAGAATCCAACCGTGAGCAAAGACTTTTTTCGGAAGAGGTAAATCTAATGCCATTAAAATGATTGGCCAATAAATCGTATGGAAACGAACGATTTCTTTTCCAACTAAATGCACATCTGCTGGCCAGAACTTCTTATACATCTCTTCATTTTCTGTTCCATAACCTAATGCTGTAATGTAGTTAGATAATGCGTCAACCCATACGTAAATAACGTGTTTCGGATTACCTGGAACACGAACTCCCCAGTCAAATGAAGTACGAGAAACTGCTAAATCTTCTAAGCCTGGTTTAATAAAGTTATTAATCATTTCATTCTTACGAGACTCTGGCTGAATGAAATGTGGATTCTCTTCATAGAACTTTAATAGTCTGTCAACATATTTACCCATTCTAAAGAAATATGATTCTTCACGAACAAGTTCTACATCATGACCACTGTCTGGACTTTTTCCCCCAACTACTTTGTCATCTTCCATAATTGGATCTACTAATTGATGCTCTGTATAGAATGTCTCATCTTGTACAGAATACCAACCTTCATATTCATCAAGATAAATATCACCTTGATCTACTAGTTGCTTGAAGATTTTTTCGACAACATCTTTATGACGATCTTCCGTTGTACGAATAAAATCATCATAGGAGATATCCATCTTCTCCCAAAGTTCTTTAATTCCTGCAACGATGTTATCCACATATGCTTGTGGTGTAACATTTAATTCTTCTGCTTTCTTTTGGATCTTCTGTCCATGCTCATCAGTTCCTGTTAAATAATGAACATTATATCCTTGCATACGCTTATATCGTGCCATAGCATCCCCTGCTACTGTTGTATAAGCATGTCCAATGTGTAATTTTCCACTTGGATAATAAATTGGGGTAGTAATATAAAAGGATTTGTTTTCCTTTGTCATTGTTTTGGACCTCCCGGATAACCTCATATGTATTTATAAATAGTATATCAAAAACTTATATATAAAGTGAAACTTTAATCTGTGAGGATCTTGTTCATTCCCACGGATTATCAACCCACACCAATCGGACTTTTACGAGCAATCCGACTTCCACTTAACTTCTTTGACCCAGCCGAATTTAAAATTTAGAATCTTACTACTCGTTAATGCAGGATAAAAACAACTTCATATTTTTATATTTATCATCTATTACTCATATTTCAAGAAAATATACAGTCATTACCTATAATTTCTGAACTTTTCTGAAAATAAAGTGAAATAATAGTAGAAATTACTCAAATTCTATTATATATAAGAAGTAAGAAATCTATAAATCTTTTTAAAAAATATAGAATTAAAGAATTGACGGAAATGTAAATGATTGGTATCATATGTCCATAGGGTATTTTGTCGAAAAATGACGAATCTAAAAATAGACTCGAAACTTATAAACTATTTCTTTAGGAGGAAAAGAATTATGAAATCTACTGGTATCGTTCGTAAAGTTGATGAATTAGGTCGTGTAGTAATTCCGATTGAATTACGCCGTACTTTAGGTATTGCAGAAAAGGATGCTCTTGAAATCTATGTTGATGACGAGAAAATCATCTTAAAAAAATATAAGCCAAACATGACTTGCCAAGTAACTGGTGAAGTATCTGATGGTAACCTATCTTTAGCTGAAGGTAAAATTATCTTAAGCAAAGAAGGCGCTGAGCAAATCTTAAACGAGCTTCAAGATTATATCGAAACAGCAAAATAAGCTTCTCAATTATGAGAAGCTTATTTTTTATCGACATGATAGATTTGATATACATCGCGTTTCGACAAATCTCGATCTTTAGCAACTGTTTTTATCGCCTCTTTTGAATTCATACCTTTTTCGTTTATATAATGTTCAATATGGTCATATACCGAAATAGTTTCCCACCATTGTTCCTCTGGAGCAGGTTCTTCCGTTGAACCAGCTACTAAAATACAAAACTCACCACGAACTTCATTTTGTTTCGTCCACTCAATTGCTTCTTCAACTGTTCCACGAATAAATTCCTCGAATTTTTTTGTTAACTCTCGGCACAATACAATTTCTCTATTTCCCAATACTTCTTGCATCGAGATTAAAGTATCATCCAAACGGTGAGGTGCTTCATAAAACATCATTGTAGTTTGTATATAACGAAGCTTCTCTAACTCCATTTTTCTTTCTTTTTTATTTCTTTGTAAAAATCCATAGAAATAAAACTGTTTTGTTTCAAGGCCTGATGCAATTAATGCTGTAAGGGCTGCATTTGCCCCAGGAAGCGGGATAACATGATACTGTTCCGCTACAGCCTCTACAACAATATCGTAACCTGGATCGGAAATACACGGCATACCAGCATCACTAACAAGTGCTACTGTCTTTCCTTCGTCTAACTTATCTAATATTTTCTTCCCACTTACTTCCTTATTATGCTCATGGTAACTCATAACAGGCGTTTCAATTTCGAAGTAATTACAAAGTTTTTTCGTTTGTCTCGTATCTTCAGCAGCAATTAAATCCGCTTCTTTTAAAATTCGGATTGCACGAAATGTCATATCTTCTAAATTCCCAATAGGGGTTGGTACTAAATATAAAACGCCCTTTTCATTTTGTTGAAAACTTTTTTGTTGCCACATAAGGTTCTCCTTTTTGCATATATTCTTCTTTTTGTTTTCTATTTAATTGCTTAAAATAGTACTCTGCTTGCATAGCTGTACGCTTATCTTCATGAAACTCTACGTATTTTAAAGCAACAGGAAGTCTAGCACGCGTATACTTAGCCCCTTTTCCGCTATTATGGGTCTCAATCCGCTTCTCTATATGATTTGTATATCCAGCATAGTAACTTCCATCAGAGCACTCCACTACATAAAAACAATGCTTATTCTTCTCCATATAAAATAGAACGAATCTCCTTTGTATATTCATTATTTTCTCCATATACAAAAAGAGGTGGCAATATTTTTAAATCTGCGTTTCCGTCCTTAATTCCTTCAATTAACAATGTATTCGCTTCTTTTCCTGCCTTAGGATAAACAAATCGTACACGCTTCGGTTCAATTTTATACTTACGCATTAATGTAACAATGTCTAGTAAACGACCTGGACGATGTACAAATGCTACTTTCCCGCCTTGCTTTACTAGCTGACTACTTGCAGATACAACATCCTCTAGTGTACACATAATTTCATGACGAGCTATTGCTAAATGTTCATTCATATTTTTTTCAGAAGTTGCAGGTGTTTGGAAATAAGGCGGATTACATGTGACAACATCATATTGATGACGTCCAAGTTTCTCCGGCATATCTTTCAAATCCCCGTGTATTAAGTGAATTCTTTCTTCCAACTTATTGTATTGAACACTTCTTATTCCCATATCATATAAGCGTTCTTGAATTTCTACACCAGTAATATTCCCTTTCGTCCTTGTACTTAATAGAAGGGGCACAACGGCATTACCTGTACACAAATCAAGTAAATTACCTTTTTGAATTGGCACCCAAGCAAAGTCTGCAAGTAAAACAGCATCTAACGAGAAATTAAATACTGATGGGCTTTGTATAATCTTCAAATCTTGTGCTAATAAGTAATCTAAACGTTCATCTTCATATAAATTCATATGTTGCTCCTTTTCTTACACTTAACCTACCCTATTTCATCTTCTACTAATAAAAAACATATTCGATTCTACTCTCATGTATAAAAAATTACCTTTCCAATTATTATTGGAAAGGTAATTTCACTTTTTATTTAAAAATGACAGGCAGAATAAACAATCTCCCTCTTTACGTACACTTCCATAATGCAGATTACAAATATGAAAACCTTCTTGATATAGTCTTGCTAAATTATCGTAGCCTTCACCAATATCTGTCTTCGGCTTCACTTCTTTACGTTTTTGAGTTTTTTGTTTTTCTTTAATCTGCACTTCTTCAAAGCGGTGTCGCAAATTTTCATTTTCCATTTTTATATGTTGGTTTTCTTCCAGTAACTCTGCAAGATGTTGTTTTAATTCTCCCAACTGTTTGTATAAATGTCCAATTTGCTCTTCCATACTAGAAACCGATGCAAAAATATCTTTTTTCTCCACAAGCACCCACCTCATTAATCTGTGGTTTGACTCGAAACGACCCCTTTATTCACTAACTCATCTAACGTATATTCTACTATCCGTTCCTTGTCTACTAGTTCCACTTGAATTAATCTTTCTAAAATATTTAATCCGATAACACGGCCAGTACCATGCGGGGTTTGTATACGTTGATCTAAATCAGGAAGTTGTTCCTTTGCTGCCTCATATTCATCGTTCTCATATTTTAAGCAACACATTAAGCGACCACATAAACCAGAGATTTTTGCAGGATTTAATGATAAATTTTGATCCTTTGCCATCTTAATGGATACAGGTTCAAAATCCCCTAAAAAAGTAGAACAACAAAGCATACGACCACATGGACCAATACCACCAAGCATTTTCGCTTCATCACGAACACCAATTTGTCTTAGTTCAATTCTTGTCCTAAAAATTGCTGCTAAGTCCTTCACTAGTTCGCGAAAATCAATCCGACCATCCGCAGTAAAGTAGAAAATAATTTTATTGCGATCGAACGTATACTCTACATCTACAAGTTTCATATCAAGATTATGTTCTACTACCTTTTGCTGACAAACTTGATATGCTTCTTTTGCAGCATGTTTGTTCTCTTCAACAATGGTACGATCGTTTTCATTTGCAATGCGAATAACCTTTTTTAGCGGTAATACAACGTCGTTTTCATCAACTTGCTTTTTGGTAATAACTACTTTTCCGTATTCAATACCTCTTACCGTTTCTACAATTACAAACTCATTTTCAGAGATATCGAACTGATTCGGATCAAAGTAATACACCTTTCCGGCCTTCTTAAAGCGAACACCTACTACATCATACAAAACGGTCATCCCTCCTGCAACCGCAACACTAACTGTTCGAACACAAGCTGCGCATTTACATTAGCGTTGATTCTATTTTTTGCCTCTAATATATTAAAGAGAGCTGATACAATGCGCTTCTGAGCGTAGGAGAAAGATTCAAACATCTCTTTCTGCTCATGAAAAACAAGACGATCTTCTTCTCCAAGTTGAACATATAATAAATCCTTATAAATAAGGAGTAACATATCTAAACCTTGCTGTAATTGTTCTTTCTCTCCAAAGTGTTTTCCCCATTTTTCTTGTACAAAAAAAATAGAGGCTTTATCTTTTTCGAGCGCTTCACATAATTTTATCACTAAAGCTCGTGCTTGTGCAAACCATTCATCACTACATAAAGCTAAAGCTTCATCAAAACTATTTGTGAGTTGTGCAGCAAGTGTCGATAAAGATGTCGTAACACCTTCATCCTGTAATCTTCTAATTAAAGATTCCGTAGGTAACGGTCTAAATGTAACAACTTGACAACGAGATAAAATCGTATTTAAAATTTGATGACTTTGTTCAGTAAGTAAAATAGCTGTTGTATCACTACTTGGTTCTTCTAAAAATTTCAACAGTGTATTCGCCGCATTTGCTGTCATACGGTCTGCGTGCTCAATAACATATACTTTTTTATTTGCTTCTAATCCTGTTTTTGAAAACTCTTCTTGTAAATCATGAATTTGCTGCTTCTTAATAGATAATCCGTCTGGTTTTACAATATGTAAGTTTGGGTGGTTACCTGAATCAATTCGCTTACAATTTGTACATACATGACAAGGCTCTACCCCATTCCGCTGAGAACAGAGGAAACTCTTTGCCATTTGAATTGCTGTCGCAAACTTTCCTGTCCCTTTCCCTCCCTCTAACAAGTAAGCGTGGGATATACGCTCTTTTGCGATGCTATTCATCAACATTTTTACACCGATGGGTTGTATAGCAGAAAGCTGCTCCCACGTCTTCGTCATAATGCATACCTCACTTATTTCATTCTTTCCTTCTATTATAACAATTTATCTTCTATAACTTGAATAACTTCTTCTATAAGTTTTTCCATTGGTTGATCAGCATTTACTAATACAATACGATCCGAGAAACGTTCTACAACTTGTAAATACCCTTCACGCACACGTTTATGGAAAGTGATATCTTCCATATCTAACCGATTCACTTCACGTCCTGCATCTTTTGCAATTCGAGCTAAACCAACCTCGGGTTCAATGTCTAGGTAAATTGTTAAACTAGGCATACAGTCTTCTGTTGCGAAACGATTGATTTCAAATACTTTATCCATACCTAACCCTCTTGCATAGCCTTGATACGCTAAAGAGCTATCTATAAAACGATCACATAATACAAGGTAATCCTCATTAAGTGCCGGCATAACTTTTTCCACTAAATGTTGTCTACGTGCAGCGGCATATAGAAGTGCCTCTGTACGTGCTTCCATCATCGTATATTCTTGCTTATGTAAAATCGTTCTAATATCCTCAGAAATTGCAATACCACCTGGTTCTCTCGTCGCCATTACCTTTTGTTCCTTTTGTTCAAAGTATGGCAATAAACCTTGAATTAACGTTGTTTTACCCGAACCTTCTGGCCCCTCAATTGTTACAAATAATCCCTTCATCCTAAAACCTACTTTCTATATCATACACTTTCATATATTTCGTGCTACCTTGAAAACGGGCGCCTGCTCTCTCTAAATGCATAATTTGCTCTTTATGTTCTGAAGTAATTCTTTCCCCATACATAATCAATGGAATACCAGGTGGATATGGAATTACCATTTCCGCCGCTATCATCCCAACTGCTTCTTCTACAGATACTACTTTTGTTTCATATCCTTCCAGTTGTTTATATGCATACGGTAAAGGAGAAATTTCTCCTTTATAAGTATAACGAATAGATTCTGTCTTGTCTTTCACCTCATAAGATTGCAATGCCGCCCGGATCATCTCTATAGCCTTCATATACTTCTTATTTACTTGCAAAGGCAAAATAAATAAGACATTATATGGATCTGCCATTTCGGTATATATACCAACCTTTTCTAATACAGATTGTAATTCGTATCCTGATAACTGACAACGTGTCTGTACGGTAACTTTTAGCTCGTCTTGTAATGGATATTGTAAAATAGCTATTTGTGGGATAGAAGACAATTCTTCTTTAAATTCCCGTAAAAACTCGACAATTTCATCATGTCCCTTTTCTTTTATACGCGCTATCGTAAAGCGTGCAATATCAAGAGAAGCCATAATTGGATACGATGGACTACTAGATTGTAGCATACTTAAATAAGTAGAAACTTTTTCTTCTTTCACTAAGCGGCTATTTATATGTAAATAGGATCCCATCGTCATCGCAGGTAATGTTTTATGTGCGGAATGAACTACAATATCTGCACCATATGCTAAAGCTGACTTTGGAAATGCCCCGCCTAAACAAAAATGAGCTCCATGCGCTTCATCTACTAACACAGGAATTTTATGTGCATGTGCATAAGCAATGCTTGCCTCTAAATCCATCCCCATACCATAATAATTAGGATGTGTTAAAATAAGTGCTTTCGCATTTGGATATTTTTCAATTGCTTCCTTAATAATCTCATCATGAATTCCCACGGGTACGTTATAAGCTTCATCAATCCATGGATCTAAAAAAATTGGATTTGCTCCTGCTAATTTTAAACCATTAATAATTGATTTATGACAATTTCTTTGTACAAGAACAATATCATGTTCCCTACAGCAAGACAAAATCATTGCTAAGTTCCCGACTGTTGAACCATTAATTAAAAAATAACTTTTTTCCACTTCATATACATCAGCTAATAATTGTTGTGCCTCATCTATACATTCAAACGGACTATGTAAATCATCTAACCCTGATAACTCAGTTACATCGATAGATAGTATATCTTTAAACTCCTCTACTGCCCCTTGAGGGAAGTTTAAACCATTTTTATGACCTGGAACATGAAAAGATAACGGCCTTCTTTCTTTAAACTCTATTAATGCTTCATATAAAGGTATGCGATTTTGATTCATCTATATCTCTTCCTTATTATTTCATTCTTTATCTATTATACAGAACAAAAAAAATAATAGGCATATGCCTATTTAAAAATATGATACTTCTAATTTCCGAAGCTGTTTTAAATAATATATATACTTCGGATCATTTGTTTCTGTATTCACCATGTCCTTTTCACATTCATAACATATTAAATTATTATAAACATATATCCCTTCTTTTCTTTCTGTCTCACAAACAATACAAACTTCGTTTTGTGATTTCATATCTTTCCCTCCCTATTTAATTTAAATGGACATATTTTATACTTCTATTCCTTAACAATTTACAGAAAAATATACATCGATTTCTTATATAATATGATTCATCCTTGGGCAACGTGTTTGTATTACCATTACTTCTTTTTGCATACTGTTTGAAAACACAAAAAAACACAAGTCAAAAGACTTGTGTTTTTAGTTGCTTGGCGACGTCCTACTCTCACAGGGACAAGGTCCCAACTACCATCGGCGCTAGAGAGCTTAACTTCCGTGTTCGGTATGGGAACGGGTGTGACCTCTCTGCC
>NZ_JBQAGB010000025.1:0-52202 GCF_051916145.1 Bacillus cereus group sp. MYBK245-2 | reverse complement strand
CCAGCTGCTCGTAACAGATCCTTATCTGCACTACCTCGACTTTTCAACTCTTGCCAAAAAGCTTTAAATAACATTCCTGTTCCATTAAGTACAAAATGAACTTTGTCTACAGCACCTGTTAATTTAGAAATTGTTTCATCAGATAGTCCGGCTGCTTTTAGTAATTCAACTCCAGCGTCCTTTTTACCTGAAAGCACCTTCCAAAAACCTTTTAATGCTTTTAAAACGTTATTTATAGCATTATGGAAAGGTTCTATATTTTTGTAAGCATAAGCGAACCCTACTGCTAACCCTGTTATCGCAGCAGCTAATGCCCAAGCAACGGGACTAGCCATCGCTAAAACCATGACTGCAGGTTTAATTATCATCCATAAAGCAGCAAAAGCAGCTCTATACCCTTTTAATAATCCCATTCCTGCCCCTAAGGGTAGCAATAGGAGTGTTAGGGCTGGAACAAGCATCATTGTTCCTTGAATAAACCTTGCTAAAGCTGGATGCGCCTCGTTAAATGCTATTACCATTTTTGCTAACGCATTAACGAAGTTATATATTGGTACCATAAGAGCAGCGAAAGCATCTCTCATAGGTTTTAATGCTTCTGTGATTGAATCCATCATATTTTTATACGCTTCTGCGTATTTAGGATTCATCTCCATATTAGCTTGATGCAATCGGTTGTAAAACATTACAGCCCCAATACCAACAACTAAAAAAGCTTGTCCCATACCCATGACAGACTGATTAATAATGCGAATCTGATCATTAAGTTGTTTCATATTCGCATTTGGTCCAAGAAATTCTAAAGCTAATTGAGCAGCACTACTTCTATTTGCTAATCGCTCCATAGCATTTGTTGCCATTAAAGCACCTCTGGAAACGTTATACAACGGATTGCCCATACGTTGTAAATTACCTTGTAGTTTGCTAGAAGTTGTAGACATATTGTTTAGCATACCTATTGTTTGTAATATACTAGCCTGCTTCATTCTATCTAATTTCATTATTTCATCGTTAGCAGCCTTCTCAGCCTTACCGATTTCGTTAACTTGAGCAATTAAGTCTTGTGCACTACCGGTGTATGTCGCCATTCCCATGGCAGCATCCAAGTAAGCGAGTTTCGTCCTTTTCAATTCTTCAATATGGGGTCTCATCGCTTCCCGTTGCTCATATTTCATCTGACGTAAGCGTCTGCTATATTCGCTGTTCGCATCCCCCATATTCTCAAGACTACGGTGATAATATCGGGAGGACCGAGCCGTAGCATTTACAAACTCGTTCATTTCACGTTGCATGGCAGCTAATTCTCTTCGAATTTGGTCAGTCTCTGCTCGAAACTGGACTACTAATTCTTCTTGTGTCGCCAAAATCTCACCTACCTTTCAATCAACCGAAGTTGAGATTTTGTAAGAATTGCATATCTGCCTCAGCTTGTTTTGCACGATTCTCAATAGATTTTTTCTTTTGTTCATCAGTAACCATTTTCGATCTATCAAATAAATCTTTTGGCTTCATGCTCTTTTTAGGATTACTGTGATAAACCGCACGCATCATGAGAGCAAATATACTATATGTTTGCAGTTCATCTAGATACTGTTCATTTCTCCCCGTCATCATATTTTGAAACTCACGAGGAGTTAGGTTCATTACCTCATTTGGTAACAAACCTAAATATCTAAATCCATCCTGCTGCACCTTGTCTATTTCTTCTCTAGAGAAGTCTGCGGTTCGTCGTCCGTTCCGTACATCTCCTCTGCAATCTCCTTGAATTCCGGATTCTTCGCTAATAATTGCTTCTTCATTCGTGCTTTGTACTGCTTCGTCTTCGCTTTGTAGAAAAAATTATCCGCTACCACTTCGTTAAGAACATCTTCAATGTATTGTTGTGAGATTTTTTCTTCTACAAACAGCTTTTCAATAGCAGCTGTCACTTTAGCTCTAGTGAACCCTTCTTCTGTGTGCATTAATCCGAAGTATACCGCGTCTTCGAATAGTTCTAAGTCACCTTGCAAACAAGCAGCGATAACTTGGTTCGCTCCACCCTCATATTTCTTGTTTAGCTCTGCAATAGATTTATAAGTAAGTTTTAACTCATATTCTTTTCCTTCGATTTCAAAACGCATATATATCAATCTCCTTTTAATTGGATGTTATTTTCAAATTTAAAAAGAGCGGTATAAAACCACTCTTATGCATTAGCCCCTGCAGGGATTTCAGTTAATATTTCTTCGCTTACAGTTCCAGAAAGCTTAGCCTCTAAAGAGTAAGTCGCAAATTCACCAGTAGATGCTGATTTTTCAAAAGAAGTCATCATGTAAGTTCCTTTTTCAGCTTTTAATGTACGTTTGTTAATTTCGTAGATTTCAATGTATTCCTTATTGCGTAGCTTTTTCTTTGCTGCATCAACAAATGGATCTCCTTCAGAAACAATTCCTTCAAAAGAACGGGTCTCTGTTACTTTTCCGTAATCAGAAATTGTTCTATCCTTTGACTCTGCTTCAATCTCATCCGCTTCAATAGAATGAGATGAATCAGTTTGGTCAAACGGACGAATCAGTTTAGTTTTTAATGGGTCGGTTGGGTCAGGGATTACTACCGCGTAAATAAACTCGTCACCGCGGTACATCTTATTTGAAGTAGTAGGCGTTTGCGTTTCAGCCATACGTTACACTCTCCTTTAATTGATATAACTTTGTTCGTATTCAAAAATCATTGTTAATTGAGCAGAACCTACCTCAACTGGGGCGGTAGTCACTCTTCTGAAATAGACGGTATCAGTCGATTCACTTCCATCCTCATTCCGAAGACTTAATGTGTAACCGCTGCGTCGAATTAAGTTCGCAATTCTGTCAGATAGCTCCATAGCTTCTTCTGTTGTTGCATAAAAAAACCTCACTGTCATTGTGTACAGTAAGGTGAATGTATCCTTTGTATTTTTCAAATCATTCGTTGATAAGTGCGGAAAGTATACTGAAGGTATCTTTATTTCTTCCGGAACCTGCTCATGATAAGCGAATGTACCTTGCGGCAGGTTATCGAAGACAAAAGCCTTCATAGATCCATGTATTTGTGCGTACATATCCTAACCTCCATGTACCCATTGTCGGAACTGGCGGTCAAATGCAGTCTGGAACATACGCTCATAGATAGCGATAGCATTATCCCAATAGGGACGACCTTCTATGAATTTAGCAGTTAACATCATTCCAGTAGGTGCATGCGGATCATACTCGAAATTATGACCATCCCATCTTCCTGGGACGAATCTCCTTACCTGCTGCCACCCATCATTTTGAAGTTTAGCGTATTCTACATTTGTACCAACTTCTAAAACTAAACCACCATCAGAGGAGCGCCATACGTTTCCATCTCCGCCTTTATCAAACGAATTGAGCAGCCTTCTCGTATCGACAACTGCTAGTGAAATGATTTGGTTCTGAACTTCCTCTAAAAATTGAAAACCGCTAGCTTCAAGCCATAAGGCAACGTTCTGATCTAACCCATTTGCCATACGATTCAACTTGGCGCTGAACTCACGGAATCCTCTAGTCGTTATTTGGCTAGCCATGGCTCACTCTTCCTTTCTGCAGTGGCCTTTATATGTGAAACCTCACCAGTAAGTGGATGTACTACCGGAAAGGGATTGCGTATATAGTAAACGACATTAGTATTCTTCTTAATTACCTTGTCATTGTGTCTTATATCTGTACCAGGCATAAACAATACACGTGTATGCTGTTCGTTTAATTGATTTGGTGCAGACTGTATTGCAGTAGGTCTAGCAATCGCTACATTCTCTGCAAAGTAGCAGCTTTGTTCTGCTATATCAGGAGTATCAGGGTATAAATAAACCTCTTCTCCTGGTTGCCCGTACTTTCCAGGCTTTGTTTCCTTCTGCAAATGGTAAATATCACATTCATGGACCATCATCGCTTTTAGAGACATTAAATCGTCCTCATTTTGAAAGTGACTTTATTTTTACCTTTATGATCCATAAACTTTTGCAAAAGGTATAATACAGACGGTTTTGTGATGCTGGAACTATCCTTTGTATAAGAATAGTCACCACTACCAATACTTTCGGACTTAATACCTTTCATCGCAGTTGTATCGGCATTTGTGTAAGCATAATACTGCGCTAACTTCTTACACGCTAACTTCACTTCTTCCGGAACCTCAGGATACTTCGTCTTATCACTAAAATCTATTTTAGAGAGATTATTAATCTCTGTTTCTGCCTCAAGTATGTCCTGCTCCAATAAAGGAACAGGACGATTTTTAACTTCAGGCAATACAGTGTAATCTATTAATTCTTGAGCAGTAATAAGTGGCATGCTTATCACTCATCTCCTTTAGATTTGCCGCCTTCTTTTCGAACTTCAAATTGTTCATTACCATTTAGATAATCATAGGTTTTCTTTGTAACCTTCTCTTCTTGGTTCAATACAAAAAGACGTTCATGGACGTCATATGTTTTACCAACAATTAATTTAGCGTAGTAGTTCAAAAGTCATCACTCCTTAACTTTGATAACTTTCGCTACTGCATCTTCCTCTTCGAATTTAGCATCCACTTTAGCAGTTAAAACAATGATGAACTTACGAGCACGGATATCTTTATCTACTTCAATTCGGATATTTCGGCTCATACCAACTACAATGTTTTTAGGATGAGTTAATAGAATGTCAGATACAGTATTTGTTTCATTAGTGTATGGTTGTAACATCGCAATACCATCTACAGGAACACCATACGCTGAAGATAAACCGCCTTGAAGTGAGAAGTCACCAAGGTTTGTTTGTCGTGCTGCAACTTGGTCTTTCCATTCAACTTCTAATCCATGTGAAGTATAGAACTTCCAATCTTTAGGATTGCGAAGGTATTTCGCAGGAACAGCTTTATAAGCTTTCTTAAATACATCTTTAGAGAATGCACCAGCTGCATGATCAATTACATGTGAAGTCGCTTGTTTACGTAAACCATCTAGTAATGTTAAATACGTATCAGCAGAAGATTTGTCGCCATTAATAATTAATTCTTCAATATCTAATGCCGCGCGCTCTGCGATCATCTGCATAATTGTATTTTGTAGATTATTACCTTCAATATTATTTTCTAATGTGTCATAAGTAATATGCACTTCAGCGATTACTTCTTTTGCGTTTAATGTGACTGTACTAGTTGTTGGAGCAGAACGATCAGAATCCTTTAATGGCGTTCCTTCTACACCTGGACGTAGAATACGAGAACCGAAACCGATTTTTTCAATTTTACGTGTATCTGAAGCCATTTGAACAAATCGAGAATCCTTTAGAATCGTAGGAGCACTTTGTACCATGCGTAAGAATGTATCGGCTTGCTCAGGGTTCATTAAACCACCACTAGCTAATGTGGCAAGAGTAACATCCGCTTTTTCAATAATTGTTTTGTTATTAAGTGTCATATATATTTTCCTCCTTCAGGTTTACAGTAAGCCATTCCATACAGATTTTTTAACTTCTGCTTTCTCAACAACATCAGTATCTTGCTGATTACTAATACCTTGAGATTTTTTTAACGCTTCAATTTCTTCACGTAATGAAGCAGTAGCAGCTTCCACAGCTTTTTCTACCTTGATATCCTCTTCCGTTTTTTCTTCATCAAGATTAAGGTGTTTCTTAACAGAAGCTAATTCTTCCTTGATTGGGCCAACAGCCTTTTCTACTGCTGAAGTTAATGTCTTTTCAAATTGTTCTTGATTAAACTCCATATTGTTTCCCTCACTTCCTGCGCCTTCCGATGACGGTGTGACGCGCGTTTTTAGATTTGTTAATGATTCAATAGCTGCATCTATATCGGCCATATTTGTATTACTAATTTTCTTTCCTGCTTTTTCTACTTCTTCAGCTAGAGAGATAACAGGTTTGTTTTCCCATGCCTTTACAACTGCTCCTGTACCCTTCAGCTCATTGATAATCTCAATAAACTCTTGCGCAGCTGCTTCAATACGATCTAAGTCGATAGTATCAGCAGTAGGTGCATTCCGAAGAGATTGATAGAAAGTATCTTCTAGAGCAGAGAAAGAGGCGTTGACGTCACGACGATGCTTATTCTGGTTAAATTTATCTCTAACCTCACCTTTCGCAACTTTTTCTCCACCAAAAAAGCCCTTCATCAATTGGAAGAAGGACTTCATTTGTTTCTCTTCAGTTTTAGTTACTTCTTCCTCAATTACTTCTGTTTCAGCAACTCCTGCAAGGGAATATCCTTGAAACTCACCTTTCTTAACAGCTTCCCATGTTTCCTCATCTGCTTTTGTAGTAAGGATCCATGTACCTTTCTTTACAGACTCACCGTTAAGTTCCATATCAGCAGGTGCAATATATGATTCAACAACTTCTCCAACTCCTGCTATAAAGTCATGATTCTTATCGATTTGGCGGTACTTGAGCATAAACTCATGCGCAGCCTTTTCGATAGTCTCAGAGTCTGTAAAATCGCCATGGGCATCAATTACATCCGGTTCATATACGATTCCATATACTAGACGTTTCTCTTCATCATTGGACTTAATAACCCTCACAGGCTTTTCAAAGTTTGGTTGTTCTTCTGATTTCGTTAAAAAGAACTTGCGTTGGTTTGCTCCATTCTCTACATAAGAGACGTGCGAGACCTTCAAGTTCTTCAGCTTACGTTTTTTCATTTATTCACCTCCTTTCAAAACTATTTATTTTTTTCGACTTAAATGATACAAGACTTAAATCATATTCAGTGATTTTATCGATAGCAGAATCAATTTTTATTGCAGTCCAATCCTTAACTCTTTCCCCATGCATGTACACTTCTTCTCTTCTGCTATCATGAGAAACAAATATAAGTGCAGGAGGTTCATCGAATTCAAGAACATATTTCTTTTTAGATTCTTCATCCATTACTTATTCAACTCCTTCAATGTTTCTTCCCTAATCTTCTGCTTCTCTTCTTCAGAAAGACCTAATATGTTGTTATCTACAGCAGGAGACATAACGCATTTGCACTTAACTCTCTCCTTAGCAGATAGAGAGCTATCGCGCGGAAACATACACCTCTCACCAGAACCAGGTAATTCAAACTCTTCCTCTACCGGCACCGTTGTACCGTCATACGCCACGTGATTATCACGTGGTTGGTTATTCTTTGCACCGCTATGACGCCACTTTTTACCTGTAACCGCAGGGGATTGGCGATATGATTCGAATTGAGAGGCAGAGCATGCAGCGAGTACTTCTGTCTGCGCTGTAGTCTTCGCTCTTTTGCGGTCAAATTCCGGAAGCTTCGCAAGTTCTCTTGCAATCTCCTTTATACCTTTCCCTTTCTCTAATCCCTCGTTTAAGATACGTTCTACTGCTTTGTGAGAGTTAATCTTCATGATCTTACCTAATTCATCAGACCAACTATCAATCCACTTAGTAGTACGTTTTGAGAAGGTATTAAACTGAATATCAGGGTCAATTGCATCCATGAAAGCTTTTGTCATATCCTTCATTGTGTAATTAAGAAACTTCCTCGCTGCTTTACTCAAGCTTTTAGCAAAGGTATCAGCTCCGAATAGGCTACCAGTAACAAAGTCGATGATATCCTTTATCTTAATACCCTTCTCCACAGCATCCTTTTTCGTATAGTTCTTAATTCCATCTATAAAGTATTTCTTCTGCTTTCGAAGCAGTTTAGCTATTTCTTTTTCAAATTCCTCAACGTATCCTGGTAACATGTCCAATACTTCTAAATCAGCAGGTAATGAAGCCGTGAAATCGTCAGTATCAGCCTTTTCAATCCACTCATTCAATGAATCCAGTAACTTATCAATCTTCTGCATTTTGCATCGACTCCAGTAAGTCACGTAAGTCTTTCATTACATTGACTAAATCCTCATTCGAATTACCATCAGCTGACTTTTGCAACGTTTCGCTTAATCCCTTCTGCCAACCACTCACCTTACGATGTCTTTCGATTACTAAAGCGACCGGTTCATTCGCTTCAGGCATATCATAATCTGAGAACTCTTTATTTAGCATATTGCCAGCGATATTACGCACATCTTGGAAAGTCAATCCACCCTTATCAGCAAGTACCTCAATGGTTTTAACCATATCCTCAGTATTACTAATCTCTGACTTACGCAGATTCACATATACGTGTTTTAATCCATATGGAAGCAGCAGAACGTTATTAATGATGAATTCTAAATTGCTACGCTCAGGCTCAAATACCTGCTCCTCTGTAATCTCTCGTACAGACTCAGCAGTTGCTCTGTTAAAATCACGAATATACCCTACATATACATCAGGAAGACGGAATGCTGATTGCACTTTTTGGCGCGACTTCTCATCATATTCAAGGAATAGAGCGTCATTTTGCAATACATCTGCTAATGATTTCAACTCTATATCAATGTTTGGCTGTGTATCACCAACTACACCTTCTTCTGCATTTTCAACTTGCAACAAGAGATATTTATGTTGATTATCTTCACCTTCAACATTTGAAACATAATCGGTAAGAGCTGCTTCACTTTCATCTGATAAGATGCCATTCTTCAATAAGATAGCCATTGGAATATGACGGCCTTGTTTGAAATAGCGTAGGTTTAACTCTTCCGCTTTCCTCGCACCAACCATGTGAACGACATGCGATACCCAACGTGGAATGCCATAAGGACCATTCCCAATCTTCAAATGCAGGACCTCAGTAGCATTTTTCTCTCCTAATGAAACATCGGAAAACTCACCCGTCTCTTTATTTAAAAAACGAGGATCACCAAACTCTTTAAAGTAAGTATCTACTGCTCCTACTCGTTGTACATAGCGACGGAATATCTTCTTACGTTTAATTTCTTTCCCGTTTACTAAGTACGTTACGTCTTGAGGTTTATTATCCTTACGCGTCACTCGCATGTACTGCGGTAACATATTTATTAATTCAGCGGGTTTTCCTTCTAAATTACGAATAACTTCTATATAACCATTGCCAGTTGTCTCTTTATCATCAATAGCAGTTTCAAGGATCTCTTTGAATGGCTTGTCGAAACTAAATAAAGGTATGATTTCTGTATCAACTAGAGTCCACTCTGCCTTCATTTCAGGAGTTTCCTTGTCATCCTCTTGCTTATACTTCATTTCATGACCAAATCCAGCTATATTTCGCTTGTATGCATCAATACATTGACCAAGAATTGTACTATTTTCTCTGATTTGCTGTAAGTCTTCTATTCTATAAGGTGGTTCTATGATGTCGTTTACAGCATACTTTTCATCTTCGCTCTCTTGTTGACGGGATAGCACCTGTGTACTTGTTCCTGCTGCCTTAATTACCTTCGCACTAACTTGTCTTTTCTTCGTCATTAAGTTACTTCACCTCATTTCCTTTTCTTCTTTTTACGCAATCCAAATATAATTGTATTAATGAAGTATCTCGTTTCATCCATGTGGTGGTCATTCTCTTTGAGAGGTTTATCCTCACCACGTTGTATCGCTTTTTCATCCCATATATAAGAGGCAAACTCTTTAAATGTCTCGACACAACAATCATTAAAATATGTTCTGCCAGTATTCAGTGCTATACCAACGTTACCTATACCTTCTTTTACATTGTTACGAGCCTTATATACTTTCCTCTTATTACGCATCAACACAGCGATAAATGAAGCTGCAGAAGGGTCAACTACAGTTCCTTTGATTGGCAAATCACCAACGAACTCCTCATAGTCTTCGTAATATTCTTGGTCAGTTTTCTGCTTCTCTGTATCACGGCCACTATAATGGTACTCTTTTATTTTGTACCATACTTCTTTGTCGCCTTCTTCAATACATTTACCCCATAAACCATACGCCATTGCATTCTGCGTACCGTAGTCACAGGACACATAATACTCAACGTAATTACGATCAACAGACTCGACTTTGTGTACTTTTTCATCAAACATATCAAATATTAGTCCAGAAGCAGCTGCCCATTCACCTTTGATATATCTGCGATAGAATACACCACTATACATACGGTGATATCTTCTTTTCGTCTTCTCGTCTAATGACAAATTATCGTCCATAGAGAATTTAAGGTGCAGTAGATTCTTTTCTTTCTTTTGATCCAGCCACTTCTCTTTAAACCAGTGATACGGTCCTGCCGGGTTACAGTTAAACCACATTTTTGAACCAGTAACCGATAAACGTCCAGTCGCCTGATTGACAAAGCTTTGCACCATAAGCGCTACCTCATCAAAGAACATTCCTGCCGCGGTTATACCCTGAATCAAATCCTGAGAACTTTCATCCTTACCACCAAAGATATAAAAGAAGTTTGTCACACCATCTTTAGTAATAGTAAGCATATTCTCACTGCGATGGTCCTTAACCTTATACCCACGAGACTTCAGCATCTTTTTAAGTGGCGTTATAACGTTACGACGGTGCGAACCAATCGTTTTACCACACATACCAAAGTTCTCGCCTTCGAATGATTCCATTGCCCACATAACGTAAGAAAGTGCCATTGATACTGTCTTTCCAGCACGGATAGAACCATCGCAAATAATCCCGTCATAATCTTTAACGGGACTGTTAGGCTTCCACCAGGTTAATACTTTCAGCTGCTTCTTGGAGAATGGTTTAAATTTGAATGGAGCAGGTTTCTTTTTACGCTTCGGAATCGTCGCCATGGTCATCCCACACTTCCTCTACCTTGCTTTCTAGCGCCTCTTTGAAACCGTCATCTTCGTACTCATCACCATCTTCACCTTTAATACGAGCTGTATCGGCTTTTGTTTTTTCAATGTTAGCTTTCATCTGCTCTAGCTTCAATCTTCTTTCATCATCAGCATTTGCTAACTTATCAAATCGTTCAATCATAGAGGATAACGCTGTCATAGCGCGCGAATAAGCTGTAAGTAAATTAGCTTGTTTATCCCATGCAAACTGCACTGTATACGCGTCTCCATTCAGTGATTCGCTAATCATCTCTTTTGACATATCATTTTGAGTACGAACATGCATAATACGTTGTGAATTAAGGATGTTGAAGTATTGCAGTTGAATAGAATGGAATAGCATATCTAATTCAGTATGGTTTTGTATTTCATCCAGCAATTCCATTGCACGTGGATCGTCACTCGGGATTATCTTCCTAAATAACCCATGCGTCATAGCGTTATGGTTACCTTTTGGTGGACCATGCCCTACAGCATTCTTATTACCATACTTAGGGTTCTTGTTACCCGAATTACCAACTGCGTTCTTATTACCAATGGGTGCACCTGTTTTCTTTTGTGTGCGCACTTTTTCCTCTTTTGTATGCACACTTTTTCTGTCCCATTTATATCTGGTCTTCCATGACTTTACGGTATTTACACTGACCTCATATTTTTCAGCCAGTTCCTTATACTTCATACCTTGCATGTAATCTTCTTGAGCTAACTCGTGTTTTTGTTTCACTTCACATCACCCACCACCTTCTTTATTAATAGGAAGAAACTCGTTATAACTCCCCCTCATGGTAATCCCTAATTTAGTCTTGAAATTCTCTAAAACTCGTATTATTATATTTTTGTGTTTTTCTCAGTTCCCAAACGGAGAATGCATCATCACTTATGAAAAGGACCCGAACTCCAGCGGGTTCTTTTTATAAAATAAAAAAACATCCATTATATGAATGCTTCATGTTATTATGGTAAAGCTGTATTAATTCAGATTGATATGTAGGTGAGACTAATGGAAAATAAAGAACCTGAACAAAAGTACGATCTAAGCAAGATATACACATACACAGAACACCCTGACAAAATCAGTGGTCGCTGTGATAATTGCGGAAATACCGCATTCAAAAGTTCCGTTAAAGATTTCATCTATTTAAGAGAATGCCGTAAATGCGGCATGAAGAAAAGTATCTAGCCCAGGTAGGGCTTTTTTCTTTATAAAATAAAAAAGCAGCGGATTCGCTACTGTAATTGTTCAACGATCTCATTAAATAACTGATGTCCTTTTTCCGGATATCTTTCTAATCCGCCATCAGCGAAATATTCACCTTCACTATTTATCATTTCAATTAGCACTTCACCCTTCTCCCAAACTTGCAAAGAGAACGCTACACATGATTCAAATTCTTTTAACGCTTCTTCTCTGTCTGCAGTAGCTAACATAATATCCGTATCAGCATGGTCCCACATCATAACTGTATAGATCAGCACGAAATCACCTCAAAAGAATCATATTTTAAAAAATCCATAACGAAAACTAATTTATGCAGGGAAATGAATAGACCCAGCAGTTTTAGTTTACATAATAGTTATTATATTGCAGTAGTTAAATCGGGAAATGCCCGTGGTTGAGTGATTCTTGTTTTTACCCTTTATACAAGTTTTATGCATCGTTGATTTTACGCCATTTTCAGTACCTAATCACCGTTATTTCCTGCATAAACTTCACCTTGTTAACTATCTCTATTTTTATCCTGGTCTATATTCTTTTACTAATACGTCTCTTGGATGTAAATTAGTTTTTTCAGGACCGACAATACCTTCTTCTTCTAAACGTTCTACTATTGTAGCCCCTGCAGTGTAACCAATTCGAAATCTACGTTGAATGAAAGAAACAGATACTTTTTGATGTTCAATGACAAATTGTTTAGCGTGCTCATACACTCTTTCTACAACTTCTTTAGTCTTACTATCTAGCATGTTCTGCCTCCTTTATTTTCGTTCGTTGTGTTCGTTTGTTTTGTTAGAAGTCAACCGATAAAATTTCATCTGAATTCAACAACGTTACTCTCCAATTTTCTCCGTCATAATAATTAAGCTTAATAAAACGATTCGAATTAAGTATTTGTAACACTTCAATTTCTTCCATATCGGTGTACAAACCCTGTCTTTTATTATCCTTTAAAAACACAGTAATTTCTGTCATGGTATTACCTCACCCCTTATCTTTCCTTAACAACAAACAAGACGCCACCCAGATCACGGCAGCGCCTACGATAATTGCTATTGGTTTAATCATTATGCTTCTTCTTTTGTTTCTTCCACTCTACTGAAGTTACAGTGTTCCTGAACCAGTAACTGTTACATTCCTTGCATTCGTACTTTGTACAAGCGGAGGTATAGTTAATCGTAATTAATTGTTTTCCGCAATCCATACAATACATAATCATCCTCCTAACCAAATGTCCATTTTGTTCATCTTCACGTTTAATGTGTAATTTCTATATAACAAAGAAAAAAGCACCCGTTATGGATGCTATAGTTCACTCTTTAGATAAGGAACAACTATAATTTTATTATCTTTCATAGGAATTATTACGGTCCTTAATTGTTTGGCAGTCTCATCGTAACTAAATTCACTATCGCTTAATTGTCTTTCGAATAATTCGTTATTTTCTATAACTGTCATATTTACATTAATTTTATTATTACTCATGTCCTCATCCTTTCCTAAAAAAGAAGCCATCACTACATAGTGACAGCTCTTTTACAACTATAAAAATATTAAAGGGGATGGGAGAAATAATTCACGTTCGTACATAAGGAGATATGTTTATGTGAATTCAAGGCTGAGTACTCTCGACCTTCTCCAAGCCACCGCATCAACTAGTATGGCTACACGCCCTGTGTTCGGTGACCTAGAGAAGACTAAGAATCTTCTCGTTTATACTCCGTAGAGTCGGCTCAATACTTCGGCTACTTAATGTCATTTTCACCTTTGCTGGCCAATTATGCTTGATAATGTGATTATATCTAGAGGGAATATGTTTATTCCGTCCCCCTGTTTGAACCAACACATAGAACTAAGGGGGAAGTTCAGTTGTATTAGCTCAAACAAAGAGCGGAAGCTCTCTGCCCTCGTTTTGGTCATTAATAAGAATCGTGAGTAATTACTAATGTACGAGATTACGTATGTTTTAGATTTTTAGAATGCAAGCGTTTCGTTACTCATTTAAGAGCAACCACCCCCATTCCATTTTCAAGAAACAACTTTAACAAAGAATACAGAGTATTATATTCACTATCAACCCAGAGGACATGGCGGTCTCTGAGCTGAATGTTAAATATAATAGAAACAGCATGACGAATGCGAGTAATCTCACACCCGCCACACTGGAATATGTCATTGTTATACATTCATTGGTCTTTTCGTCTTAACGCGGGTTCTTACCGCCTTGCCCGCCCTACTATGCGGTATACGTTACCGTGACATTCTCGCATAAGAACGTTTCACTGATAGGTGTACTAATCCTCTTCGATATGCGGTTGTCAAAGGGCTGTCCAAAGCTCGTTAATGAGCTTGTAAGATAATAATAATTTGAATCGCACATCTACTTATCCGCTCCTTTATCGTTAATTTATCCGCATTTTATCCGTGTTTTTTAATTACATATTCTTATAAATTAGGAACACTATGATTTGCAAAATGTGTATCGCTTGATCGATTAACAATCCTGATTTTAATGAATCTAATTTCTTATAGAAGCCTACAGGTTTCGCTTTCATGTAATCTGCAACAACGTGAACAACAAACATCCAAGCTACATCAATATAAGTAATGTTATAACCTAAGAAATATGCCGCGATTAATACTGTTCCTGTCCATATCCCTGCGTGTGTAGCTAGTACAATATGATTCTTACCTTTCATATTTGCTAAGAAATCTCCTTGTAATGGGTAATCTGCCAATAAGTGCGCAAATAACAATACTAAAAAATCCATATATCATTCTCCTTTTTATATAATCAATAACGCTTCAGCTAGCGCCATAATTGCATGTCTCTTTTGCGTATAGAACCAATTATTCTCCATCATCATTTGTGCCTTTACAGCTTTATCGCTCATCAATCCATTATTAAGATACTTCCTTTCAATAATTTCTCTCTGCTCCGGATCAAGAGCATGTTCTAATGCTCGCTTCATTTGAATGTACTTTATATCCTTTATTTTCTTTGTATTACGTATTTCAACGAAAGGACTACTGATATTTTCTGCTGCACACTCTTCCTGATTAATCATACGAACTTTTAAAGCTCTATAATTAAGCAATGACTTTGCAACTTCTCTCTGTATATCTTTGTACTCCTCATTCGTGATTTCTGGAAAGAATGCTAATTGCTCCATCTGTAATCCCCCTATTTCTAAATTTGTTTTTTAACATCACGTAAGGTACGTGAAATTTTACTATCTCTTTGTTGAATAAGGGAACGATACTTACAATACAGCCCCCACCACACTGTGAAGCATGGTTCCGCTATCCATTAAGCTGTCTTTTGCCCAACTGTTATTCCACTACTAAACCGCCATCCATCATTTAAATGGTCCATTAACTCCTGATACGTTAATACATCGAATATCGTAACGCACTGATTATCTCCAAACCCTGGTTCTTTTCGAAACAACATATACTCTCTTGTACCTTCGTATCTTTTTATAACACTCACCCCTTATTCTCTAATCCAGCCTTTTTGCTTGTCCTTCTTAACTACAACTAACTCCTGCTTGTATCTATGTTCAAACATCTTCTTAAAATATGGAAAGCGATCATTTGCATAGCCTTTTACATCAATCACTTCCTGCGTTCCGTCTTTATAAGTAACAAGAAAATCTGCTGTGAATTTCCAGTCTCTACGTTTCTTTCGCTTGCCATCTCGTGTTGTAATATAAAACCCTTCAAGGAGCAGGTACTGAGGTTGTAGCTCAATCTCAACAACCTCAGGATTACTCTTCAATACCAGGTAATACTCCGCTTCTGTTTTACTATCAAACTCAATTCCTAGTGCAACTGTTTTTCTACTATTAATACGGCCTGTCTTCTTTTTACGCTTGAACAACTTATATCCTCACTTTCTATTCCATTTGTTCTTTACACTCTTCAAGAAAATCAATAACTTCCTGAACATGCTCCCTTGTTGTCATACTCTCCATTACATGTCCTTCATCGTTATAAACATTAACCTTATCTCCCGTGAACTCCATTCCACACATTCCGTCTGCGCCTAATATTTTTACGTTACCTTCCATTCTTTTAACCTCGCTTTCTATTCAAAGGATTATTTTGTTCAAAAATCATGCCCAGATAAGCCATCCTGTTCCTACTCCTATTAAAAATGCAGGTCCTAACCTCTTGATTAATTGCCATAACCAAATACAAAGCAACATACGAGTAAATCCATTACCAAATATCATTTTTCTTATCCTCCACTCCGATTCCAACTACAAACTCATCTAAGATGTCCGCTAAGTTATGAGCTTCTTCCATATTTAATGTATGAAATCTAATTACCTTACCATCAGGAAAATTCACCGAAACTCCTTGAGAATTTTCTGATCCAAAAGTACTGCAATAAACTCCCGTTTTACACCACAAACACTTATCTTTATCTATATGACATGTACATGCACTACTCATTTTCCTCTTCCTCCCCTGAATAAAACTCAATATTCCGTCAATACTGTAGATGGAGGAATTTTTATATACCCATTTTTATTCCTCCCTTTCTCTAAAGACTGGACAGTTAGCTTTCACTAGCTGTCCTTTATTAATTGGAATAATTAGCACAACTTTGTGCATACTATCTATAAGCTGCTTTCTTAACAGTGTTGGCAGCCCGGAATCTTTTGTCAAAAGGAGCAGTTAGCTTTTGCTAGCTGCTCTTTTATATTCCTGTAATTCCTTCTCGAGTCTTTCAATATGTTCATCCCTTATTTGAACATCATCTTTTAAAAACTCAATTTCCTCTTTAAGTTTCATCCGTTCATTAAACAATTGGCGATATTCGTGTATAGATTGATCACGACTTGCTCTAAGAAGTTCAATTTCTTTATTCCTCAATTCAATTTGTTTTACAGCATGATCGAAATCATCTTTTAATAGTTGATACTTTGTAGAGCCTTTCATCTGAGCACCTCATTTTTCTACAAAATGAAATTTTTATAACCTTTTTGCTATCTCGTACACAACATCTACAGTTACGCCATTACCAGCCTGTTTATATAATTGATTTTTCGAAGTAACTGCAGCTGCCTTTTCAAAATACGAATCTGGTATACCTTGCAAACGCCATGATTCTCTTTCCGTAAGCCATCTCAACTTATCGTCATTAGTTAAGACAGCTTGTTCTCTAGATGTGAGTAGGGTTTGTGCTATTCCCTTACCGACACGTCCTCTTCTTGTTTTAGATGTAGGAAAAGTTAAATTCACCGTGTCACCATGGTATGCAATGTTATACCCTTTCTTTGTAGCTTCACGAACAAATACTTTCCCTTCGCAGATACCAATTACACAATCTTTTACTCGATCCAGGTCAACTAAATACTCGTCTGGTGTCTCGTCCTCTAAGATGTGCGACAATGAATAGTCTTGTTCTATTTTGAGGAATTCCGCACTCGGTTGAGGTGATAGTTTGCCATTCTGCATCATACCCGACTTCATCCAAGCTAGAGAGAATACGGAAAAGGTCCCATCCTTTATTAACTCGTAACAAGTTTTCAACGTTTTCAAAGAGTAATCTTGAGGGTTTTTTAACTTCATCTGCTTCCCTAATGATTCGTATAACCTCTCTGAAGAGTCCTGATTTTTCTCCTGCCAATCCTTTTTGTCTTCCGTTCTTTGAAATGTCTTGGCAAGGGAAACCGGCACACCATATATCTGCTGCTGGTATTCTTGATCCGGTAACGTTTCTAATGTCATTTTCGGTCCATTCTCCCTTCGTATCATGCATAGATTCGTATGTCGCTCTAGCATCTTTGTCCCATTCAACCCAACCGATGCATTTGTGTCCGGCTTTCTCCATCCCTATCCGAAACATTCCAATTCCAGCAAATAAGTCTATAAAAGTAAGACTCATATCACCACCTCGCTTTCTACTAAAATGAAGTTTTTATTCGATTTCTGCATCCAAACCATCAGCATTTAAGAAGTCACTTAATATCTCTAAATCACCACTTGCCACAACCATTTCCCAAGCTTCGCCTTCATAACCATATTCTTGTTCCAAATTTCGTACAGCACTTTCAAATCTAGTAAATTCATATTCTCCGCAATTAACAACCAAACTTCGAACATTATCCGAATCTTCCGTTTGATCTAGTTTTAACTCATCGATAGTTATATCTTTTTCAATTAATTCTTCTTCCTCCACATATCCATCACGAACACGATCAGCTGCTTGTTCTAATGTTTCCGCTTCTACAATTCCCTCGTATACCTTTGTTTCCGTATACGTTACAGCAAATGTTTTCATCATTCATTCTCCTTTTCTATTCAAATAGCGTTTTTGTTGAAAATGATGCCCTCATTTTTTTGGACACATTTACCAGTGTTTTTACAAAAAAATTCATGATATGGTTATTTAGTTGAGTACGTCATTACTTGACAATTACCCTTAGGAACCCCGCGGACAAACGGGGTTTCTTTTATTTAAATAACGATTTTTTCTTACTCCTCAACCAGCTAAAACTATGTTAAAATTAATCCATAATTTGTAAGGAGGTATATAAAATGCTCTCACTATATACATGTGTATCTTGTGATCAACCTCTCATACAACACGATGAACATTCGTTTATTCATTACTGTATTAATCCAAATTGCGAAGAAGCAAAACTGCACTTATCTCTGTTGGAAGAGATGGGGTTGTGAACCCTATCTCTTTTTCTATTCAAATACCGATTTTGTCTAAATCCATTCACTACTCTCATACTTTGACATACAATAATAGTGCCTTTCTAAATAATGTGAGTTCGTCACTGTCGTTATAATGAGGTATAAGGAGCGCTCTCGATTAGCGCTCTTTTTATTTAAATAAAGATTTTATTTAATTCCCATTCATCTTTTAGATTTCTTTGAATACATTAATATCATAAGAAATTCAATATGGTGCTCTGGTCCAGTTACCTTGAATTTCTTGCAGACCTTGAGAGAAGAATCCGTTTATAGCAAACGGGTTCTTTTATTTTTGGTCATACAATAAGAATTTTGTTTAAATTTCATTAACCGTTTTCCCCATTTTACATATAGTAATATCATCCAAGTGAATACCTAGATTGCTCTGGACCAGCTTCCTGGTGTTCCTGGTGCACCTGTTACGAAGAACTCGTTTATAACCAGCGGGTTCTTTTATTTATTCATCACAAAATAACTATTTTATGAAGTTTTTAAGTATCCGATTTCCCTTGCGTATTCACGCATTTTCTTCATTTCTTCCTTTGGCCATCCCCAATGAGAACAGTACAAACCACCATAACCATTCGCTCCATCTGAATCATCATTGCCAAATATAAAGTCAGTAAAATCCCTAACTAATCCCCACATAGTTCCACCTTTTGAGAAGTAGTGGCTTTGTTTCTTGTTTTTGTATGGGCTACGTGTCATACGCATTGCTACATTTGTAAATCCATCAACGAACCATAGGTTTTTACCATCATGTTTAAACTCGCCTATTTTATGTTTAGATTTAAAGAAATCTTTCTCTTGATCTCCTAAGTAATTAATAAGTGAATTCACAATTTCAATCCGTTTTTGCTTGTCCATTTCTTATTCCCCCCTCAAGCTCATCATGCATCCATTGCACCAATACCACACGTTTTGTGGCCCTGAACAAATACCATAATCTTTAGTACTATCGACGTTCCCTTTACATACGCAGCATTTTTTAACTTTAGTAATTCTCCAACGTTGTTTCTTCATTTTCCGCTCCCCTTCCAACCAAATAACGCTTTTGTTAAATTTCTTTTAAATCCGTGTACTTAGCAACATGACCGCATACGTTATCCCATTTATGAACTGCATACCATTCTCCATCTTCACAAAAACTTTCTATTTTCGGCTCAGACATCTCTTCTCCACAAGTTGGACAATTCCACTCAACAGCTACAGTTTTTGTTCCATGTAACCAACCTGATGCATCTCTATTAGGTACAACAATTGGTTTTACATTCATTTTGTTTCCCTCCATTTTCTTTTCTTCTAACCACCAGGCACCCTTAAACTCTCCATCTACTATCATGCAATCACAATATCCACCGTAAGTTCTTTTGCCGCAATTGCTGCATGTCATTTTGTTCACCTCGTTTTATACAAAATTCAAATTTTGTCTTACTTTACTCCCGTTGATCCGAACCCGCCTTTTCCTCTCTCACTATCCGATAGCTCGTCCACCTCAACAAAATGAGCTGTTTCCACCGGTGCTATAACTCCCTGAGCAATACGCGTTCCTCTTTCGATAATATGAGCTTTCATATTCGTTCCTAAGTTACGTTCTGTATTATCTACAATGACTCCAACTTCACCCCTGAAACCACTGTCTACAGTTCCAAGAATCACTCTTAATTTAGTATTACGTGAAATCCCGCTACGTGGTCTCACCTGCAATTCGAATCCTGGTGGAATCTCAAAACACAATCCTGTAGGTACGACCTTTGTTTCGCCTGGCCAAATAATTGTGTCCTCTGCTGCTACAAGATCAAAACCTGAATCCCCTGGTTTAGCATACTTCGGCAATTCCACATCTTTCACTCGCTTAATCTTCACTTGTAAATCCATTCCGTTACGCCCCTTTTAGTAACTTGATAATTTTATTTTTGCGATCAACTAATTCTGATAGATTTCTTTCTGATTTTTGTTTCTCCAGGTTTAACATGTGGATATGTAACTTCGTGTTGCTAACATCGCTTTGAACACTTTCTAATTCTGATTCGAGTTGAATTCTCGTTTCTTTCTTCATGCAATCCCTCCTACAGTCCTAAATGCTCCATGATCTTGCCAATGTTCTCATCAAAACCCCTATATACATTTCCGCCTATAATGAAAGTTGGTAAAGTGTTAGATTCATAAACTTTAGTCAGCACTTGTCTATGCATTGGAACTTCATCAACATTTAACTCTTCCATCTCAACCTCAACCGGACAATTCCCTAACATTTCTTTTGCTCTCTTGCATTTACCGCAATTATCACCTGTATACATAATGATCTTAGTTGCCATTCTCTTCAGTCTCCTTCGCTTCTGCTAATAATTTAGTAATTTCATAAACACCGTTTTGTAATTCCATCATTCTTTATCCGCCCCTTTTAATAGGTTTCTATTTTCAAACTTATTACCAATCACTTCAGCGTAATGCTTCATTCTGAACAAGTACCAACCACCACAACTTAATTCTGTATATTCGTTGTAGTAAACTTCGTAATTCCCATTTATATCAATTGAACCTTGGAATGGATGATCACTAATTTTTACAATGTCACCTTCATAAATTTCGTTTCCTTTTGAATCCTTTAGCCCTGTATACTGTATCAACTCCACTTGTTCAAAGTTGAAATACTCCGTATCAATATGATTTGAATATGTTGCTGGCACTTCTACCTTTTTAAAATCGAATTGTATTGAAAGTACTGGCAACACCAAATTCATTTCCTTTACATAGGCTTTAAACTTAATCTCTCTCATTCTCCCCATCTCCTTTTATTCGCACTCGAAATCAATCATGCAATCCATGTCGTCGTATCTATTTATGATTACATCTGAGTAGCCTTCAGTATCTTCGCTTGTGTATCTGTTTATATCAAAAACAAATGCTCCACTTACATTTGTAATTACTTTTCCATCAACCTCAATAAGATCAAACAATTCACTACAAAGGTATACTCCTCTTACTTCACTATCTGTTTCATGTTTGCTGTAAACCTCACTAACAATTTGATGCAAAACTCTATCTGATAATGAAATCCTCATTCTCCCCATCTCCTTTGATTAATTCGAATAGCTCCTGTTCACTCATTTCATACAGCTGACGTCCTGTGTCTTCTTCCTTATAAATCCCTTTATGCAGTAGTACTTCTATGTAGATTCGCTTTTTGTTCACGACTGAAATACCTCTTGTTTTTTACTACTGGAATTGTCATTGCATCTTCTTCGCTCCACCCATTATGGATACGTTGGTAATATGTGTTTTTGCTGATTCCGTTTTTAATCGCTATAGCTAAGTTGCTGTTACTTTGTTTAATCGACTGTTTCGTGGCAGCTTCCATTGGATCGAAACCTAAATTCATAACCCTGTTATAAAACTTTTGATAAGTAATTCCGTTTCTTTTAGCAATTTTTAATTCTTCCTTATACTCTTCAGAAAACTTCCTATTTTTTAATGGCTTTGTTGCTGCTTCGTAAGGCGTCATCCCTCTCCTAATACGCGTGTAGAATGTTTCAATTCCAATACCGTTATCTAGTGCAATCTGAAGCTCTATGTGTTTTACAGTAGGTTTTATAGCAGCTTCACGGGGATCCATTCCGTCTTTTATTCTCTGTCTATAAGTTCCATAATTAATTCCATTCGATTCAGCTAACAGCATTAACGCACGATCTGTTTTCTTTTTCTTTGTATTGAGAAGAGGTTGCGTAATAGCTTTCTCTATTGGCCAGCCATATTCGTTTACACGTTGATATACATTCCTCCTTGAAATACCGTTTTTGTTTGCAATTAAATATTGTTCGTCTGTGATAACTTCGTTGTACATTCTTGTCATTTCAGGCTTCCTCCTTAACCTTCACTGAACAACGTCTTCCCGTATTAATGACTGGCGTTGTTGCCGCTCGTTCGATGTCCCATTTTTGAGTGCAAATCCGTGAAAGGAACGTATGATATCCAATGTCGTTGTTCTTTGCGATATCTAACCACTTTTTCTCTATTTCACCTTTTCGTCTCACTGGTTTAGTTGCCGCGTTTTGATATGTCCAACCTAATCCCAATCTGTTATAAAAATTATGTTCCGGAATGCCATTCTCTAATGCAATTTCCTTCCATTGTCCATGTTTACGATTACGTCCTCTATGCGGTCTTAATGGAGTCGTTATCGCTTCTTCTACACTCATCCCCATAACAACAATTCTTGCGTATGCAGTTTTGTAAGATATTCCATTTGATTCTGAAATTTCTCTCTCTTCTTTTGTGAATATCCCCCCTCGCACTGGAGGTGTTGTTATCGCTTCTTTTATCGTCCAACCACTTCTAATCCTGTCGTACAACGTGTGGTAGCTAATCCCGTTGTTTAATGCTTTTTGTAAATTTTCTTCGCTTATCCAACTCGGCATTTTCTCCCTCCTAATCTAGAGCTAGAAACTCAGTCCTTGTACGATTTGAATGTTTTATCTCAATCTTCTGAATGCCTTTACCATGTTCTTCTATCGCTTCATTCCACGCTTCACTTTCGGTATCAGTATCAAAGCAGTCCATCTTTTGCCTTTCGTCTTGGTCGAAGAAGTGAACCTCGTATGACGTTATGACGCTAGGCTTCGCTAGGAATTGCTCGGCCGTACTTTTTGCTTTGTAATCGAAAGTCCCAACTACATCTTCCAGTGTTAGTTGTTTCATGCTCCTAACCCCATTGGACGCTTATTAATTCTTTGCTTATCACCTTGATCCATAATGAGAACCGCTATTTCCATTTCATGACGTCCCATTTCTTCAGCTATTTCTGCTAGCGTTTTGTTATCTCTCCATAGTTCTTTCATACGAGTTACTTCTTTTTCGTCGAATACCAGGTCATACTTTTCAAGAGGAATATACAAATTGCGTCGTTTCTTTTTCATATACTTTTTGGTCTGTTGTGAAATCGTGTAATTCTCAAGCTGTTCTGCCGTTTCGAACTTCCCCATCCCATTTCCCCTCCATTTGTAATTTATGAATTGCTCTTAGTCTCGCCATAACGGCATGACGCTTTCTATCCACTTCCTCAGGCGTTTGATTCCCTGCTTCGCAAACACATGGTCCAAACTGATACATACCCGTTCCAATGTCGTTCTGAATTACTCCCGTTCCATTACATGCACACATTTCAATTTCCCCCTTTTAAAATGGCAATGCCTTTCTTCTGTAATCCTTTGTTTCTTTGAAAGTGATCGTTCTGAAATTATTGAGAATACGCGATACAATCCGTTCATCGTATGCCTCGTCTAAACGCTTCCCTGTGAGGTTTGTCGTGAAGATAGTAGATTTACCTTGCCTGCCATCAAAAACATCGAATAGCACCCTATTAATGAAGTTTGTTGCTTTTGTATTTGCATCTAATGCGCCTAACTCAGCTCCCAAATCATCAACTATTAATACTTCCGCTCTTACTAAGCCTCTTATAATTGCATCTTCAGTTAATGTAGATTCTTTACTGAATGTACTTTTAATCTTCCGTAGCAATTCGCCTACTGTAACGAAGACAACTGACTTCCCTGCTCCTGCAAGCTGATCTGCTATTGCATAAGCAAGATGTGTTTTCCCCGCTCCGCAATTCCCGGCCATAATCGTGTTAAAAATCTTTCCGTTTAGATAATCCGTTGCAATGACCTTTGCAAGTTCAAGGTTCTTCGCTCCTTCATCGCTGGTAGGTTGGTAATTATCAAAGTTAGCTTTCTTAATGTTGCTATCTGCAATCATGCTTTGTTGATGGAACATGAATTTCTTTTCGTTTGCTTTACCTGCATCGTATTTCGCTTGTTCCTGCTGTTGAAGCTTCTTACTTTCGTTTTCAAGGAAGCATCGAGGGCAAACAACTTGTCCACCGAACTTCATCTTATTCATGCCGTGGGTATCACATACATCAGAATCCATAGTCATATTCACCTTTTTGGCTATATCGGTTGGTATTGCTGCCGCCGCTCTCTGCATTGTTCTTCGCTCCTTTTTTTGAATTCATTTGAATAGTAAGTTGATCGAACTTCTCACGTAGCTTTTTAGGAGATAAAATGTTACCTTGCCAGAATGGATCAGCTTGGCACCAATCGATAACATCTTTAATCTCTTGTGGTTCCCTGTTATCACGTTCTCGCATTAATCTAAATTCATTTGCCCAATTATCGAAGTTAGGCTCTTTTTGTTTAGGGTTGTTACCCTTAATTTTTTCAAAGAGATACTTAGCCCCGTTGGTGTCGCAAGTTTCAAACTTGTGACGAGAAGTCTTTTTTTCTTTTTCTTTTTCTTTTTCTTTTTCTTTTTCTTTTTGTCCCCGTATCGCGGACGTATCGTGTGACGTATCGTCAAGACCCGCATAAACACTGACTTTTTGTACTAACGAGGTGTTTTCTGTTCGCTCTAACACCAGTCTTACTAACGATAAATCTTTAATACTTTTAAGCTCTTTTTTAATACAATCCTCAATCGGCTTGCCACCTTTATTAAGGTTGTATTTTCCCCAGTTAAGTATGCAAATCTCTCTTGTTTCTTCGTTATAAACAATAAGTTCATGATGATTTATAAAACGATCTAACAAAGCTTTTGCACTTTCGATTGAGTAACCTAATTCGAAAGCCATTTGCTTTCTAGTTATCTGATAAACTCCGATTTGGTTAGTATGTTCATTTGTCATTAGGTAGAGATAAAAGTATCTATCTTCTGGTGTCATTTCTTCTGAAACTCTTGCGTCTGACCAAAATGAAGTCTGTACGTGTCTATATTTAGCCATTTAATTCACCTTCTTCATCCAACATTCATAGCTGACATTATCCACATATCCGATTGTTCTAAATTCATGTTTCCCTTGAAAACTTCTACCACTTTGCTCATAAAATTTACCGTTCTTATATATCGGTTTGATTGGTGTTAAGAAATCAAAACCTCTTTCAATCAAATCATTTGTAGCTTGTATCATTTCTATTTGCGTTTGTCTTCTTACAGGTATCTTAAACATCAACCATCACTCCGTTCGCAGATAGCAAATCCTTTCGATACTTTCAGGACCCTATAACCTGGGTAGCGTTTCGGATTTATATATTTCAGTACATTTTGTTTTACTTCGTCAGTTGATTTGGCATCCTTCCAGCACCAAGCCGGAAGGAGTACCTTGCTTTGTTTTTCGATCATTGTTCAAATACAATTTCTGATTGTTCTTGGTTTGTTGTTTCTTCATTTGGTTCTTCCACCTCAATAAATTCAGGTTCTGCCGTAATATCTTTTCTAACTACTTCGTCATGCTGTGCTTGCGTTTGAACCTCAATACTGATTGGTAAGTATTTAAACATCGATCTCACGACTGTTTTCTTAGCCATTTCTTCATAATCACTTTTCCAAGGTCCGAAGTCTTTTGATTTAGAACGACCTCTTCGCTTTTCAATCTCGCTTTCTGGCATAAATTCCATTTGATATCCACCATCTTTGAAGTGAGCTACTGCATAAGCTCCAATGAACTTCCCTCTATCTCCAAATGAAGGTTTATGTGTCAACTTAGGATGTAACCCTAATTCGTATTCAAACTCGTCATTTTCGTACACCGCGTGAGCATATATGCTTTGGATATGACCGGAACGTCTCGCTAAATCAATCATTCCTTTGTATCCGATGATGAATTGAACTTCCTTAACCCACTGAGGATTCTGTTTTGTACCTGCGTTTTTGTTAAATGGAAGCAAGTAGCAATGACCAAGTAACCCTGGTTCTAACCCTAATTGCACTGCCTGCATCACAGCCCCCATAAGAGAAGGAACAGTGCATTCTAATAGTGTTGGGTTAGTTCGAATCGTTGTAAGTGCTATACGGCTCATACGGTCCATATCCATGTGCTTTGGTAATACTTCAGCCATTCTTGGACCCATTTTCTTCATATAAGCTTCAACTGTTTGTTCTGGGCTAGCTGGTTTGTTTTCAGTACGATTTGCTAATTGATTTTTAATAGATTCATTGTTTGCCATTGTTCATTTCCTCCCTATTTAACTGTGAACTTTCTGCTTTTAGATTCCTTTGTATACCGTTTGTACAATTCCGGTTGTTCTTCTTTTAAACGCTTGCTATCAATCCGATTAGAAATTTGTGTTTTCCAAGAAACCTTGTAATTTTCTGTTTTCCCAATCTCATTTGAACCAAGTTTTGCTTTAATTTTGTTTTCATACTCTGCTTTTTGTTCTTCTAACGCTTTAATTTCTTTATCTACCTGATCACGAGCTTCTATTAATAACTCAACTTCATTTCCTAGCTCAATCTCGCTATCCTCAACCGAATCTGGATACATTTCTTTGAGTAATGTAGATGATGCTTCAGAACCGTCGAACATAGGAGGAATCCCTTTTTCTACGTGGTTTAACCAGAAGTCTTTTTCAATATCGATTAGGTACTGAATGATTTCTTCATCACGTTCAATCTTTTTATAGATAAATTTGTTGCCACCGATTAACACCGCAATCCACCATGCTTTATAACCCGTTACAGCCATATAGTGTTGGCACTGTAGAAGGTAAGAAGCTGGAATTTCTTCACCTTCCCACTCTTTTTTTAGGTATTCGGAAGCTGTTTTACACTCAAGCCCTACCTTTTCACCAACAACCAACCTGTCCACGTTTGCTAGCATCCAAGGGTATTCAGGGTGTTGTAAGATTGCGTTGCATGTTCTAACTTGCAAATTAGTACGTTTACTGAATTCTTCTGCTACAATTTCCTCTAACACATTACCGAAGTAAGCTGCTTCACTTGGTAATTGATCTTTAACTGTTTCACTTGTTTTGTCGTAATAAACCGCAATTGGAGAACTCCATTTATTTAAACCTGCAATAGCAGCTGCATCAGATCCACCGATACCTGCTTTTCTTGCTTCTAACCATTGTTCATGGGCCATATCTTCAGTTGTTATAAGTACGTTCGCTTTCATCTTATTCACCTGCAACTTTCGTAATTGAATTCTCAACTACATACTCTTCAACACATTCCGTTGAGTTATGGATGTAATCTCCGTCAAAATCCAAGTACTCTTCACCCAAATAAATCTCTTGAGAGCATCCTTCACAATTACCAATAGAATCAATAGCTGATGAGTCATGATGATTACCAATTAATATTCCATTTTCAATCATTTCCACATTCCTCCTTATTTACTTGGAAGAAACAACGTTGTATAATAGAGGTACATAATAATCTGTTGTTTCTCAAACCATTCGATTAGGCGTAGTCGAATGGTTTTTATTTTGTTTTGATGCTGTACGCATCATCATGACCAGAAACGAGGTGGAGGAGGAAGGGTGTCCGCTCCTGATCATGATGACAAGCACAACGCTTGTCCTATTTAGCTAGGGTAATAAACTCCTTATGCATTTCCCAAATCCTATATGCACTTCTATGTAACCCTTTTTCTTTTAAATCACGTATCATTTTGATAATGTTCGCTTTCTCTTCTTTGTCCCGCTGCTGTCTATCCATCACTTTTCATCCTTCATAAACCTTTTGTCTATCCAATCCATCAGATGAATAAATCCTGCGACTAAAATGACAATTACCAGAATCATTAAATGTGAGAATGTGCTTTCTTCCATCATTTAAACCGCCTCCTGTTCCTGTTCTTTCTTCAGTCGGTCTATGATGTAGGCTTGTCCTTTTGGTGTTACGTATGTCGTTGTCCATGTGAATGGTTCACCACTCGGCTTCTGTTTAACACCTTGTGCGATTTCAAAGTATCCTTTTTCAACTGCTGTCTGAGTTGGTTCAGTAGATCGCTTAAACATTAAGTTCCATTCTCTAAGTTTTGCGAATAACTGACGTTGCCCGATTTTGATATTGTGTTTAGCTGCTAACTTAGCGACTTCACTTACTTTCAGCGATTCATTCGACTGCATGCACGCTTCTGCGAATGTTACCAACGGTTGTTGTTGTACGATTTGTTGTTGTGCTGCTGCAAGCTTTTCTTTCTCTTCTTTTAATTTAGTGAGAAGACCGATTGCAAAGTCTGGATTAGTTACCGCTTGTTCCAGGACTTGATCTGTCATGTATGCTCCGTGTTTTCTAATAGAAGGAAGTACTTCTTCAAACACCCACTTTTCGAACTGTTCCGCTTGTGGAAGTTTTGATTTGACGATTAAGCGGTATAAATTGGGTTCATTGATGAATTTCTTTGTTTGTATACCACTATTAGTAGGGACTAACGATTCGTTCACCCCTTCAGGTTTACAATGATCTTTTATTGCTTTGTGCGGATTTGAATACCCAAGCGCCTTTGCAACAGATGTTGCCGGAAAGAATTCCTTTCCCTCTTTAATAAGAATTTCTAAGTTACCGAACATGTTATGTGAGAATTTTTCAAGTTTATTCATTTGGTTTACTCCTTCCATTTTGTAAATCTTAGGTTTACTTCAATTGTTAAAAAAAAGTTCTTTCGGATCTTCCTCAAGAGCTACTGCGATTTTATATGCTAAGTCTATTTTTAATGTTCTTTTGTTGTTTTCGATATACCAGTAGTGCATTTTAGTGATTCCGACTTTATCGGCAACGTCTTGGCAAGACATCCCTTTTTCTAGTCGTTTAAGTTTTAACTGATGCAAGTTATTTCCTCCCTTCGTTGCCTGTGATTTCATTATAAGTAAACCTCAAGTTTATTTCAAGTACTTTTTTTAAAAAAACTCGAATAAATTTTATCTTGTGGTAAACACTATGTTTACTTTATACTTTAGGTATCATAAACACTTTATATAAAGGGGACGTTAATGTTGATCGGGGAAAAGATTAAAGAACTCAGGAAGAATAGTAAGATTACGCAAGAGCAATTAGGTAATGCTATTGGTGTATCTAAGATGGCTATTTCTTATTTTGAAAAGGGTAAAAAATCACCTGGGCGAGAATCATTAGAAAAGATAGCGGATTATTTCGGAGTAACTACAGATTATTTATTAGGGAGATCAGAAGACCCTGAACTAAATGAAGAAGAAGACAAAGTTGTCTCTGAAGAAGGTAAAAACATAATGTCATTAATTGAGAGTCTTCCAGAGGATGAGCGAAAGAAAGCTTGGGAGCAATTAGAAATGTATGTTACTTACATGCAAAATAAAAAGAATAACTAATTAAAGAAGACTACCAAGCACGGCAGTCTTCTTTTTTTTATGTATTTGGTTTTTCTTTATATGATTCATCAAGGACAATCTTTAGAATATCCTCCGCTTTAGGATTCCCCTGTTTTAACCCTAATTTTGCAGCCATTCTCACTAATTGTTC
The DNA here is from genome assembly GCF_051916145.1 of Bacillus cereus group sp. MYBK245-2. NCBI lineage: Bacteria > Bacillati > Bacillota > Bacilli > Caryophanales > Bacillaceae > Bacillus > Bacillus cereus group sp. MYBK245-2. The sequence continues at coordinate 22,275 of NZ_JBQAGB010000025.1, read as the reverse complement.
TTTCGTCATCCCTAATTCCCCCAGCATCTTTTTATTTGGTTTGTGAATAATTCACAATAATTGCATTTCCCCTCATTTTTTTAAAAAACGCAATTTCTTCGTAAAACAAGAATGACACCGCCTATTTAATAGACGATGTCATTCAATACATATATTTAAATTCTTACCAGCCGCCGCCGCCTGGATCAGTCATCATGCGCTGAACTTCAGCAGTTTTTTCAACGGCTACTTGGTTACTCTGTTCTTTCTGAACGTAAGTATTACTTAATGTAAATACTCCTAATACAGCAAGAACGGAGATAATAGAAAGTAGTTTTTTCATTTTTATCACCCAAGTATATTATACCATTTTTTCAATCTATACCCAAGTAAATCTTAGGTAATTTAGCATAAAAATTGTTATTATTTTTAATAAACATCTCTAAGGATTTCTCTATAAGTCGAACATCATTTTTAGCAAGACCTAAGTAAAATGTCGAGAATTCATTTAAATAACCTTTTTCTCTTTCTATGTCTCCAAGTATTTTCAGAGCTAGCTTATTATTCCCTTGTCTTATCGCTAAAAAAGCTTGTTCTGGATAATCTAAATCCCCTGTTAAATTGTCCAAATCTTTTGCGTGATAAATCTTCAAGAAGTTTAAGGTTCTTTCGATCGCTTTCCTTTTTCTCGCAACCTCTTGGCTATAAGGGGATTCACTTAACACATGTAGTGCTTTTTCGAAATGGTAGTTCGATTGGACGAAGTTTTCAAAGATGTATGATTCCGCAATATTATAATGTGCGTTAGCTTTTTGGATGTAAAAATTAAGTTCGCTACTACATATTTCTAATAATTCGAATGAATTCTTTCTTATTTCCAATACTTTATCATCCATCAGTAATACTGCGTTCATACCTTCTTTTAATCTTACAGAAAAACTAGCGCGAAGAAATTTGTTTTTCACTTTAGATAACCTTTTTTCAATCTTTTTCATTCTCTTAAGTAATGTCCTGTAATCGCGCAATTGATATGCAGTTTGGCACCTAAGAATATCGATTAGCACTCCCATTTCTTTAGTACTTACCTCGAATCTCATTTCTTCTAATTCTTCATCGAATTCTTCTAAACTAAACTTTTCGCCTTCTGTATGCCTACGGTAAATCAATTCGTAAACATTAATCCATTCTTCATCCACACTAGGTGTGTACTTTTCTTTATTTTTCTCTTTTTCTTCTCTTTTTAATGTAATGCGTTCTTTCTCTTTAATTATTAATCCTTGTAACATTTCAAATTCGCCACGGAAAGACAAATACTCCATCGCTTCTTTAATGTTTTCAGGTTTCGCAAATTGTAAATACTTTTGAACAAGATCTCTTCTTAATACTTGATCTTCATATAAACTTAGTAGAGTCTTTGATAAATAACAAAAACTTATTTGCGTATGTCCGTTGAATACTCTTGAAACATTACTTGGTGCCACTCCCCATATTTCCGATAACGCCTCGTTTGTAATTCCTGCTGCATATAAATCATTATGAATTTTGTTTAATAACGCTTGCATGCACTTTTGTCCTCCTTGTTGGACAAAAAAGACACGTTACCCTAGATTCTTACATTTACAGGAAAACGTGTCATTATATCTAGGTTGTGTGTTATAATTATGTATGAGACTTATGACAAGTGTTTTCCCTACCTGGTTTAGGGAGGACGGTGTAAGGGTGTTGGTAGCACCACTTGCACAGTCATGGGTCTTTTTTACGTCCGTTTATTTTATTATTTTCATAATATCACATTTTTGGCAAATTTCAGTCATGCAGTTATCAGATAAATATTGAGAAAGTTGTAAAACCGTTATATACCAACGTTTACCAGCTGCAACGAAAATAAAATATGCAAATATGCATGGAACGTTCGAAGACCTCACATGCATATTTTACCACTAAACATTCAAAATGAGAACACTAGTTCTTATTTTTATTTCTAAAAACAGAAACTTTAACTACCATTTTATCATTAAAGGTAGTTAAACGCCCATAAATAGTAGTATAGTTGTTTAGTATTTATACTTTAAACTATGAGACACTTTGGACAGATTCTAAAAAAACTAAGGAAGTCACGTGGCTTAACTCAAGAGCAACTTTCCCACAAGTTAAACTTGAGCAGGAGCCAAATCAAGAACTGGGAAACTGATCGATATCAACCAGACATAGACACTTTGGTTAGTATCGCCTCCTTCTTCAACGTATCTGTAGACGTGCTTATTGGGTTCAAGAACGATTTTGAAGATGAACCGCTACAAGAACTATTATCCAATGTTCAAACAACGTATACGGCGTTGAATGAACATCAGAGAGAACGTTTCTGTAAGCAAGTCTCCGTATTAATCGATATGCTTGAAGATAATCAAGATATATTCTGATTTAAGTACATTGTAGAAGAAAAGGTTTCCATTGGATAGTGGTAAAAATTTACAAAATATCACAAATCCAACCAACAGGACTAATTGGTCCTGTTTTTTATTTTTCTTCGACAAAATATGACAAAATAGTTGTAACCGTTTCTGTTATTATGTTCTAGAAATCTTACATTTTATATTTTAGGGACGGAGTGAACAGAATGAAATCTAAAGGTATTGCGTATTTATTACATATTTTCCTTGGATTCTTAGGTGCGGGGAGATTCTATGTCGGGGATATCGGTATGGGTATTTTGAATCTTCTCACTGTTGGGGGATTCGGTTTTCTGTGGTTTATTGATCTATTCTTACTTAGCGGACGTGTGGACTACAAGAATGCTTTATTTGCTGCTCGTACTGGCGGAACTAACAATGTAAATAATGTCAATACAGTCCAAGTTAATATTGATCCGAATATGTTAAAAAGCATGCAATCTGAGGCTGCTGCAACATCAGAACCAAAAACAGAAGAAAAGAAAGAAGAATCTTTAGATTTATCAAAACCTCGATTCTAATTAATTTGTAGCGCTCGATAGAGCGCTTTATTTTGTTCTATCCAAAAATACATATTCAAATTATGGGAATTTTGATACTATTTTATTATAAAAATCTAATATATAAGGGGAGAAATACGGGTGGAAGTTGAAAAGAAATCAAAGGTTTGGGAGTATATCGGGTGGAAGTTGAAAAGAAATCAAAGGTTTGGGAGTATATCGGGTGGAAGTTGAAAAGAAATCAAAGGTTTGGGAGTATATCGGGTGGGGGAGCTTCATTTTAGTCGGTTCTTTCTTATTTTTTTGTGCTTTGATATTAGTATTTGGTGATCCGAAAACTAAATACCAAGCTCAAGAGGTTACAGCCCAAGGTCAAGAGGTTAAAGATGCTGAAAAAGATTCAAAAAAAGAATATTCGATTGGTGAGACTATTAAATTAGGTGATCACAGACTAACTGTAACCGAAGTTAAAAAATCTCCTGGTGGAGAATTCGATAAACCAAGACAAGGGCATGAATACATATTGGTAGCAGTAAACATCTATAATGGTGGAAAAGAGGACATCTCATACAATACGCTTGACTTCGAAATGAGAAATAGCCAAGGTAATATCACTAGACCGACCTTATCAATGATCAATCAAAATACCGCACTTAATTCTGGCCAATTAGCGCCCAAAGGACAAGTGGCAGGAACTATTGCATTTGAACAACCTATCGGTGAGAAATTAAAATTACAATTCACACCTAATTTCTGGAGTAAGAAAAAGATCATCATTAATCTTTAAAATAAAAAAGCACAGGGAAAGGGAATCCCATGTGCAATAATAACTTAGGTAATTACAGTATAACATAAAAACTCCAATATTTGGATGGTAATCCAATGTAAATTATTCAAATTAATGTAGTTCAAGTCGGAGGAAGGCACCTTAGGGTGTCTTTTCTTTATCTAATACAATTGTTGAAGTTATGCTGCATAGCATGATATACTTTAGGTAAAGATAAAGATGAAGATAAAAAAGAAGCCTCTCAGTGCGCCAACACTGAAAGACTTTAGATAAAACTATTACTTTTTTTCTTTACTCAGGTTAATCATTCCCATTACAACCATGAGTATTGCACATACCGCTGTTACAGTGACTGCATCCATATGTATTCACCACCTTTAACATCCCTTCGTACGCCAATACATGGGATGTTTTTTATATACATCTATTATACCATACACCACCCTCAAAACCCGGAGATGTATGTTACATTATTTGAAAAAACTTTTAAATTCTCCTACAAACTTATTATATTAATTTAAATCAACAACAGTCTAATTCAATAGTTTCATCTAAAAATTTCACGTACTATATCTATTGTGTAAAACCAAATTCAGCAATAAGGCCTATTCTACCATCCGTTCCCTTATCCTCTAACCAAGTAAGTAGTAAATCCTTTATTTATTCCTCTATCTTAGCGAGTAGTTCCCCTAAGTATTAAACAATCTCATATTTTTCTGCTTTTCTTCGTAATTAATCTTGACTGAAGGTCTTGAGAGTTTTTATCATGTGGGAACGATTATGGAACACGGCTGGAAGGCAGATTTATCCCCTACTTTGAAAGATCACAAAAAAAGTAATCGATCAAAATAGATGGATAAGCGTCTTGTTTTCGCCATGCGGTCACTTATAAGGTATCCGTATGTATAGACCCTGTTCACTCAGCGATTTTCACCGCATACATCCTTTTACTATGGCTTGTCCTTGTAATATCGTCCCTACACGACAAACTGAATGTACTCCCTAGCACCGTAATGCTAACGATAACCACCCGAACCTTTTAGAGAATCGTCCCTGGGCAAGTTCTCGCCCTCCCTCACCAGAAGAACAGGATTCCAATGAGGGGTGCTGTTTTTGTAGGCGCATACTCTGTACCCCCTGCACGACCAACAGCTAGCCACGCACGTAACACGTTCCCTCTATATAGAAGCACGGAATTACGGCTTATCAGTTTTTATTTACGTGGTTTCAGGCAATTCCACGCGAACCAAAACAAAAAGGCATCCCCAATTCCTAAAATATCCTGTACGTTCACAAGACTTCTAGGTTTAGAGATGCCCGTTATATATCTTTTGGACTATAAAATAATCAAAACTAGTATTTACTAGTTGATATTTATCCAAACAATAGATAAAATGGGTATATCAAAGAAGCCTCGTGAAAAGGCATAGTTGTTTAAGGTTAGTGGTGGTACACTACCTAAACGTTAATACTGTCGGTTAAAACAGTTTTTTCTAGACAAGTGGTGGTACACTTGCTAGAGCTAGTCATTCCCGCTAAAGGTTGGTAGCCATTAGCATACGGGAGTGGCTTTTTGTTTTGTGTTCATATTCAATTGTCTTTAATTTATCTCGTCAATCTTCATGATCTTCGTTTATGTAAAATATCAAATTATGTTTTGTTTTGTAGAATGTTGCTTGTTGTTTATTACGTTACAACAAGCTTTTTTCTTTGTAAATACCTCTATAAGTGGATTACATTCCCCTCTATGTAAAAATCCAATTCCATTTTTATACTTTTATAATTTTATACTTTTATAAAAACCTAGTTTTTCAAAAATATAATGATACATTTTTTATAAATTTATACTTTTATAAAATTATAATCTTATACTTTTATAAAAAAAGAGTCGGTAAACCTTGATAATACGCTCTTTTAAAAATACATTTTACAAACTATTTTCTGTTTATAAATTAATATTAAATTTTTTATAAAAGTATAAAAGTATAAAATTATACTTTACCGTAGGTATGTTGTGTTATAAAATCAAATTATAAATTTATAAAAGTATAAAAAAACTTTTTTTTACGAGGTGACGGAAAATGTGCAAGGTTATCACAACTGGTAACTTCAAAGGTGGAGTTGGGAAGACTACGAACGCTGTAATGTTAGCTTATACATTCGCAAAACAAGGAAAGAAAACTTTATTAGTAGATTTAGATCCACAAGCAAATGCGACTGATTTACTATTCAACACAATGAAGAAAGTATATTCAATTGAACCGGAATTTAAAAGAACATTAGCAATGGCTCTTATAGATGCGAACTTACAAAGTGCGTTGATTAATGTACTACCTAATTTGGACTTGCTTCCTTCTTATGAGGATTTACAAACATATGAGAAATTCTTGTTCAGAAATTTTGAAGATGACTTCTCACAAGATACATATTTCGCAAAACAGTTAAGTACAATCAAAGAAAATTATGATTATATTTTTATTGATGTGCCACCACAATTAAATAAATTTGCAGACAGTGCCTTAGTCGCTAGTGACTATGTAATGGTTATTTTACAAACACAAGAAAGATCATTAAAAGGTGCTCAGAAATACGTTGAACATGTATTCTCGCTAGCAGATGATTACAATTTACCATTAGAAATTATTGGTGCGTTACCTGTGCTAATGCAAAACGGTAACGAAATCGACAAAGATATTCTTCAAGAAGCAGAAGAGATTTTTGGCAAAGCTAATGTATTCAATAACATCATTAAACAGATGGCACGTTTAAAGAGATTTGATAGAACGGGAATTACTTATAATCTGAAAGATGTTCATGATAAAAACGTTCATACTGTATACCAAAATATTGCAGGCGAAGTTGAAAAAAGAATTGAGATTTTGGAAGGAATGACAACAGTAAATGGATAACAAATTGAATATAGATAAAGAACAACTTGGGATGAGAAGAAAGAAAACAGAAGGATCAGTAACCTTTACACCCGAAAGTAAAGAAAATCAAGAACGTAGTTTTCCTGATGATGATAAGCTCTTTGAAAAACCGAAGAGAAAACTTACTACGAAAGAGTTACCAAAATCTTTCCGTGTCTCATTAGAGACACACACGGCAATATCTACACTGGCTACAATTGAAGATATGAAAATTTATGAAGTAATAAATATGTTAATCGAAGAAAAAGTCGCTTCACTACCTGCGCCAAAGCAAAAGTTAGTAAAAAACGCTGTAAAACAAGTACTTGAAGTGAAGAAAAGTCGAGAATAGGTATATTATTTATACCTATTCTACATAAATATTTTTATAAATTTATAAAAGTATAAAATTATAAATTTATAAAAATAAAACTAGGAGTGATTAATTTGGATAAACAATACTTAGTGACTGTAACACCTGTACCTGTTCAAGAAAACCCTGTAACAAAGGTAAAGAAGTCCTTGTCAACAACAGAGAGAAAAAACATAAAAGTATCACCTGAAACGCTTAATAAAATAAAAGCTATTTGCACAATGAAAGACATGAAAAATTATGAGCTTATTGATGAAATGTTAGACTACTATGTTGCCAATAAATTGAATTCAAATGAACAAAATAATTTAAACGACATACTGTCTATACGAAAATAAGCCCTACAGAAAGCAGGGCTTATTGTTTTAAGTAATTAGATTCTCACCAGAACTTCCACCAGGGCTTTTTCTTCTCTTTCGCAGCAGCAACCTCATCACGAAACTCTTGCATCAATCTCTTCGTTTCCTGCATCTCACGCAGCGTCTTCATAAGGGTTTCATCCCGCGCTTCCAATCGTTTTTCCACTCGTTCATTATGTGCTTCTACACTTGCCTTGATTTCCTCGTTACTTTGCTTTGCCTGCTCACTTAATCGTTTCTCCATTGCCAACATACCTTGTTTCATTTCTTGCGCCATAACGCCGTACTGCTGCTGTAATTGCTGTTTAATGTGGAATGGCACTAAATCCGTTTCCTCAGCTTCTTCTTGAATTAGATCCGGATTAACTTTCTCTATTTGCTGCGCAATCATCTTCGCTGCCTTCTCTAACGTCATACCGTCATGCTTACTAAGCTCAATTAGTTTCTCAATAACCATAATGTCACTGTCTGTGTATTGGCGTCTGCCACGATTATCCTTCTTCACTGCGAATCCTTCGCGTGATAATACTTCCATGTACTTTCTAAGGGTGCTATCACTTATTCCTAGTCGTTTATATACTTCACTAGCGGAATAAACAATTTCGTCCGTCATAACGTCACAACACCTCCTAGTGAGAGTATTCAATGATGATTAAGTTTTTCCTGCAAAGAAAAAAGCCCTATCATATAGGACTACAAATCTTCTTCTGTAATATCTTTTCCCCATCTTCCATAATCATACGAAAACTCATTTGCTAAAAACTCTTTATAACACTCATCGTGATAGATGCCGTGACTGATACCGAATTCTGAACTATTTATTACTCATTCCCCTTTACGTATTTTATTTTTACACCATTCGCATTCTATTGTTTTTGCATGATTACCCTTTTGATTATCACTAGATAACATAAGACAAGCCTCCCCATTCATATAGTTTTACAGTTTACTTTTAACCTTGTAACTCTTCCCATCTTCGACCGTACAACTGGGTGTGCTGTTTAGTTAGGGAAGAGTTACTATATTTCTGCTCAACTGGCGGTTTCATTTTACAGATGAACGCATGTTGTAGATCACCGCCAGCTCTTACAGAAATAATTGCATGGAATCGTGGTAATCTTGCTGCATCATCTATCGATATAGTTGGTTCTAATCGATGTTGGGACAACTCAAATGTTTTAATGTGATCATTTGAAAATAGAATTTGTTGTACTCCACCGCCTTGTAAATTCTCTTGTAAAGAGTGCGGCAACTTATTCCAATGATGGAATGCATATAACGCTCCAAGACGTTCCTTGCGTCCTTCTGTACCAATACGACCCATGAGTTTAGTTAATCCCTCTGTTGCGTATTGCTCCGGCTCATTAAATACAACGAAACACCCCCGGCTCTGTTCTTCTTTACTCATTAGCATGCGTGTCATAAATGTTTTTAATGTAATCCAGTGGACAAGCGTTTTAGATGCTAACTCACCTAATTTACGGTTTGGGATGCGGATAATAACAACCTTCCCTTCCTGCATCCATTTAGCGAAATCTACCTCTTTCTTTGGTTCCTGTGAAAAGATATCAAATAAAGTGTCGTTACCAAAGAAATCATCTAATCTATTTAATACCGCATCAGCTTTGCTTCCTAGTTCTTCATTCGTTCCCCATGAAAGTAACTCTTCTGCTAATCTTTTATTCCCTTCCTGGAGCAGCTGCTCAATTACACTTATACGAAACCCTTCATCCTCTATAATTCTCTTGATATTAAATAAAGATCCACCTGCTGCCTTTGCTGCGGCTTTTAAATAACGTTTAGAACGAGCCATTTTCTCCATATCGCCAAAGAAATCTGTTACTTCATCTGCAAACCTACTTGCACCCTTGCGTCCTAATTTTGTAATTACTTCAGTAAGATCCATAGGAACAATGTAATTTTCATCACTTAAATCAATATCTATTATTTTATCTGGAGGCAGAGCATCTCTTATACCGTCAGCCATACCACGCTCTCCTACTTCGCAAATCACCTCAGGGATAATGGCGCTAATACCATGATTTAAACATCCGTCTACTACCCAATTTTTAATTGCGGTGTCTTTACCAGAACCCTGTTGACCGATAAACGTGTAACCTTTATACAATTCATCAGGATTCTTAACAGGAAAGTAGATTGGTATTTTCTTATCTTTCAATTCGCTTTCACCTAAATGAATACCATTCGGATCACATAGCACACTTGGAATATCCGTTTCTGTTCTTTTCTTCACACTCAACGCTTCTTCATATCGTCTTTGCAGTTCTGCTGTAGGCATTTGCATTGCTAACTTAGCCATTTCATCAGTTGAGATTAAATTCGCGTTACCGTTCATTTTCGTGCGTTTGGAGAGATGTAATGTATTTAACTCTTGAATAATTTCTTTCTTCTTACTCTTTATGTTAATTTTGACGCCATGTAGCTCGTTATTATCAGCTATTTCGCTAAATGATAGGGATAAGGTTTCACTCATCGTTTCACGAGTCAGGCGGTCTTGTGAATGCGCTGCGATTCGTATATGGCTTTTGAATGTTGGATTATTTAACTTTTCACGACTAGCAGTACTAATATGACGTGAGTTTATCTCATCTTCTAAACTAAATGGTTTGTCGATTACCTTTTCTTTAGAGTATGACTTATCGCTTTTAAAAAACGTATTGGATAGTGCATTAAATAAATCAGATATCAAATAATTGACCTCATTCACGAATCCACCAATCGTCTTTTTAGAGGCACCTATAATCATTTTAGAGTTCAATGTAGCGCGTTGAGGAACTTTCCCTTTAGATAATTTTTCGTAAGCCCAAGACGCGTTCTTTATCCACTTTTGACGGTTCTCTGCTTCATTACAGATACTTAGCCTTGCAAAGTCTCCATCAAATTGTAATTCGTCTATCGTGTTCATAACTGCTGCAATAGGTGTCTTTTGTTCATTCATGTTTGTGTTCAAGCTGAATATATCGTGTTTTAGATACTTTAACTCCTGGATGATCGTATTTTCTTCCGGGACTTGTATTTGCTCAAGAGAAGCTTCTTTTATGGTGACACTCATCTTATTTTCTAATTTTCGTTTCAACTTAGTTGCTTGGTATTCCGATGTAGATACATAAAACTCGATCCTCTTCTGTCCATTCTCTTGTTTAAATATCACATCGAACCAAAACAGATCCTTTTCACGATATACAAAACGTAATCCATCCCTTTCCAAACGCGTCCCTGGTGACTCATACATTTCATACATCTTATAAATAGCTTTCCATAGTCTACGAGTGCTATTTGTAACATTACTGTGCGGAATAATACGATACACAACCATTTTGTTTTTCTCTGTTTGAAAGAAATCAGACCATGCTATTGTTTCAGTACGTTTCCACCACTTCTTTCTCTTTTTCGGTATCTCGGCTGGAACACCACCAAGATAAAGCGCTGGGTAATAAAATTTCTGCTCCTGATCCGGTAAAAACTCTTCTTTCTTCTCATCCACTTTAAACACCTCCAAGTATTGTAAGTGCAAGAATTAAAAGAGCTGTGTACCAACTTACCGTTTTCATTAAGCTTCCTTTCCCTAACATAGATGAAATGATAATAAATGCACCTGCCGCTATTGTGGTATATCCCATCAAATCAGGAAGACTCACAATAAACCAATCCCAAAGCAACGTACCGCATTCTTTAATGAAGTGGCCAATTGGTTTTAGAATGAACTCTATTTCTGTATGAACGATGCTATCACTAAAATCGTTTAGTATATCCATAAATGAACCTTCCTTTGCCTTTTCACCGATATAACCACTTGCATTTGCTAAAACCATTTGACCACCATTTAAGATGAATTTCATGATGTGCCCTCCTTATATCCCTTTTAAGAAATCACGGATATCTATCGCATGTCTCGACAAGATGTAACCACAAGAAACGCCTATGAGGATTTCTAACGCCTTCGTACGATGTCCCAAGGCCCAACTTGCTCCCGAAAACATAATGACAAGTACTACTCCTGCATCAAATCCGTTCATGATGGCCCCGTGGACGTTTCCAAAAGTGCTATTAACAGTAGCTGCAAATGCTGCTTTGGGTAGGATCATGATAAGTGAACCGATAGTACCGGTAGTAACTCTTTTTAATACAGTAATATCACTTTTCTCCTTATTTTTGTAACTGCCATCCATAAACGAACTGAACGGTATTACCTCTGTTTTCGCCATGATGTACACCTCTCACATGTTATTTTTTTTAACAGGACATACTAACGGTAAATCCTTAAAATTGGAGGGATTAACAATGCATGTAGCTATTGCTGTAACAGTAGGAGCAATTATCGGTACATTAGTTAATATTTTCGCGGGCTAGATGGCATAAATGGCAGTGAACTTGGAGAAGTTTGCTGCTTCTTTGTTTGTGATTTAAGTTGTTGGATCCGTTCGGATGCAGTTGGTTGCGTTTTTGGCTTTGAAGGTGCAGCAGGAGTGAATGCTTTTTCTGTTTTAATTTCTTTAATTTGTACTTTTGGCTGTTCAGATTGCTCTGTATGCTCTTTTTCTACTTCTGTAAGACTCATAGCTTCCCAAATTAATTTCTTCACGTATCCGCTAAAATTACGACGTTTAACGTGTTGTAACATTAATCTATCTTTCTCGTTCTTCTCATTAAAAGCCACTGGTTTACTGAATTTAGCCATTTACAACACTCCCTTTTGGTAGTAGCGGTGATATCGCTTTGTTAAAAGGTATTTCGTGCTGCTTGAACAATATTCAATCTTTTTTGAAGTTTAGAAAGTTTGATTTTTGGACAGGCTGATTACAAAAAATAAAAGGGAGCGTTTAATCATGTTCGGTTTAGGTAAACGCAGATCTAAATTCGGTAAATTCTTAGACAAAAATGGAATTTCACAACAAGACGTAGTAAGAGAAAGTGGTGTGAATAGAGGGACTGTCAGCAGGATATGTCAAGGGGATGCTTTTTCTCCTTCTATGAAGAATGGGCAAAAAATCATTAAAGCATTAAGAAAACTTACAGGTAGAAATATAGACTTTGATGACTTTTGGACTATGTAAAACGATAGTACCGCTATTACCAAAAAAGCATAAAAAATAGCCCTACTTTGGCAGTGGACTTGTTAGTTAGCTATAAGCGCGCTATACGCTATTAGCTATATGTCGGGAACATAAAAATATTGCGTGTACATAAAGTATTTTCTCAAATAAAAAAAGCCGCCCACAGGACGGCTCTTATTTTTGTTCATCAAACTATTCTTTTGTATAGAAGTAGTCAAGTCCTCTAGCATCTAACCATGCTGTTGCTCGATCTAGTTCATTCCCTTGGCGGTATGCTGTTTCAAATCTAACTAATCCTTGTTTATCTCCATATGAGATAATACGAGATTCATACCCAAGAGCATCCATCATTCCTAACATCTCAGGTACTAACGCTGTACCAAATTCATACGTAACAACTTTACTAAATTTATTCACGATAATCTCCACTCCTCCATCATTTGGGTTTGCTTGAATTGATTTGCCAACAATAACCTCAGCTACCGCTTTAGCTGCCTTATCAAAATTAGCACGGTATTTTTGCATATCTATTTCATTATCGATAAAGCAAATTTCAGGGAGTAATCCAGTCTTAGTTTTATTAATCCATCCTAAATCCGTAGAAAATTTAATCCCTCGATCCCTCAATCCAAATGCATCAGCCATTGCCTTTGAAATCTTTGCCGCCAATTCTCTATTTCCGTATGAAGGATGTAACCACACTTCACAACCTGTACCGCCTGGAGTGGCATTTAAATGAAACTGTAAATCTACATCACTATCCACTACACGTAAATGGTTATTGGCTGCATTATTCCAAACATCGTATTTTGTCGTTCCTACTTCGTCAGAACAATTCACATATTTCCATCCCGCTGCTTGTACATATTTAGCAACTGCGTCAAGAAACCTTCTATCCTCCACATGTTCTTTCCCATAAGCGCTATTTGCACCTTGCACGATACTATTGTGACCACCTGATCCTGCAAAACAACCCATTGTTCAACATCTCCTTTTAGTGTAAGTTATTTTTTTGTAATACATCTTTTTGTTGTAATCCTTTATTGCTTAAATAGTTGTTCTTCCATGCCATATATAGAGTGAAAGCTCCTGTAATTACTGCCACTAAATCGTTTGTAATTTTGTCATCAATCGTTTGGTACCCAATAAGATTCAAAACACTGTTAATCACAGCGATTACTAATACGACATAACGACTAATTGAAGCTGCATCAAAGTTTTTCATAACCTCACCTCCTTTCAATAAAAAAAGTGACCGTATATACGATCACTTCCCTGCGAATTTAAAAAGAGCCATTATCCCACCAGTGATAATAGCTCCAACTACTGTAGTACCAATCCAAAATACGAATTTATCTAATCGATCAATCCTCAAATGAGCACTTTTCGCTGATTGCTGCGCTTCAATTGCAACATCCTTAACGTTACCAAGCGTATCTAACTTTGTTTCCACCCTTGTTAATCCAACTAATAATTCCTTAAAGTCATCATGTTTTTGTTCTGGCATTTATTAAGCCTCCTTTTAAGCTGCAAAGCAACTTGGATCCATTCCGAAAATATCTGCAATATCTTCCTCACTCCTATCTTTTAAATAGGATTGTGTTGTCGAAATATCCGAATGATTTGCAAGTGATTTTAATTTTTCGAGTGGTACACCTTGCACTTTTAAATTATCTAATCTGCTATGACGAAAACAGTGAGGATTCATTTTATATTCCTTACCTTCTTTTTCGTATAACATCTTAGAAAATATCTTGCACCAGTAATTAAATGCGCTCTTATTTAAAAGTTTTCGTTCACCATTCTTATAAACTCGTACGAACAAATCTGGAATAGCATCTTTACCGCGCTGTTCTATATATAAACGAATACATTTCTGTACTCGGGGATTATAATACAATCTGAATTTCTTACCTCGCTTACCACGTACTACATTCGTAAAATAACGTTCTGTTAGTTCTTCTTTTTGAACTTGGTAAACTTCATTCTTCCTTGCTGCACTGTAGTAAGAAAGCGCTAAATAGGTTGCTAACATATATTTCTCTTGTTTAAGTAATTCATCGATTAACCACTCAATTTGTTCTTCAGTTATAAAAGTGATTTCTCTGACTGGATTCTTAGGTAATCCGCGGACCCGTGAACCTACATTAAATTCATACTCATAGTCATCATCGTCCGCACAAAATTCAAGTGCTGAACGCAATGCACTCATTAATCCATTCACACGTGCATTAGACATTCCCAGCTCTTGAAAAATAATAGATAAGTTTCGAATATCTTTACGTGTTAATTCAGTTAGATTTTTATTTTCGAAGTGTTCATGTATTAGAAACAAAATAATTCGTAAATCCCAATTGTATTGTTTTAAAGTGCTTGCCGCTTTCCCTTGTGCTTTCTTTTCGATTAGAAAATCTTTGACTAGGTTTTTGTTTTCTTGGCTAACATGCTTTTCATAAATTGCTTGGTCTACTATTCGTTTCACAATGATCATCTCCTCAAAATAAAAAGAGAAGCGAAATCGCTCCTCTTGATCTATGAATTGAATTTTTACTCAAAGCCGTATTTTGTAGAAAAATTAAAGAGAATTGATAAACCATTCAATTCTTTTACTTATAAATTGATGACCTTCTGCTGTTGGATGAATACCATCTGGCATCATTAACGCACTTCTTTGAACAGCGTTAACCGGTAATAATCCACCACTTCTATAATTATCTAAAACCGGTATCCCATAGTTACCACATATCTCAATAATCGCGTTCACATAATCTATAATTTTTGCCCCGTTACCATTAGCGTTATTATGATTATGATAAGGTGTCATAAATCCGATTTTTGATTTCGGGTATTTTTCTATTAATCCTTTACACAATACATTTAAAGCACCTTTAAATGTGTCAACAGTCACATCATCATCTGTACCAATAGGGATATTCCCACTCCCTTGATCATTCGTTCCGCCCATAACAATGATATAATCTGATTCGTTATCCATATCTACATAACGCGTTGCCATACTTGCACCTGAAGCGTTTGATGTTCCGGCTAAACACGTCCCGTTAATACCATAGTTTCGTACATTCATTTTGTTACGTTTTGCAATTGCATACCCCCAAGTGTTTGAAAACCCAAGCGTATGTCCAGCTGTTATTGAATCTCCTAGTAAATTGATTTTTTTCCCTACTAGATTGTTTATAACAACATAAGATGGCAATTCTCCAAATGTAACTAAATTTTCATCAGGAAATTCTTTATAAGCTATATAGTCTTCAGGGTTAGCTCTATACAAAATATTATTTTCTACTTTGGAGTACACATAAGTATTTCCTCGGATTGTAATACTTACATTGTTTACTTTAAAATTAGTTAACGTAGTACCGTCACTTAAAATCACATTAAGGAAACAATGTATATATTTTTGTTGTGCCGCTCTAACATTATCTATATACATATAATTCATTCGAGGAGTTTTATATGATTTAACTCCACTAGGAGGTAATTGTGTACCACTGGAATCTCCTGGCGCTGCCCCATTATTAAAAAAGTACTGACTTTCTAATTGGATTACATTTGAATCCGTTGAACTTACATCTGCTTGGAATGAAAAAATATCTTCCGTCGTTAATCCTAATGACGATACATCAAATACAAAATCTAGTTGTACCTTCGTTTTGTTTAATGCATTACCTTTCGCTTTGATATCAAATCCCTTAAGAGAAGAAGTTCTTGTTGTTAGCTCACTATTGATTTTTCCAGGTAGATCTTTCTCTAAAGACAATTGGACCGGCAAGTTTTTTGTATCAATAACACTACCATTTTTTTCCGGATAAGTGGTAATTCTGACGGGTGAAATACTTTGACCAAAAATAGTTGTTTTAATATTTTTATAAAAGAATTCTGTTTGCTTATTGATATCAATAGCATAAGCCCAAATGAAGACATGCACAAAATTACAATCTTCTTTGAAACTATTTTTAAAATTTAATTGATGAATTCTTTTTTTAGTAACAGGAGTAATTTCTGAGTTTAATGCTACTGGTCCAATATTACTAATACTATCGCCGTTAATGACTTTTATTTTCACTTGACTTATATTTGGGCTTTCTGTGTAAAAATCCGAACTAACTTCAATTGGAGAATTGGCCATATAAAAATTAGTTACATTATAAGTTAACCATGCTGCCGCGCCGCTTTCGAAAGATGAAGCTATAGGTACTACATTCTTTTTTCCATTAAAGTCAGCTAATAAGAATGGATGCAAGGTTGAAGC
This sequence comes from Bacillus cereus group sp. MYBK245-2, assembly GCF_051916145.1. NCBI lineage: Bacteria > Bacillati > Bacillota > Bacilli > Caryophanales > Bacillaceae > Bacillus > Bacillus cereus group sp. MYBK245-2. The sequence continues at coordinate 5,573 of NZ_JBQAGB010000025.1, read as the reverse complement.
ATCAACAGATGTAGCTAGGGAATTAATCCTTTCGATTTCTTTGCTAGTCGCTTCATTTTGTTGTTCAAAATCGTTGCATATTCCTTCTAACTTTGTCCAATTTTCATTCTGCTCATTTTTAAATCCCGATCCAAAGTTGTTATTTCCTATCTTATTAAATTGAACCAAATTTATCACCGTCTTTCCTTACCTACTTGTTCTCTATATAAAAAGTAAAGACAGGTTATATACCTGTCTTACTGATAAGGAATTGCTGGAGTTGCCGATTCCTCTATATACCCACTAATCATTACATTAATAGCATTTTCTTTATCTTGTTGTAATGAAAGCGTATTGTTCTCATTCAATACAACTGTTAGATCAATAAACTTTGTTTCGCCCGGATTAACTATTAACCCCTTCATAATATCAGTTGTATTCACTGTGACTGTAAGTTTCGCATCAGTTTCATTTGTGTTAGTTATAATCATCTGTTTGATGGTTACTTGTTTACCAGTTTTAACATCATATACTTGTAGTTTAGCTGTTTGTGGAACTCCTAAATAAATTTGAACTGGTTTCATAAATGATTCCTCCTAAAGTTTGTTTTATATAAAATTCGTTTTTTATAGTTTTTTTAATACTAGATTGTTATTAATAACATTATCCTTCCAACGTCATTCGTACTACACGACCATATGCCCATTCTCCTTTTTCGCTTCGTAACCGAATATAACAATCCATTTTTTGCCCTGTCGGAACACCTAAATCAATAATCATAGTTTTCGCTATTCCTTTCGGACTGTTATCTTGTGTCGCAGAAGTAGCAAGCACCTCAATTGGTGTACCACCGCCACCTCGTTCCACAGTCATATAGCACCAACCAGAATCACTCCTTTGAACTATTTCAACACGAAGATAACGGCTCTTATGTTCGAACGAGTAATACTGACAGTCTGTAGCGTACTCTGTAAATTTCGTTCTCCACCACCACGAAAATATTTCCACAGCTGATGAAGTAAACGGAGGAAATGCACCTTGTATATCAAACGAATGCTGTAATACACCGCCAATAACAGTCGCATATCCATCTTCCCGTTCAACGCGAACAAGACCACGATGAACATCGAGGCCTCCTGCACCAATATGGACGTATCTATTTTTATCTTCTGGATCTATATACCAAACTCCAGTGTTATCAGCGAATGTTTCTGTATTCATGTACAAGCGTTTTAAAGCTAAGCTTAAATTGCCTTCATCATCCATCAATTGTTGAATGTCTCTTTGAGTCTGTTGAAATTGCGCTTGAATTGCACTTGCAGTTCGTAACGTTTTAAAAGTCGATAATTCAAATGTTGGTGAAATACTATTATTTACTGGGTCGTCTATAACCTCAACGATTCGTATCTGAACAGCTACCTCTGCCTCTTCATAAAGCATATATACATAGTCGCCATAATCGTATGGATGCATTTGTAAACCATTTTCGTATAAATCCGAAACGGATACGTTAAATTTCGTTAGAGGTGTATCATTTAAATTGTTTTTACATGCTTCTAATAAAGAACTTTCATACTTATAACGATCATCATCAATCGACTTTTGATGAATTTCACCGTATACACTTACTAATGGCGATTTATATTCAACGGAAAACTCTGTCTCGTCATCCCTTTTTCCAAATCCTCTAATAACTGTACAAAAGTTTGACATATCCGTTTCTTCATTGAAAGTTTGTAGATTATGTCCATACCTGAACTGTGATTCTGTAGTTTTGCCTATCTCATTTTTAAATGTAATAATTTTATTCTTGTTATCAATGGAAAACTCAGCTTTATATCTTTCTAGCCCTTTTTGCAGCAATGAAAGCTTAGAATCTCTCCCAAAGTTTTCAAAACGTTGTGGAGCAAATGCACCGTTTATAATGTATGTCCATCCACTACCCACAAATAAGAAGTCGCAGAATTGTTTAAAATTAACGGTTCCGTTCAGTAATTCATATTTATGTTGGCTGATAAAACCGTCAAGAAATACATGCATTGCGTTAATCCTTTTTCCATAATGCCCCACTTTAGATATACCAAGTACAATATATTCATCACCTGTTTCGGGAATTGTAACTATGGAACGTTTATCTAGCAATTTATACGCATGCGCTGCTTCTGGAGTGTTTAGCTGATAGAAATTAAGAGAATGTTCTCCATTGACTCTTCGTTTTCTTCTTACTTCCTTGAAGTCGCAAAGCATCTCTGTTTGTCCATTTATTCCTGTAACTAATAACATGACTTCACCCACCTACAAATAATAAAACCGGAAATCAAATTCAATTTTGAAGTTACCTGAAGCGCCAGATAACACAAAATCATTCCAACCCGGTTTTAGTGTGATTAACTTCCAATTCGTGTCTTTAAAGATACTACCTACGCCAGGACGATAAGACTTAACCCCATCTAATATAATTTGCGAACTCTCAATTACTGTGGATTTTCCATAGCTCCATATATCACCTGTTGTTAAATTCTTAATTGTTAATTGTTCAGACCATCCTGTATAAATAATTTTTAATGGCATTTCCTTCGGGTCAATCGTAACATCACCTGCATTATAGATACGGAAGGATGTTGTATTATGCGTGTACTTTGTATCTTCTGCAATTAACCCCTGTCCAATTTGCCAAAGATTAGAATCAAATGTATTTGGGTCAGTGGTTTTTCCAATTGATTCTGCAAATGGTAGTTTCACAGTTACAAAATCAATTTCAAAGAACCCGTATTTCCAATTCTGATCGATACTGTAAGGTGAACTATATTTTACAAGCCATCGCTTGCCCGGATTTCGTTGATCTATGATATAGAAAGCTTCTCTACTATCAAATATACGAAATACTTCATCTCGTAGTAATGCATAATCCCACATATCAACTGCTTTAAAATAAAAAGAACAGTTGATAGTACGTTGGCCATAAACTGTTCCTCTATCAATAGTTCCATTTCTATTTTCAACAGTCTCAAAGTTATGAACAGGCGATGGTGACTGCGGATTAAAATCTCTTGTCATGATGCCTAGTTCTTCTAATACATACTTTTTCCCACTTAATGTTTGTACTGTCGTTCCTAATGTAATTACTTCAGACATTTAATCACCATCCTCCCTTTTGTCCCATAACAAATGATTGATTTACAATTCGTTTCCCCTGGTCTACGTCTATCTTGTCTCCGATTGCTCTTACTACTTCAGTGCTATCAATAACAATTACATTTTCAATAACAGCAGGAGTAGCATTTTGAACGTTATTTGACGGTCTAGATTCATTTGTAGATTTACTTAAAGTTGCGCCACTAAATCCAGAAGTAGACGACACATTTGATATGCTAGAAGGTGTTTTATAACCAGCAGAAACCATTGGAATTACAGGTCCTGAAACAGTCCCCATTGACACATCTCCGAGTACTATCCCTTCTGATAATGAATCGAATGCATCCTTAACTATTACAGCCATTTCTTTCGCTGCCCTATATACTGGGTTCTCCATGGATCCAATACCTTTAACTAGCCCTTGACCAGTGTAAATACCTAAGTCTCTCATAACACGGGATGGAGAATGAATATTTAAAATTCCTTTTACCGCACCAGCTACGCTACTCCCTAATTCTCTTGCTGCAGCTACAGCGGAACCTACCATGGATCCAATACCACTTATTAATCCTTTGACAATATTTACGCCTATATCGAACAAATTGACTTTACGCAAAGAATCAATTATTTTAGCGCCTATTTCTACTCCGGCATTAAATACCGCTCCAATTAAACTAAGTATTCCTTTTATCAAAGCTTCTATCAATTGCACACCAGCAGACAATAACTGAGGTAAGTGTTGAATAATAGTTGCAATTAACTTAGCCATAACTTGGAGAGCGGCACCAGCTAATTGAGGTGTCATTTTAAGAATCCCCTCAATAAGTTTGGTTAAAATCTGAACCCCGGCATCTATGATTCTAGGAAGGTTTTGGACTACAACTTCAGTAAATTTAGTGATAATTTGTATAACTGCATCTACAATTTGAGGTAACATTTGAATGATACCCTCAACCAATTTCATTAGTATCTGCATTCCCGCCTCGAGAATCTGAGGCAAATTCTGCAAAATTATCGTTATGAATTGATTGATAACCTGCAACGCTGTATCAATTAATTGAGGTAAGATCTGTAGAATCCCATTAATTAACGCCATTAAAATCTGAATACCAGCATCAATAATTAAAGATAAATTCTGCACAATTGTATTCAATAATGTTGTTATGATTTGCATAGCAGAGTCTATTAGTTGCGGTAAAACTTGAATAATGCCATTAACTATCGCTAACAAAATTTGAACCCCAGCATCTATAACTTGAGGTATTAAAGGGAGAATCGCCTGTACTAAAGTAGTAATTATTTGGATTCCTGTATCTATTAGCATAGGTAACAATTGAGTTATACCTTGGATCAAAGTGCTAATAATTTGAGTAGATGCTTGCATCATATAAGGCAGTGCCTGAACTATCGCCAACACCAATGTTTGTATTATTGATACTCCTGTCTGAATGATTTGAGGCAGCTGAGTCGTCAAAGTTGTAATAAGCGTTGTCATGATTTGAGCATATGTCTCAACAAGCTGAGGTAAAGCTTGCAGAATTCCTTGGATGAAGCTAACGATAATTTGCATTCCTTGTTCTAAAAATACTGGTAGTTTAGTAGTAACAAAATTTGCATACCAAGCAACAAATTTATTCATTACTTCGCCAAACTTTTGTATCAATACCTCTCCACCAATACCTGCCGCATCCGACATGCGAGCAAACATTGTGGCGATCCCGATTATTAGGCCTGGAACTCCACCTAGTAAAATTGCAATAATACTCGGAATCAGCTTTACAAAGACATCAGTTATTTGTGTGAAATCTCCATGGAAAGCATTAATTATTGCTTGTTTAACATAATCAAATGCCGAGCGTAACTTTTCGCCAAATGATACTACCATTGAAATTAAATTATCATTAAGTCCCATCGCCTGCATAAGTTGCATTGCCCCATCACTGTTACCAGAAAAGGACAACGAAAACCCCTTTATAACTGTTTTTACTGTATTTAAAGCACTATTAAGGGCACGACCAAAAGAGACAACCTTTTCGATTGCCCCAACGGGAATTCCAGCAGCAACAAGTAAGTCAATATCAGCCGTACCGCCAGCTTTCACTTCTTGTCCGAATGCTTTTAATAATAATTTAATTGAGTTTAGATTATGGTTTACCTTCGCTCCTGCTTTTGTAAAAGCATTAATGGCATTATCAGATATACCAGCAGCTTTTAATAAATCAATATCAGCACTACCTTGTTTTTTCACTTCTTTCCCAAATGCCCCAATTAGCATTTTAATAGCATTCAAATTGTGACCGATTTTAGCTCCAGCACCAGTAAATGCATTAATAGCACTATCAGATAATCCAGCTGCTCGTAACAGATCCTTATCTGCACTACCTCGACTTTTCAACTCTTGCCAAAAAGCTTTAAATAACATTCCTGTTCCATTAAGTACAAAATGAACTTTGTCTACA